>NZ_JBIVNJ010000014.1:0-164092 GCF_044753585.1 Streptomyces sp. NPDC088354 | reverse complement strand
TGGCGTTGACTTTTGGCACGCTGTTGAGTTCTCAAGGAACGGAAGCTTCCTTCGAGACCGTTTCACCGGCCCCTCCGGGCTTTCCCTTCGTTGTCACCAGCTTATCAGACTCTTTCGGGCCCGATTCCCGCCGGCGGGGATTCACGCTTTCCTGCTTTTGCGTTCCGGCCTTTCGGCTTTCCCGCACTCCGACTTTAGCAGATGCTTTCCGTCGGATTTACCACCGGATTACGAGCACACACGTTTCCGCGCTCTCTCGTCCCGGGGGTTGTCCCAACCTAGTGGACCCGCCCGGTCGGAGCAAATCCGCTGCCCAGAGGTGTGGCCGCTCCTGAAGGGGTGGCAGACTAAGTGGTCTGGACCACTTGGGAGGCTTCACTATGACGACTGTTTCGGCGCCCCTGAACGGGCGCGTCATCGGACTGGCCGCGGTGCCGGACCCCGTGTTCTCCGGCGCGATGGTCGGCCCCGGTACAGCGGTCGACCCCGTGCGCGAGCCGTCGACGGCGCTGTCCCCCATCGACGGGGTCGTGGTCTCCCTGCACGCGCACGCGTTCGTCGTCGTCGACAGCGAGGGCCACGGGGTGCTGACGCACCTGGGCATCGACACGGTGCAGCTGGGCGGCGAGGGCTTCGAGGTACTCGTCTCCAAGGGCGACACCGTGCTGCGCGGCCAGGAGATGGTGCGCTGGAACCCGGCCGCCGTCGAGGCCGCCGGCAAGTCCCCGGTGTGCCCCGTGGTGGCACTGGAGGCGACGGCCGACGCGCTGTCCGGTCTGCTCGAGGACGGCGACGTGGTCGCCGGCGCCACCCTCTTCTCCTGGACGTAGCCTTTTCGGCAGGGCCACTTCCGACGCAGGTACACGACGCAGTTACAGGGAACGCGGTCGCGTGCGTCCGCGACAACCGGAGACGGGTGAGATGGAGACAACGCTGCGAGGCGTCGGTGTCAGCCACGGTGTGGCGATCGGCGAGGTACGGCACATGGGCACCGCGGTGCTGGAGCCCCCGGCCAAGCAGATTCCGGCCGAGGAGGCGCCGCGGGAGCAGGCGCGGGCGCGGCAGGCCGTGGAAGCGGTCGCCAACGACCTGGTGGCGCGCGGCAATCTGGCCGGCGGCGAGGCGCAGGCGGTGCTGGAGGCCCAGGCGCTGATGGCGCAGGACCCCGAGCTGATGGCCGATGTGGAGCGGCGCATCGCGGTGGGGAGTTCGGCGGAGCGCGCCGTGTACGACGCCTTCGCCTCGTACCGGGCGCTGCTGGCGAACGCGGGCGAGTACCTGGCCGGCCGGGTCGCGGACCTGGACGACGTGCGGAACCGGATCGTGGCGCGGCTGCTCGGTGTGCCCATGCCGGGTGTGCCGGACAGCGACGAGCCGTACGTGCTGATCGCGCGGGACCTGGCCCCGGCGGACACGGCGCTGCTGGACCCGTCGCTGGTGCTGGGGTTCGTGACCGAGGAGGGCGGCCCGACCAGTCACAGCGCGATCCTGGCCCGGGCCCTCGGTGTGCCCGCGGTCGTGGCGCTGCAGGGCGCGACCGAGCTGACCGAGGGCACGGTCATCGCCGTGGACGGCAGCACCGGCGACATCTTCGTCGAGCCGAGCAAGGACCGGCGGGCCGAGCTGGCGAAGGCTGCGGCGGAGCGCAGGGCCGCGCTCGCGGCGTCGTCGGGGCCGGGTGCGACCTCTGACGGCCACAAGGTGCCGTTGCTGGCGAACGTCGGTGGACCGGCCGACGTCCCGGCCGCGGTCGCGGCGGGTGCCGAGGGCGTGGGTCTGTTCCGTACCGAATTCCTGTTCCTGGACGATTCCAAGCAGGCTCCTTCCAAGGAGAAGCAGGTCGAGGCGTACCGGCAGGTGCTGGAAGCCTTTCCCGAGGGCCGGGTCGTGGTGCGGGTGCTGGACGCGGGCGCGGACAAGCCGCTGGACTTCCTGACTCCGGCGGACGAGCCGAACCCGGCGCTGGGCGTGCGGGGTCTGCGCACGCTGCTGGCGCACCCGGAGGTCCTGCGGACGCAGCTGCGCGCGCTCGCCACAGCGGCCGAGGGTCTGCCGGTGTACCTGGAGGTCATGGCGCCGATGGTGGCGGACCGCATCGACGCCAAGGCGTTCGCGGACGCGTGCCGGGAAGCCGGGCTGCGGGCGAAGTTCGGGGCGATGGTGGAGATCCCGTCGGCGGCGCTGCGGGCGCGGTCGATCCTGCAGGAGGTCGAGTTCCTTTCGCTGGGGACCAATGACCTGGCGCAGTACACCTTCGCGGCGGACCGCCAGGTCGGGTCGGTCTCGCGGCTGCAGGACCCGTGGCAGCCGGCGCTGCTGGACCTGGTCGCGGCGGCCGCCGAGGCGGCCCGCGCGGAGGGCAAGAGCTGTGGTGTGTGCGGTGAGGCGGCCTCCGATCCCCTGCTGGCCTGCGTGCTGACGGGTCTGGGCGTGACGAGCCTGTCGATGGGCGCGGCGTCGCTGCCGTACGTGCGGGCGACGCTGGCGAAGTACACGCTGGCGCAGTGCGAGCGTGCCGCCGCGGCGGCACGGGCGACGGACACGGCCGACGAGGCCCGCCGGGCGGCGCAGGCGGTGCTGTCCGGCGAGTGAGGTGAAGCCGCTTTCCCCGAGGGGCGTCCCGCCGGTGTGCGGGGCGCCCCTCGGCGCGCCGGCGCCGCCGTGCGGTCAGTCCTCCGGGGGCGGGAGCGGGAAGCCCGGGCGGTGGACGACGCCGGGCTCGGGCGGGACGGGCTCGCCGGTCTCGGCGTCCGTGCAGTAGGCGTTGAAGACCTCGGCCTCGCTGAGCGGGCTGAGCCAGCCGTCGCGCAGTGTCCAGCCGCGGACCTCGTCGGGGGGTCCGGCTCCGGGGCCGCCCCGTCCCGAGGAGGGGGCGGTACTGCGCACGACGAGGCCTCCTGGGCTGTCCGTCGCCAGTCCGGCGGCGAGGACGGTGCAGCAGACGAGGGCCTCGGCCTCGGCGAGGTGGACCATCCCGTGGTCGTCGCAGCGGGCGTGCATCGCCGCGAGGAGGGTCGTGTCCTCGGTGGGGACGCTGCACACCACGTGGTGGCTGCCGGGACCCGCGGCGTCGAGAAGACGGGTCAGTGCCTGGGAGGCCCGGTCGAAGGAGGTGCGGGCGAGGTCGTCGCCGCAGCACGCGCAGTCCCCGGCGCGCGCGAGGATGTCGCCGGCGAGCTCCCAGGTCGCCTGGCGGGTCGTCTCGTACTCGATCTGCGTGACGAGGTGTTCCAGCGCCTGGCCGGTGTAGGGGACGGTGGGTCCCGAAGCCGTGAGGTCCGCCGCGTAGCGTGCCCGGGCGCGTGAGGTGTCGGGGTCGTTGCCGGTGTCCGCGCAGTACCGGGCGTACTCCTCCGGGTCGAAGGCCCCGACGCGGACGTGGATGCCGCGGGAGGTCAGGGAGCGCAGCAGCCCCTCCGTACGGCGCAGGTAGTCGGTGTGGTCGTGGAACCGGAAGCTGCGGTAGCCGCGCATGACGTCGAAGTCCGCGGCCGCGGTCAGGAGCGCGACGGTGGTCGGGGCCTCGCGGCGCAGGGCGCGCCGCCCGGTCCTGCCGGTGCGCCGGGCCGTCCTGTTCGGGTTCTCGGCACGGTTCGCGGCGCGGTTCGTGGCCCGGTTCGTGGTGTGTGTCATGACTCCCCCTGGGTACGGCGATCAATGCTCACTCACCGTAACCGGAGCCACTGACAGTGACGGACCGTCGGCGGGGGCCGCCCGCCGGCGGGCGGCCCCGGCCGCTCAGCCGCGGGTGCGGGCCAGTTCCTCGTAGAAGGCCAGGAGGCCGATGTCGTCGACGGAGCCGGGGTTGACGGCCTTGGCGAGCGGGGTGCCCTGGAGGAGCTTCTTGACGGGGACCTCGATGCGCTTGCCGGTGAGGGTGTGCGGGATGCCGGGGACCGGGATGATCTCGTCCGGCACGTGCCGGGGGGAGAGCTGCTCGCGGATGGTGCGCTTGACCTTGTCGCGCAGGGCGTCGTCGAGTTCGGCGCCGTCGGCGAGCTGCACGAACAGCGGCATCCAGTAGCCGCCGTCGGGCTGTTCGACGCCGATGACGAGCGACTCGCGGATCTCCGGGAGCCGTTCGACGGCCTCGTAGATGTCGGCGGAGCCCATGCGGACGCCCTGTCGGTTGAGCGTGGAGTCGGAACGGCCGTGGATGATCACCGTGCCGCGCGAGGTGAGGGTGATCCAGTCGCCGTGCCGCCAGACGCCCGGGAACATCTCGAAGTAACTGTCGCGGTACCGGGCGCCGTCCGGGTCGTTCCAGAAGTGGATCGGCATGGACGGCATGGGGTTGGTGACGATCAGCTCGCCGACCTCGTCGGTGACGGGCTTGCCGTACGCGTCCCAGGCCTGCAGATCGGTGCCGAGGCAGGGTGCCTGGAGCTCGCCGATGTACACCGGGAGGGTCGGCACGCCTCCCGCGAAGCAGCTGCAGACGTCGGTGCCGCCGCTGACGGAGGCGATCCAGAGGTCCTCCTTGACCTCGTCGTGGATCCAGCGGAAACCGTCCGGCGGGAGCGGGGAGCCCGTGGTGGCCACGCACTTGACGGCCGACAGGTCGTGGTCGCGGCCGGGGTGCACCCCGGCCTTGCGGCAGGCGATGACATAGGCGGCGGAGGTGCCGAAGACGGTGGTGCCGGTGCGTTCGGCGACGCCCCACTGGGCGCCGGTGTCGGGGAAGCCGGGGCTGCCGTCGTACAGGACGATGGTGGAGCCCGCGAGCAGGCCGCCCACGAGGAAGTTCCACATCATCCAGCCGGTGGAGGTGTACCAGAAGAAGCGGTCCTGCGGCCCGAGGTCCATGTGGAGCCCGGTCTGCTTCAGGTGCTCCAGCAGGATGCCGCCCTGGGACTGGACGATGGCCTTGGGCAGGCCGGTGGTGCCGGAGGAGTACAGCACCCACAGCGCGTGGTCGAACGGGACCTGCTCGTAGACCGGTTCGCGGTCGCCGGAGACCAGGGCGTCCCACTCCAGCGTGCCCTCGGGCGCGGCGGTGCCCAGCAGCGGGATGTGCACGACGGCGCGCAGCGAGGGCAGTTCGTCGCGCAGCTCGGCGACGACGGCGGTGCGATCGTGCTCCTTGCCGCCGTAGCGGTAGCCGTCGACGGTGAACAGGACGACGGGTTCGACCTGCTGGAAGCGGTCCAGGACACTGCGGGCACCGAAGTCCGGGGCGCAGGAGGTCCACACGCCGCCGACCGCCGCGGTGGCAAGCAGCGCGACGACCGCCTGCGGGATGTTCGGGAGGTAGCCGCTGACCCGGTCGCCGGGGCGGACGCCGAGGGCGCGCAGTTCGTGGGCGAGGGAGGCGACCTGGCGGCGCAGTTCGCCCCAGCTCGTCGCGCCGATGTCGTGGCGCTCGTCGAGGTGGAGCAGCGCGGGCGCGTCGGCGCGTGCCGGGTCCCCGGCCGGACGCAGCGCGTGCTCGGCGTAGTTGAGGGTGGCGCCGGGGAACCAGCGCGCTCCCGGCATCGAGGCGTCGGCGAGCACCGTTTCGTACGGGGTGGCGAAGCGCACGTCGAACCACTCCACGACGGCCCGCCAGAAGGCCTCCGGCTCGCGCACCGACCAGCCGTGGAGCGCGGCGTAGCCGGCGACGGGGTCGGCGAGGTCCGCGGCGGGCGCGCCGTGCCGGCCCGCGGCCCAGGTCTGGAAGCGGGTCACCTGGGCGCCGGCGACGCGGTCGGGGCCGGGCCGCCACAGCGGCCGCGCGGTCTCCGCGGGGGTGGCGGGCTCGGACGTGGTGCTCATGGGGCGGCTCCCGGACGGTACGCGGCGCTGCGTCGTGTGCGGTCGGACCGCGGCGGGCGGAATGTCCCGGCGCGCGGATGGGCAGGACGATGCCACGTGATCGTCTTCGGCGCCAGGGCCCACCCCACACATTCGGGGGTGTCACCATGTGCCCGGACCCCGGTGAACAGGGGGCCTGCGGGCGGCGGGGCGTGGCGGGAACGGTGAAAGGGTGGGGTCGATGGATGCTCGGGACCTGGCACGGCAGGTGCGCGCGGTCGGATCGGCGAACGGGCTGCGGTCGGTGCGCGCCGCGTGGCGCCGGCAGCGGACGGACGCGCGGGACCTGCCGCGGAGGGGACCCGAGCGGGCGCGGGTGCCGGGGGCGGCCGAGGGCGCGGACCCGCTGCCGGGCGGCGGCCTGGTCCGGTTCGCCCGGTCGAGCCTGCGGGTGCGGGTCGCGGCGGGCGGCGCGGTCTTCTGCGGCTGGGACGGGGCGGAGCCGGAGCCGTCCTACGCGCTGGCGGGGAGCTGCCCGGACGCGGACGTCCGGGCGGTGATGGAGCCGGACAAGGACGGCTGGCGGGTGGTGTCGGAGCGGGTCACCGTGATGGTGTCGCGGCACGGCGCGGTGGAGTTCCGCACGCCCGGGGGGCTGCTGCTGCGCAAGGACCTGCCGCCGCGCTGGTGGGACCCGCTCGGCTCCCGGGACGGCGCGGAGCCCCGCTGGGTGCAGCGTTCGGAGACGGCGGCGGACGCGGCGGTGTTCGGGCTCGGCGGACGCGCGTCGGGGCCGCGGCTGGGCGAGGGTTCGTACCGGCTGTGGAACACCGACCCGGACGGGACCTTCGAACCGGAGACCGATCCGCTGTACATCACGATGCCGGTGCAACTGGTGGTGGCGGACGCGGGCAGCCACCTGGTCTTCCACGACAACACCTGGGACGGCCGGGTGACGCTGCGCGCCGGAGAGGAGGGCGCGGGCTCGGGGCACGACCGTCCCGGTGGCTGCGAAGTGCGGGTGGACGGCGGTCCGCTGCGCTACTGGGTGATCCCCGGCACGCCGGCGCGCATCCTGACCGCGTGGACGGCCCTGACCGGACGCCCCGCGCTGCCGCCGCGCTGGGCACTGGGGTACCAGCACTCGCGGTGGGGCTTCGGCTCCGCGGCGGAGGTGCGCCGGGTGGCCGCCGGTTACCGGGAGCGCGGGCTGCCGCTGTCGGCGATCCACCTGGACATCGACCACTACGAGGGCCACCGGGTCTTCACCGTGGACCGCGAGCGCTTCCCCGATCTGCCGGGGCTGGCAGAGGAGTTGCGGACCGGGGGTGTGCGCCTGGTGTCCATCGTGGACCCGGCGGTCAAGGAGGAACCCGGGAACCCCGTCCACGACAGCGGGGCGGCCGCGGACGCCTTCGTGCGGGACGCCCACGGCGGGACCGTCCGCGGTGTGGTGTGGCCGGGGGACGCGGTGTTCCCGGACTTCACCGACCCGCGCGTGCGCAAGTGGTGGGGCGGGCTGTACGCGGAGCGCCTGGCGCAGGGCTTCGCCGGGGTGTGGCACGACATGAACGAGCCGGTGTCCTTCGCGGCGTTCGGCGACGCGACGCTCCCCCGCTCGGCCCGGCACGCCCTGGAGGGCCGCGGTGGCGACCACCGCGAGGCGCACAACGTCTACGGCCTCTGCATGGCGCGGGCCGGGTACGAGGGCCTGCGTGAACTGCACCCCGACAACAGGCCGTTCCTCTTCTCCCGCTCGGGCTGGGCGGGCATGCAGCGCTACGGCGGCACGTGGTCCGGCGACGTCTCGACGGGCTGGCCGGGGCTGCGGGCGTCGTTGTCGCTGGTGCTGGGCCTGGGGCTGTGCGGGGTGCCCTACTCGGGGCCGGACGTCGGCGGGTTCACCGGCAGTCCGTCGCCCGAGCTGTATCTGCGCTGGTTCCAGATGGCCGCGTACTTCCCGTTCTTCCGTACGCACTCGGCGATCACCTCGGGCCGCCGCGAGCCGTGGGAGTTCGGGCCGCGGGTGCTGGAGGGCGCGCGGGCCGCGCTGCGCGAGCGGGAGCGGCTGATGCCGTACCTGTACACGCTGGCGCACGGGGCGCGGCAGTCGGGCGCCCCCTATGTGCGGCCGGTGTGGTGGGGCGACCCGGAGGACCGCAAACTGCGCGCGTGCGGGGACGCGTTCCTGCTCGGCGACGCCCTGCTGGTGGCCCCGGTGATGGAGCAGGGCGCGACGGAGCGGGCGGTGCGGCTGCCGCGCGGCCTGTGGTACGACACGGCGACCGGGGAGGCGTACCAGGGGCCGGGGCAGGTGTTGCTGCCCGCGCCGCAGGAGCGCATCCCGGTGCTGGCCCGGGCGGGGTCGGTGGTGCCGGTGGCGGAGGACGACGGTTCGGTGGTCCTTGAGGCGTGGCTGCCCGCGGCCGGGCGTACGGGCGGCGGCCTGCTGGTCACCGACTCCGGCGACGGCTGGGCGGAGCCGCGTACGGAGCGCTTCACGTCCCGGCTCGCGGACGGCACCGTGGTCGTGACCCGGGACGGGCACGACGAGGTGGGCCACGCCGTGCGGGTGCGGGGCGCGGCCGCTCAGTAGCGGCCGTCGAACCAGTTCCGCACGGCCTGCGTGTGCAGCGGGAAGGCCAGTTCGGCGGGGGCGGTGAGGATCTGCCGGGAGTCGGTCTCGTCGGTGGGGACGTCGGGCGGCAGCTCCTCCTCGGCCCGCTCGGGCAGCAGGCCGAAGAGCAGTACGTGGCCGGTGTCGCCGCTGAGGGCGTCGACGAGCCGGACGTCGGAGACGGCGGCCTCGATGCCGGTCTCCTCGTCGAGTTCGCGGACCACGGCCTGCTGCCAGGTCTCGCCGTGGTCGACGAATCCGCCGGGGAGGCCGAGCATGCCGCGCGCCGGCTCGATGGTGCGGCGGACCACGACCAGCCCGGTCGTGCCGTCCGTCCGCACGGGCAGCAGCGCGATCGCGACCGGCAGCGGGTTGCGGTAGGTGACGTTCCCGCAGTCGGGGCAGGTCCGCGGCCACCCGGCGCCGGGGCCGAACTCCGCACCGCAATAGGAGCAGTGGCTGTCCTTCTGACGACTGGTCACCCGCGGACTGTATCCGACGGCGGCGGCGCCGCCGGGTGTCGGGTGCCGATACCTGTCCGTCGCGGCGGGTGACAGGGCAGACTGGCGTCCGTGACACCCGAATCCCTGCGAAAAGGCGCCAATCTCCCGGTGCCCGTGCCCGCCGTGCGGGCCGTGCTGGACTGGTCGCCGGGCCCCGGCGTGCCGGACGTCGACGCCTCGGCGCTGCTGCTGACCGCCGACGGGCGGGTGCGTTCCGACGGCGACCTGGTCTTCTACAACCAGCCGGTGCACGGCTCCGAGGCCGTACGGCACGTCGGGAAGCAGGCCGGTCCCGCACAGGCGACGGACGCGCTCGACGTGGACCTCGCCCGGGTGGAGCCGGCCGTCGAGCGGATCGTGCTCTGCGCCTCCGCGGACGGCGGGACCTTCGGGCAGGTGCCCGGGCTCCGGCTGCGGCTGCTGGACGCCCGCAACGGGGCGGAGATCGCGCGCTTCGACATGCGGGCGGAGATGGAGACGGCGTTCGTCGGCGGGGAGCTGTACCGCCGGGGCGGCGTCTGGAAGTTCCGGGCGGTGGGTCAGGGCTACGCGTCCGGCCTCGCCGGACTGGCCACCGACTTCGGCATCACCGTCGACGCGCCGCCGCCCCCGGTCCCGGCGCCGCCTCCGGTCCCGGCGCCGCCTCCCTCGTACCCGGGGACGGTACCCGCGCCCGCGCCGTTCCCGGCGGCCGCCGCTCCTCCCCCGCCGCCGGTCACACGGCTCACCAAGGGCGAGGAGCATCTGCCGCCCGACATGCGCAAACGCCTGAGCCTGCGCAAGGAGCAGGTGGCCGTCAGCCTGCGCAAGCACGGCGCGGCGGACGTCGTGGCCCGGGTGGTCCTCGTGCTCGACGCGTCGGGGTCGATGAGCGGGCTGTACGCGCGGGGCGTCGTCGCCGGTGTGGTGGAGCGCATGGCGGCGGTCGCGGCGCAGATGGACGACGACGGCGAGATGCAGGCGTGGACCTTCGCCTCCTACCCGGCGCGCCTGCCGGACCTGCGCCTGGCGGAGCTGCCGGAGTGGCTGCGGCTGCACGTGCGGGTCGGCGAGCTCAGCCTGTTCGGCCGTCCCAAGAAGCCGCGTCACGGAATGCAGCCCGGCCAGGTCGACATGCGGCTCGTCGGCATCCAGAACGAGGAGCAGAAGGTCATCGCGGAGGTCCGGGCGTTCGTCCGGGCGAACCCGGCGCCCGTGCCGACGCTCGTGCTGTTCTTCTCCGACGGCGGCGTCTACCGCAACGCGCAGATCGAACAGCAGCTGCGGGAGGCGGTGGAGGAGCCGCTGTTCTGGCAGTTCGTCGGTCTGGGCCGGGCCAACTTCGGTGTGCTGGAGCGGTTCGACACCCTGCCCGGCCGGCGCGTGGACAACGTGGGCTTCTTCGCCGTGGACGACATCGCGACCGTGCCGGACGCCGAGCTCTACGACCGGATCCTCTCCGAGTTCCCCTCCTGGCTGACCGCCGCGCGCCGGGCGGGCATCCTGCGCTGAACCTCCCGCTTGTCGGCCGCGGTCGGCCCGTACGACTCGAGGACGACGGGGGCACCCAGCGCGTCGCCGACGGCCCGTGACCAGGCGGCCGCGTCGGCGCCCGGGGTGTCCCAGCGTGCGGGCCGGGCGGTCGTCAGGCGGGCGGTGAGGGCGGCCTGACCGCTCAGGTCACCGGGGCGGGAGACGGGCAGCCGGCTCTGCCCGGTGTCGTAGCCGCGGACGAGACGGAGCGCGGGGCAGCGGGCGGGGGCGTCGAGGTGGGTCAGCGCGAGGGCGTCCACGCCGCCGCAGACCTCGGCGGCGTAGGCGTGCGCCACGGCGTCGAAGTGGCCGACGCGGAAGTCCCCCTGCCAGGCGCCCGTACCGTTGTGGGGTTCGGGCAGCAGCGGGGCGAGCCCCGGGTCCTCGGTCATGTGGGGGCCGGGGCCGTGCCGCGTGGTGTACGCGCGGACGACTCCGAGGCGCCGGGCGGTACATGACCGATCCGACTCGGCGAGCAGCGCCTCGGCGTTGGCGAAGGTGGTGGTCGACCACGTGGTGTAGGGGTGGAAGCCGTGCCACTCGTCGAGCAGCACCCCCTGGGCGCCCTCGAACACCACGGGTCCGGTGCGCAGGACGCGGGCCAGGTGCGTGCCGTCGGTGAGGGTCACGGCACGGGCGAACGCGGTGAAGGCGTCGGCGCAGTGCTCCGGCGGCGGGGCGGGCAGGGCGCGCCCGAGCTCGTCGGCCAGGCGGTCGTGCAGGAGGCGCAGCTTGCGCAGCAGCCGGGGGCGGGAGACGCAGTCGCCCGCGGTCGGCGCGTCCTCCGGGTGCGCGAGGGCGTAGGCCGCGGTCTCCCCGATCCCCATGCCGCACGAGCCGTGCCGCGCCGCACCGCGCGCCCGCTCGCGCAGGCGGTTGGCGGCGGCGTGGTACGGCGTGGTCAGGCGGGCCTCGCGGTCGACGGTCAGCAGGGCGTACGGCGCCGGGACGCCGAGCGCGGTCAGATGGTCCGCCTCGGCGGCGAGCGCGAGCGGGTCGACGAGCATGAAGCGCGACAGGTGCGTGGGGACGCCGTGCAGGGTGCCGGAACCGAACTGGGCGAAGGTGTGGTGGCGTCCGTCGGCGGTGACGACGTTGTGGGCCGCCTGGGCGCCGCCGTTGAAGCGGACCACGGCGTGGACCGGCCCGGTGGCGCAGAGCCGGTCCACGACGGTGCCCTTGCCGGCGTCGCCGTAGCCGAGGTCGACGACGATGGTGTGCACGGTTCCGGGTCCCTCCGGTGGGATGGGTGCGGCGGCGCGGGGCACCGCTCTTACAGGCGCGTCGTTCCCGTCGAGCCGTCCCCGCCGTGCGCGTCGTGCGTGTCGTCGAGCAGAGGCGTGTCCGTCACCGCCACGGCCGAGCGGTCGCGGTCGAGGGCGGCGAGGGCCCTGCCGACGGTGGCGGTCGCCGCGGAGCCGACGTCGGCGAGGTCGTCCAGGCCCTCGGCGAGGTCGATGGCCTCCTCGCCGAGGCCGATGGTGAGGGCGATGGTCTCGCAGACGGCGTCGAGGTCGTCCAGCTCGATGACGTTCTGGCCGAGCAGCTTGCGCCAGGTGCCGAGGACTTCGGCGTTGCCGACGTAGGAGGAGCCCGCCGGCAGGATGTAGTAGACGTCGAACTTCTGCCGGAGCTCGGCGACGATGCGGGTGACCGGGATGTCCTCGGGGAGGTCGTCGCCGAGGACGTCCTGCACCTCGCGGGCCTTGACCTTGCCGTAGGGCAGCTCGTCACCGATCAGGAACAGGTAGCCCCGGCGGCCGCGCTTCTCGTGGCAGTCGAGGGAGGTGTGGCGGGCCATGGCGTAGAGGGCGAGCTCGTAGGACTCGGTCATCTGACCGCCGCCCCCGCCCTCCAGCAGGATGTTGCCGAGGTCGTCGTCCATGCGGTTGTCCGACTCGAACTGGCCGAGCTGGAGCGGGACCCGGTCGCAGGTGGCGTCGCCGACGGCGCCGAACAGGATCTGCGGGTGCTCGGTGTAGCCCTTGCGCAGCAGCAGGCCGAACAACTCGGGGAGCTTGGTCTGCAGCACCTGCGGGACGGTCCGCATGGAGCCGGTGACGTCGAACAGGACGGCGATGGCGAGCGAGGTGGGGTGCTCGTCGGAGTCGCGGCTCTCGCGGACGCCCAGGTCCTTCGGGTCGAGCGAGGGGTGCGCGGCCCAGGAACCGCGCGGCGCGGACGAGGTGACGCGGTCGCTGTAGGCGAAGGCGCCGGTGCCGGAGGCGGCGCGGTAGCGCGCGGCGGCGTCGTAGACGTTGGTGGACCAGCTTCCGCTGCCCATGGTGTTTCCCCCTTGGTGCGTCAGGTGTGGGTACGGGTGCCCGGCATGGTGAACGGACGGAAGGCGCGCGGGCCGTACAGGCGTTCCAGTGCCTCGTCGAGCTCCGCGAGCAGCCGCCACGCGTCGTGCGGACGGCGTGCCTCGGCGGGCAGCGTGCAACCGCGCAGGAAGGCGCGCAGCGGCTTGGGCGCGCGGTCCCCGATCAGTTGCTCCACACACCGTGAGGCGAGGTGGATGTCGGTGGCCTCGGTGGCGGGACGCCGGCCGGTGACCTCGGGCGGGTAGAGGGCGCGATGCCGCTCGACCAGGGCGGGCACGGTCGTGCCGCGTTCGGTGGACCAGCACCAGTCGACCAGGACGAGGCCGTGCTTCGCGGGATGGATCAGGACGTGCTCGGGCAGGACGGCGCCGTGGACGATCCCGGCGCGGTGCGCCCAGCCGAGGGCGACCAGCAGACGGCGCCACATCCAGGCGGCATCGCGCGGATCGAGGCCGCCGGGGTGCAGAGCGCGGACCTCGGCGAGGGTGTGGAAGCCGCGCAGCCGCTGAAGGGCGTTGACGCGGCGCTCGGTGCCGTCGGGGCCGCGGTGGCGGAACGACTCGACGAGACGGGGCGCGTAGGCGCGGTGCCGGGCGTCGGCCACGGTGTGCAGCCGGGTGAGGGCGTGGGCCTCGCGCTCCATCAGGTCGTTGTCGGCGGGCCGGCGCGGGATCTTCAGCACGGTGTCCGGGCCCGCGCCGCGCAGCACGGCGAGGTCGCCGGTGGCCAGGACCCGGCCCAGCGGGTAGGTGCCGCGGGCGGTGGTGAGCACGGCGCCGTCGCCGGTGTGCCGCCGCCACTGGTCGGTGAGCCGGACGAAGGCCGCCTCCGCCTCCTCCGCGCGGCCGGCGGGCGCCGTGTCGGGGTGCAGCAGGCGGGCGAGCCGGCGGTAGTGGCGGGCGGCCTCGGCGGCGTCGGAGGGGAACGGACGGCCGAGGGCGGCCAGGGCCTCGTCGAAGGTGCGCGGACGGGGGGCGGTCGTGGGGCGCGGGCTCGTGGGGCGGGCCGTGGCGGTCACCGGACGCTCTCTTCCCGGTCGGGGCGGAGCAGTGCGGGATGCAGCAGGCGGGCGTCGCCCGCGCGGTAGAGGCGGGCCCGGGGACCGCCCCTGGAACCGCCGCGCGTGGCGGTGGCGCCGGTGGACTCGACGAACCCGGGGACGGAGAGGATCTTGCGGTGGAAGTTCCCGGCGTGCAGGCTCCGGCCCCATACCGCCTCGTAGACGGAGCGGAGTTCGGTGACGGTGAACTCCTCGCCCAGGAAGGCGGTGGCCAACGGGCTGTACTCGATCTTGGAGCGGGCGCGTTCGAGCCCGTCGGCGAGGATCGTGCCGTGGTCGAAGGCGAGCGCCGTGCCGGCGGTGGACGGGACGGGCTCCGCGGACCGGCGGCCGGGACCACCCCCGTGGATCCCGGCCGGCCGGTCCTGCTCCATGGGACGCGGCGGGACCGCGTCAGGGTTCCCCTCCAGGGCGAGGGACGCCACCGGGACCCACTCGGCCGCGGCCGCGTCGCTGCCGGCGCGCGCCTCGGGGAGGTCCGGGGCGAAGGCGAGGTAGGCCACCGACACCACGTGCATGCGCGGGTCGCGGGCGGGCGCGCCGTAGGAGCCGAGCTGTTCGAGGTGGACGCGGCCGAGGCCGTGCTCCTCGTCCAGCCCGGTCTCCTCGGCGAGTTCACGGGCCGCCGCCCGGTCCAGGGATTCCCGGCCGGCCCGCACGAAGCCGCCGGGCAGCGCCCAGGCGCCCTCGAAGGGCTGCGCGCCGCGCCGCACCAGCAGGACGTGCAGCGCCCCCTGACGCAGCGTCAGTGCGACGACGTCGACGGTCACGGCGATGGGGTCGAAGGCGCGCGGGTCGTAGGCGGCGAGGAAGTCGTCCTCGCCCTGCCGGTCTGCCATCCCCCGCCACCTCTCGGCCAGTTGTTCTCAGTTCGAGTATTTCTCGTTTCGAGAAGAACTTAGCAGCCGTCACTGACACCGTCCACCCGTTTTCGCCACGGACACCGCGCGACCGGGCGCATGACGCACCGCCAGGCCGGCGCCGGGTCGCGCGACGTCCGGGAAGGCCGCGGCCCGGGAGGGAACCCACGAACGCGCACGGCCTGCCGCACCCGCGGGAGCCGAGGGGCGGATTCCGGTCAATCCCCGAGCAGGGCCGACCGCCCCCGGGGAGGCGGCGGCCGCCCGCGCGTCCACCCGGCCGCGCGGGCTGACCTGGAGGTTGCGCGGCCGGGCGGGACACGGCGGGCCGCCGGTGCCCGCGTGGGGGTGACGGCGCGCCGGGCCGGTTCGGGCACGGCTCGTCGGTGGTCGTAATCAGGTGATCTGTCCGATAGCTTGACGCTTCATCACCCCAGGACAACACTGCCGGGTGGCGCGGAAGCCGGGCGGGAGGCGGGACCCTCCGCACCCGTGTCTCCGTGCGATTCCCTGGCCGGCGCATGCCCGACACGTGCGCCCGCAGAAGGAGCCGCCATGTATTCCAACGGACACGTCTTCGTCGGCGAGATCATCGGAACGGCGATCCTGATCCTCTTCGGCGCCGGGGTGGTCGCGGGCGTACTGCTCCACCACTCGAAGGCGAGGGCGTCGGGCTGGATCGTCATCTCCTTCGGCTGGGGACTCGCCGTCCTGGCGGGCGCCTACACCGCGGGACCGCTGTCCGGCGGCCAGCTCAACCCCGCCGTCACCTTCGGGGTCGCCATCAGCTCGGGCAAGTGGGCCCAGGTGCCGTACTACCTGGCCGGGCAGATCATCGGCGCGATGATCGGCGCCGTCCTGTGCTGGCTCGTCTACTACGGGCAGTTCCGGGCCAACGACGAAGAGGAGGCCCGGCAGCCCACCCTGGCGGTGTTCTCGACCATCCCCGAGATCCGCGTCTGGTGGCAGAACCTCCTCACCGAGGCCATCGCCACCATGGGCCTCGTCCTGCCGATCCTGGCCTTCGGGCTGAGCAAGGGCCTGGGCGAGACCGGCACCGGCACCCTCATCGTGGCCCTCCTCGTCACCGGCATCGGCCTGTCGCTCGGCGGGCCCACCGGCTACGCCATCAATCCCGCGCGTGACCTCGGCCCGCGCATCGTCCACTCCGTCCTGCCCATCCCGTTCAAGGGCACCTCGGACTGGACGTACGCGTGGATCCCGGTGGCCGGCCCGCTGATCGGCGGCGCCCTGTCAGGTCTCATCTACAACGCAGCGTTCAAGTGAGGCGGTCATGACCGAAACGTCCGACCAGGCCACGCGATACGTGGCCGCCATCGACCAGGGCACGACCTCCAGCCGGTGCATCGTCTTCGACTCCCGCGGGGCGATCGTGGCGCTCGACCAGCGCGAGCACCGCCAGATCTTCCCCAAGCCGGGCTGGGTGGAGCACGACGCGACCGAGATCTGGTCCAAGGTCCAGGCGGTGGTGGCCGGCGCGCTCGCCAAGGCACGGCTGCGCCCCGACCAGCTCAGCGCCCTCGGCATCACCAACCAGCGCGAGACGACCGTCCTGTGGGACCGCGCCACCGGCCGCCCGGTGCACAACGCGATCGTGTGGCAGGACACCCGGACGGCCGCGCTGTGCGCGCGGCTCGGCGGCAGCGACGGCCAGGACCGCTTCCGCGAGTCCACCGGCCTGCCGCTGGCCAGCTACTTCTCCGGGCCCAAGGCCGCCTGGCTGCTGGACAACGTGCCGGGGCTGCGGCGCCGGGCGGAGAACGGCGAGATCGCCTTCGGCACCATCGACTCCTGGCTGATCTGGAACCTCACCGGCGGCACCGAGGGCGGCGTGCACGTCACGGACGTCACCAACGCCAGCCGGACCATGCTGATGAACCTGGAGACGCTGCAGTGGGACCCGGCGATCCTGGCCGCGATGAACGTCCCCGAGGCGGTCCTGCCGGAGATCCGTTCCTCCTCCGAGGTGTACGGCACGGCGGTCGGCCCGCTCGCCGGGGTACCGGTCGCCTCCGCGCTCGGCGACCAGCAGGCGGCGGTCTTCGGCCAGGCCTGCTACGAGACGGGCGACGCCAAGAACACCTACGGCACGGGCAGCTTCCTGCTGCTCAACACCGGTGAACGCCCGGTGCCCTCCAAGAACGGGCTGCTCACCACAATGGGCTACCGGCTGGGCGGGGAGGCGCCGGTCTACTGCCTGGAGGGGTCCATCGCCATCACCGGCGCCCTCGTCCAGTGGTTCCGCGACAGCCTCGGCATCATCAGGTCCGCCGACGAGATCGAGCCCCTGGCCGCGAGCGTCACCGACAACGGCGGCGCCTACATCGTGCCCGCCTTCTCCGGCCTCTACGCGCCCTACTGGCGCTCCGACGCGCGCGGCGTGATCACCGGCCTCACCCGGTACGTCACCAAGGCGCACCTGGCGAGGGCCGTGCTGGAGGCGACGAGCTGGCAGACGCGCGAGGTCGTGGACGCGATGTACCAGGACTCGGGGGTGCAGCTGACCACCCTCAAGGTGGACGGCGGCATGACGGCCAACGACCTGCTGATGCAGCACCAGGCCGACGTCCTGGGCGTCCCGGTGGTCCGGCCGCGGATCTCGGAGACCACGGCGCTGGGCGCGGCCTACGCGGCGGGGCTCGCCACGGGCGTGTGGGACGACCTGGACACGCTCAAGGCGCACTGGCAGCAGGACGCGGAGTGGCGGCCGCGGATGGACGGGAAGACCCGTGAGGAGGGGTACCGCCGCTGGAAGAAGGCGGTCGAGCGCAGCTTCGGCTGGGAGGACGACACGACCGGTGACGCCGCGGCCACGGGCGTCGCGGACGACGACGACCGCGACGACGACGTGCCCGTGCCGGCCGTCTGACCCGGCCCGCGCGGCTCAGTTGGCGGCGGCCGCCCGCCGGACGCCCGCCAGCTGGGCCGCGTGCTCGACGACGGTGATGAGCACCTTCTTCGCCGAGGCGCGGTCCCGCGCGTCGCACATCACCAGCGGCACCTCGGGGTCGAGGTCGAGCGCGTCGCGGACGGTGGCGGCCTCGTGCTGCTCGGCTCCGTCGAAGCAGTTCACGGCGACGGCGAAGGGGATGCCGCGCCGCTCGAAGTAGTCGACCGCGGAGAAGCAGTCCTCCAGACGCCGGGTGTCGGCCAGCACGACCGCGCCGAGAGCCCCCTGCGCCAGCTCGTCCCACAGGAACCAGAAGCGGTCCTGGCCGGGGGTGCCGAACAGGTAGAGGACCAGGTCCTCGCGGAGGGTGATCCGGCCGAAGTCCATCGCCACGGTGGTGGTGCGCTTGGTCTCGACGCCGGCGAGGTCGTCCACCGGACGGCCCGCCTCGCTCAGCGTCTCCTCGGTGCGCAGCGGCCGGATCTCGCTGACCGCGCCGACGAGCGTGGTCTTGCCGACGCCGAAGCCGCCCGCCACCAGGATCTTGAGGGTGACCGGCTCGACGACGGAAGGACGGCGGTCAGAGCGCCCGAAGACCATCGATCACTCCTGGAATTGTCGGACGGTCGGCTCACGGCACGGGAACCCTACTACGATCCGACCATCCAACTCGCCACGGCCCCCGGGCCGTTGCGGAGCCAGTTCCGCGGGTCGTGCCGCTCCGGCCCCGGCGGGGACCGTCACAATGCGCGCAGGCCGTCGATGACCTCGCGCAGCAGCCCCTCGTCGGGCAGCTCGGCCGGCGGCACCGGACGGGTCACATGGACGAGCCCCGCTTCCAGTACGTCGCCGACGAGCACCCGGACGACACCGACCGGCAGATCGAGGTCGGCCGCGAGTTCCGCGACCGACATCGGCTGCTCCCGGCACCGTTCCACGATGTCGACGTGCTCGGGCGACAGCGTGCGGTCGGTGTCCTCCTCCGCGTCGCCGGAACGGGATTCGCTGATCACCAGGGCGATCAGGTCGAGCCGGCCCTCGGCGGCATGGCTGGTACGCCCACGCGTCATGGCGTAGGGACGCACCACGGGTCCGGCGTCGTCGTCGTACCAGCGGTCCGCTTCGGAACTCATGGCGCGCCCGTCACACCACCCGCGCGTCGTCGTCGCGCGGCGCGGTGGCCAGGTGCACGCCGACCCGCTTCACCAGCAGCGCCATCTCGTAGGCGACCTGGCCGACGTCGGAGTCGGCGTCGGCCAGGACCGCCAGGCAGCTCCCGTCCCCGGCCGCGGTGACGAAGAGGAAGGCCTCGTCGAGCTCCACGAGGGTCTGCCGGACCTGGCCGGCCTCGAAGTGCCGGCCGACGCCCTTGGCGAGGCTGTGGAAGCCGGAGGCTACGGCCGCGAGGTGCTCGGCGTCCTCGCGCGACAGCCCCTCGGACGCGCCCGTGGCCAGGCCGTCGCCGGACAGCACGAGGGCCTTGCGGATGCTGGCGACGCGGCCGACCAGCTCGTCGAGGAGCCAGCTCAGCTCGCGGGTCGGGCTCGATGGTGCGGTCATGGACCGTTCCCCTCCGTGGTGGTTCTGGTTGCGCTGTCTTCCCCCGGCTCGGCCGGGGGGACCCCCGTGCGGGCGGGACCGGGGGCGTCTGGTTCGTCGAGGTGGTCCGCCCGGCCGCGTTCCCAGCCGCGCTGGAGGGACGCCATGCGGTCGCGCACCTCCTCGGGGGTCCGCTCGCGGCCCCCGCCGTCACCGGGGGAGCCCGCGGCGGGCGTACGCGTCTCCGTGGTCCCGTCGGTGCGCAGTTGGGGGGCGAGGCTGGCCTGCCGCACCCGGCGCGGGAGTCCGCCGGAGGCGGACGCTTCGGAAGCCTCGCGCGCCTCGGACGCGGCGGGCGCCTCGGCGGCGGGGGTGCGGCGCTCCCCGGTGCCCGCGGCGACCGGCCGGCCGTTCTCGGCGACCAGCACCGGGGTGCGGCGGCGACGGGGCAGGGCGCCCGGCACGGCCGGTTCCGGCGCGGCCGGGGTCGCCGGCCGGAGCGTGGACGGCCGCGCGGCCTCGGGATCCGGGTCGTGCCTGCGGTGCTCGCGCAGCTCCTCGTCCGGCTCCGGGTTCAGGCCCCAGGTGCGGAAGCCGTGCTCGGTCGCCGCGGCCAGGCGGGCGGCGTCGAGGTCGTCGCGTCCGTCGAGGTCGCCGGGTTCGCCGTCCCCGGCACCGACGCCGGTACCGGCGTCGGCGCTCTCGGTCAGCAGCGCCGTGGGGACGAGCACGACCGCCGTCGTGCCGCCGTACGGCGACTGGCGCAGCGAGACGCGCACGCCCTGGCGCCTGGCCAGCCGGCTGACCACGAAGAGGCCGAGCCGGTCGGTGTCGGAGAGCTCGAACTCGGGGGTCTCGGCGAGCCGGAGATTGGCCTCCAGCATGGCGTCGGGGGTGAGCCCGAGGCCGCGGTCGTCGATCTCGAGGATGAAGCCGTTGGCGACGGCCTCGCCGTGCACCTGGACGTGGGTGTGCGGGGGCGAGAACACCGTGGCGTTCTCGATGAGTTCGGCGATCAGGTGGGTGAGGTCGGCGACGGCCTGGCCGGTGACGGCGAGCCGGGGCAGCCGGCGCACCTCGACCCGCTCGTAGTCCTCGACCTCGGCGACGGCCGCGCGCACCACGTCCATCAGCTGGACCGGCTTGCGCCACTGCCGCGACGGCACCGCGCCGGAGAGGATGACCAGGCCCTCGGCGTGCCGGCGCATGCGGGTGGTCATGTGGTCCAGGCGGAAGAGGTCCGCCAGTTCCTGGGTGTCCTCGGTGCGCCGCTCCATGGCGTCCAGCAGCGTCAGTTGACGGTGCAGCAGGACCTGGCTGCGGCGGGCCAGGTTGACGAAGACCTCGGAGACGCCGCGGCGCATCTCGGACTGGCGCACGGCGGCCTCGACGGCGGCCCGCTGAAGGGTGTTGACGGCCTTGCCGACCTGGCCGACCTCGTCGTCGGAGTAGTCCAGGCGCGGGGCCTCGGTCTCGACGTCCACCTCCTCGCCGGCGGCCAGGCGGCGCATGACGCGCGGCAGTCGTACACCGGAGACCTCCTGGGCCTCCTTGCGGAGCCGGGACAGGTCGCGGATGAGGCCCCGGCCGATGCGGATGGAGACGATGACGGAGGCGATCACCGCGACGAGGCCGAGCCCGCCGGCGATGGCGGCACTGGCCAGCAACCGCATGGCGATGGGTTCCGCGCTCTTCTTGTAGAGGTCGCCGGCCTCGGTGCCGGTGCGGTCCAGGTCGCCCAGCGCGGTGGTCGCCGTGCCCTGCCACGAGGCACGGTCCGCGGCCCGGGGCGCGCCCCCGGCGCCGGCGGCGATCACGGCGTCCTCGGCGGCGCGCAGGGCGCGTCCGGCCCGGCCGTCCCAGTAGGCCCGGTAGACGGCGCTCTCGGCCTCCGTCAGCAGGCCGAGGTTGTCGGCGAAGTAGGCGCGCTGCTGGGCCACGGCGAAGGTGAACGAGCGCATCTCCTGCGGGCTCATGCGGCCGGCCGTGATGGCGGCGGCCATGAGCGCGTCCTCCTGGCTCACCGCCTCGCGGGCCCGGGCGAGCTGGATCAGGGCCCGGCCCTGCTTGTCGATCGCCGCGTTGTTCAGCGGGTTGAGGGTGTCGAGGAAGTCGTAGCAGGGGCGGAACAGTGCGCTGTAGGCGGCGAAGGCCTCGTTGCGGCTCACGGTGCGCCTGACGACCTTGTCGCGCAGCGCGTCGACGGAACCGAACCCGCCGACGACCAGATCGAGACGGCGGCGCGCGTCCTCGGTGAGCGGGGCCCGGTTGCCGGGGGACGCCGCGTTGGAGCGCAGTCGGGCGAGCAGGTCGTCGGTCCGGCGTTCCCTGCTCAGCAGCGCGGCGCGGGCGTCGGACCGGCGAGGATCGGCCAAGTACACCAAAGACGCCCGGCGTTCCTGCTGGAGCGCCTGGACGGTGTCCTCGACGGGGTAGCGGAGTTCGTTGACCGTGCGCTCCACGCCGAACAGGCCCCACACCTGACGGCCCGTCAAGGTAGCGGCAAAAGCCCAGATGGCCGTGAGGGACACCAGCGGAATGAGCAGCAGTGCCACGATCTTCCGCCGGATCGTCGTACCGCGAAAGCGCATGGCCTCCCCAACGTCGGACCCGGTCACGGGACGTCCTGTTCCGGCAATAAACGGCGCGAGCCTACTACTGCAACCTGCCCCGTCCGAAAGCCCACCTTCCTCCCTTGTCCCGGGAAGACCCGATTCGTACGCATGAACGGTGGCCATCACTGGCCGAAATGCAGCGCACAGGGAACCACGGGCACCCGTTGTTCGTGATCCGGGCGGGAGGGGCACTCCGGAATGCGCGGGGGCATTCATCGGCGGAAACCGGGCAGCCACTCTGGAGTCGGACATCGGGGGTCCGGCACCGCACCACCCGGATCCCGCGAGGGAGCAGATGTCATGGACGACCTTGTCGAGGACGCATTGGATCGCGACATTCCGGCGCGGCGGAAGCGGCGCTCGCTGTGGGCCGAGGAGCCGGTCGGACGCCCGCGCATGCCCGACCCGGTCCGCAACTCGGCGGTGCGGGCCGTGCTCATCGTGTCCTTCAGCCTCATCGCGGCGGTGATCGCGACGCTGGGAGCGGCCGGGAACTCCTGGATCGCCGCGCCCGCGACGCTCGCCGCCATCGTCAGCACCGTGGTGGCGACGTGGGCCGTGCTGGACGTGTGGGTCACCCGCCAGGTGTGGAACCAGCGCAACGGCGTGATCTCCAGCCCCAGCAGCGCCGCCCGCGCGCTGCGCCGCGAACGGCGGCGGGAGCGGCGCCGGGCGCGTCGCGGGGCACGTGGTGCGGGCGGCCCCCGGAGCCTGTCCGGGCACGGCGCGCGAGCGGCCTCCTAGGCCCTGTAGGCCCTGCCGCCACGCCGGCTCCCCAGCCGCCCCTGGCAGGTGCCCCCGAACGACTCCCCCCGGGCCGCGGGCCGGGGGGAGTGCCGGAGCCCGGTGGAGTGCGGCGGGCCCGGTCAGCCGCCCTGGGCGGCGGGCTGCTCCGCCGGGCGGCGGAACATCCGGGTCGCGGTGATCTCGCCGTGCACCGGCTCGGACTCCGGGTCCTGCTGCGGCAGTCCGGGCCGCAAGTGCTCCTCGACGCTGATGTACTTCAGCCCCGCCCGCAGGTCGGCGTCATTGCGCAGTCGCACCACCAGCGGGAACTCGGCGAGGGCGGTCGTGTCGAACAGGCCCGTGGTGTAGATCAGCTGCACGCCCAGCGCGTCGGAGACGGCGCGCTGCAACTCCAGCAGGTACGTGGCGTTGGCGCGGCCGATGGGATTGTCCAGGAAGAGCGTGCCGGCGTGCCGGTGCCGGTCGCGGCCGCGGTCATTGCTCCGCAGCGCCGCCATGGTGCAGTAGAGCGCGATGGCGGCGGTGAGCAGCTGGCCGCCGGAGAAGACGTCGCCCATCTGCCCGACGGGCACGCGCTCGGCGCGCAGCACCGCGTCCGGCTTGAGGATCTCCACCGCCACGCCCTTGGGCTCCAGCGCCGCGGCCACCGCGCGCAGCAGCAGGGACATCCCGTCCCTCCGCAGATCGGAGTTCTTGCGGACGGCGGCGCGGGTGGCCTCGTCGATCACCGCGCCGAGCCGCTCGCCGAGTACGGCGTGGTCGGGGTCCTCGAAGCGGATGCGCAGGAACTCCTGCCCCGACCACTCCCCCAGCCCCTCGGGCAGCCGGGAGAGCCGCTGCGCCGAGCGCAGGGTCGCCAGCGAGGACTCCACCAGCCCGCGCAGCCGGTCCACGATGCTGTCGCGGTTGCGCTCCAACTGCTCCAGCTCGTCGGTGAGGACGCGCAGCCGCGGCTCGAACGCCAGGTGCCACGCCGCGGCGTGCTCCGGCAGCGCCGAGGCCGGCAGTTCCCTGATCTGCTGCCGGGCGGGGGTCCTGACCTGTTCGTAGCGGGCGGCGTTGGCGTGCCGGACGAGGACGTCGCCCGCCTCGCGCAGCTGCGACTCGGCGCCCGACAGGTCGGCGGCGCAGCCGCGCAGGCTGCGGCGGGCCTCGGCGGCGGCCGTCCTGGCCTCGTCCAGGGAGCCGGGGTGCGGTTCGGGCTCGTCCTCCTCCTCGTCGGCCTGGCGGTCGCCGTCCCGGAGCAGGTCACGCAGGAGCGCGGCGAGTTCGTCGAAGCCCCCCGCCGCGTCCTCGGCGCCGCGGTGCGCGCGGACGAGGTCGCCGTGGGCGGCGCGGGCCACGTCGAGTGCGTCGTTGCGGGCGGCGAGCTCGACGTTCGCGCCGCGCAGCAGTTCCTGGGCGTGCTCGGCGTCGCGGGGCACCAGTTCCTCGGGCAGCCCGGTGTGCGCCTGGCCGTCCGCGGGGGCGTGCCGCTCGGCCTCGCCGCGCAGCCGGCCCAGGTGTTCGATGGCGGTGGCGGCACGCGAGTCCAGGGTGGCCACGAGCTGTTCGGCACGCGCGGCGGCGGCCTGCCGGGACGGGCCGTCGGCGCCGTCCGGTCCCTCCAGCAACTGGGCCGCACGTGTACGGACCTTGTTGGTCAGGCGTTCCAGCTCGGTGAGGGCCGACTGCTCGCTGCTCTCGGCCCGTGCCTGCTCCGCGCGCAGGTCGGCGCCGACGCCGACCTTCTCGTACAGCTGTGAGGCCGCCCGGTACGCCTCGCGCAGCGCGGGCAGCGCGCCAGCGGGGCCCTCGCCGTCCCCCGCGGCGTCGGGGGCCGCCTCGTCGGGGGCGCCGGTGATCTCGGCCCGCTCGGCGCGCAGGACGCGGGCGGTCCGGCGGGCGTCGTCCGCGGCGCGCTGGGCGGCGCGGCGGTCCTCGTCCGCGGCACGGGCCAGCTGGAGGCAGGCCTCGGCGCGGGTCTCCGCCTCGGCCGCGTCCTCGGTCAGTTCGCGGGTCCTGCGCTGCCAGGTGGCGCGTTCGCGCAGCCGGAACGCGAGGCCGGCCAGGGCGTCGGCGGTTCGGCGGGCCTGCTGCGCAGCCTCCTGCCGCTCGTCGCGCAGCCGGGTCGCCTCGGCGGCGGCCTCGTCGGCCTCCACGCGCCGGCCGCGGGCCTCGGTGAGCTCGTCGCGGGCGGTGCGGGCGGTGTCCCGGGCGGTCTCGACCACTTCGGCGAGCTCGCCGAGCCGGCCCGGCGGGCAGCCGTCGCGCCACGACGAGAGCCGGGCGGCGAGTGTGCGGTCCTCGGCCAGCCGGGCGGCGAGGCCCCGGATGTCCTCCTCGCGGGCGCCGGCACGGGCGCGCAGCGCCTGGCGCTCGCCGTCGGCGGCCAGCTCGTCGTGCATGGCCGGGTTCGGCGGCACGAGGAAGACCTCCGGCTCCGGACCTGCCGGGGCCGGGGGCGCCAGCAGCGCCGAGGAGGTGCCGACCGCCACCGTGGACCGCGGCAGCAGCGCCGCCTGCGCGAGCACCTCGCGGGCCCGTGCGTGGGTGCCGGGGTCCGTGACGACGACGCCGTCCACCAGCTCCGGCCGGGCGGCCAGCACCGCGGCGTGGTCCGCGGGGTCGACGGCCTGCGCGAGGTACCGCCAGCCCGGGAGCGCGGGGATGCCGTGCTCGCCCAGGTACTCCACGGTGGCCAGCACGTCCGGGCTGGGCGGCAGGAGACCGCCGTCGCCGAGGGCGGCCAGGATGCGCGCGTCGTCGGCGGCGGCGGTGCGCAGGTCGAACAGCTGGCGTTCGGCGGACGCGACGGCGCCCTCCAGCATCTCCCGCAACGGCTCGGCGAAGCCGTCGAGTTCGGCGGCGCTCAGCGGGCCGTCAGCGAGGGCGCGGGGAGCGGTGTCCTGCGGGGCGGCACGGCGTGCGCCCGTGGCCTGCGGGGGAATGGCCACGCCCGGTTCAGCGGCGGCACGGCCGGCGTCCGGGGCCGCGGCCGGCGGCAGGCTGAGCAGTTCCGCGAGCCGCGGCTCCGCGGCCAGGGCGTCGGCGACCCGGGTCTCGGCGGCGTGCGCCGTCTCGGCCGCCGCGAGGGCGTCCGCGGCCCGGGCCGCGGCGAGTTCGGCACGGGACTCCGCCGCGGCGGCCACACGGGCGAGGTCGCCGGTGCGGCGGGCGGCCTCACCGGCCGTCCCGGCGGCCGCCGCGGCGGCCTTCTCGGCGTCCGATGCCTCGAGGGCCGCGCGGGCCGGATCGGCGTCCGGGGCGGAGTCGTCGAGCCACCCGGCGCGCACGGCCTCGGCGGTCTCCTGCTCGACCTCGGCGAGGCGCTGCGCCAGGTGGCCGGACTCGCTGCGGGCGCGCTGGGCCGCGGTGGCCGCGTCGGTGGCGTCGCGGTGCGCGGCCTCGGACCTCGCCTGGAGCTCCGCGGACCGCTCCTCCTCCGCGTCCGCGCGCTCGTCGGCGGTGTCGGCGGCGGCGTGCAGGGCGCGTACGAGGTCCCCCGCTGCCCGGGTGCGGGCGGCGAGCGCGGGCGCGGCGTCGCGTTCCGCCTCGCGAATGGCGGCGGTGACCCGCGCGAGCCGGTCGGCGGCGGCGCGGTGCCGCAGGACGATCTCGGCGGCCTGCCAGGCGGACTGGAGCGTACGGGCGTCGTTGAGCTCACGGCGCAGTGCCGCGGCGCTCTTCTCGCCCACGGCCAGCGCCAGCGAGGCGTGCCGGTAGGCGAGTTCGGCGGCGATCAGGGAGCCGCGGCCCCGGGCGGCGTCGGCGTCGGTCACGGCGTGCGCGGCCCGGGCCATGTCCTGGGCGAGGTCGGCGGCCCGGGCGCGCTCCTCGTGGGCGCGGGCCGACAGCCGCCGGGCGAGGCCCCGGGTACGGCGCTCGGACTGGGCGTGCACGGTGCGGGCCCGGTCGCGGGCGGCGGTGGCGTCCACGATGCGGCCGAGCAGTTCCAGGGAGCCCGCGGTGAAGTCGCGTTCTGCGGTGAGTTCGGCGCGGCGGCCCAGCTTCCCGGCGAAGCCGTGCACGAGGTCGGCGAGCCCGTCGGTGTCCCGGGTGTCGGTGACCGCCCGCAGCAGCAGATCGGTGAAGTCGGAGTCCTTCTTGACCGCGAAGAGA
The DNA here is from genome assembly GCF_044753585.1 of Streptomyces sp. NPDC088354. NCBI lineage: Bacteria > Bacillati > Actinomycetota > Actinomycetes > Kitasatosporales > Streptomycetaceae > Streptomyces > Streptomyces sp. NPDC088354. The sequence continues at coordinate 137,570 of NZ_JBIVNJ010000014.1, read as the reverse complement.
CCGGCCGCCTCGCCCTCGTCGGCGTTCATCTCCCGCTGGTAGCGGAAGAGTTCGGGGTCGAGGCCGAGCAGCCCCAGATGCTCGTTCCAGCGGTCGTGGATCTCCTCCCACACCACGTCCAGGTGCGGGTAGAAGCGGCCCGCGTCGGTGAGGGCGTCACGGAAGCCCTTCATCGTGCGGCGGCGGCCGCGCGCGCCCGAGGTGCCCTCGGCGGACGGCCGCACGGCGGTGGACTCGGCGACGGGAAGGGAGTCCAGGCTGAGCCCGGGGCCGGGGCGGAAGGAGTACCAGGCCTCGGCGAACCGGCGCGGGTCGGAGGAGACCTGGCGCCCCCGCCACTCGCTGACCTTGCCGACCACGACCAGTTCGCCGGTGACGGTGTGCTGCCACTCCAGCGCGACGTGCCCGCAGTCGTCCGCGAGCAGGAACTTGCGCAGCACGCCGGAGCTCGCGCCGCCGAGGGTGTTGCGGTGGCCGGGCAGCATGACCGAGAAGATCAGCTTCAGCAGGACGGACTTGCCGCCGCCGTTCTCCAGGAAGAGCACGCCCGCGGGCGCCGGGCGGCGCGGCGGCCCGGCCGGCTCCTCCTCGAAGAACTCCGCCTGGGCGGGGGCCGGCTGCGGCACGGGCTCGCCCACTCCGCGCAGGTCCAGCACGGTGTCGGCATAGCGTGCGCCGGCCGGCCCGATGGAGTAGAGGCGGACCCGGGACAGCTCGTACATGGCGGACTCTCGTGGTGGTGGTCAGGGATCGGTGGACAGGAACGGACGCGGGGACGGACGGCATCGGGGTCGGGGCGGCCTCCCGGGCGGACCGGGGAAGCGGGCCGGGCTCAGGAGTGGAAGGGCAGGCCCGCACCGGCGACGAGGTCCAGGTCCTCGCCGTCCTCGGGCGGCAGCAGCGCGGCGGAGTCGTCGGCCACCGGGACGATGCCCAGGTCCAGCAGCTCTGCCATGGCGGCGCTGCCGGCCATGTCGCGGACCTGCAACTGATAGCGGGCGGTGGTACGGAACGTGCCGCCGGACTCGTCGCCCGTGCGCTGCAGGAAGCCGGAGTCGACGAGGAACGCCACCGCCTTGCCGACGATGCCGGTGGTGGAACCGGCCAGCCGGCGGGCGTCCTTGGTGGCACCGGTCGAACTGCGGCGCACGTACACGCGCCAGGCGGCCTCCAGCCCGGGGGCGTCGCTGGCCGGATCGGTGTTCTCGCCCTGCTCCTCGGCGCGTTCCTCCAGCCGGCGGCAGGCCTGGCGCAGGAACCCGTCGATGCCGTTGACCGTGACCCGGCCGATGTAGCCGTCGTCGGCCAGGTCCTCCGGGCGCGGGAACGCCATGGCGGCGGTGGCCAGATGGGCCAGGCCGTGCAGGAAGCGGTCGCCCGCGTCGGAGGCGGCGCGGCGTGAGTAGTCGCCTATGCGGACGGCGAAGACCGAGTCCTCCCCGGCGGCCATCGCCATGCCCGCGCGCGGCGAGACCTCCAGGACCACGAGGCCGAGCCCGGTCGCGACGGCGTCGGCGAGCCGGGCGAAGGGGGGGTCCTCGCGGTAGCGGCGGATCAGCTCGGCGTACTCGGCGTCGCGGGCGGGCAGCAGCTTCGGCTGGAGCCCGAAGGCCACCAGACGGGCGGCGTCCGCGGCGTCGGCGGGGGTGACGCCCGCCGTGCCGGCGGAGGGTGCGGGCTGCGGCGCGCTCTCGCCTTCGCGGTGGTCGTTCACGGGGTGGTCTCCTGGGGACGGACGGTGGTGCGGTGTGCGGTCGGGCGGGCGCCGGTGCGGCGCACGGTGGAGGCGTTCGTCACGCCACCTCCGAGCGTTCCGCCGCCATCCCGGCCGCGTCCAGCCGGGCGGTGCCCACGATGAGGTCGGCACCGCCGAACTCGGGGTCCTCCAGCGCGGTGCCGTCGTCGACGGCGAACAGCAGGCGTCCCTCGCCCTGCCGGTAGGCCGTGCCGACCGGCGGGCTGGCGGCGTGCACGGCCAGCAGGGCGACCAGGTAGGGCAGTTCGGGGTCGCGGCGGCGGGCCTCGGCCAGCAGGCCGGACAGCCGCCGCGGGGCGTCGTGCGGCAGGTCGAGCAGATCCAGCGCGGACTCCAGCTGCTCCTCGCTGAAGCGGCTGTCGTCCGGGGTGGCGATGAGGTCCGGCTCGGGCATCTCGGCGCCCAGGTGCTCGCGTTCCAGCGGCGGGGTGAGGAGCGCGTCCACGAGGTCGGTGACGCGCACGGACGCGGCCGTGCGGAAGCCCGTGCCCCGGGCGAACCAGGCGTCCGTGACGCGCAGCGCCCGTTCCACGGGGAGCGGGAGGACGGGGGCGACCAGTTGCCCGTACAGGTCGAGCACGCCGACGAGGGCACTGCCGCGCGGGGCGGCGAAGGCCTGGCGGTCCTGCTCGGCGCGGAAGATGGGGCCGGCCTCCAGCAGCCGGGACTGGAGCTGGGTGTGGCGGCGGATGCAGTCCTTGACGATGTCGACGAGTTCGGCGGCGCGGCGCTTGTTCTCCGGGTCCTCGGCCTCGTCGCGGGCCTTGCGGATGTTGGTGAGGATCGCGTTCTCGTGCCGGTAGCGGTCGGCGACGTGGCCGAGCGCCTCGTCGATCATGTCGGGCACGGTGCGCAGCCAGTCGACGGCGCGGACGTTGCGGCGGGTGGCGTCCAGGGCGCGGCGCAGCGACTCGGCGTACTGGACGGTGCGGTAGCGGGCCTGCTCGGCGGCGAGCTGGGCGTCGGCCAGGCGGCCGCGGTTGACCAGCACCTCCAGCTTGACCTCGGCGGCGATCTGCGCGCTGGTGACGTCGGTGTCGAGGGCGCCGACAAGGACGTTGACCGCCTCGTCGGTGGTCCGCAGGTAGACCGTTCCGTCGCGGCCGGGGACCTCCTCGACGAGCTTGAAGTCGTAATCCCTGCGGACATACGCCCCGTCCGGCCCGAAAGTGCCGTAAACGGCGCGGAAACCGCGGTCGACGCTGCCGACGTTGATCAGGTTCTCCAGCACCCAGCGGGCCACCCGCTCGTGCTCGGCGACGGAACGGCCCGGTGCCTGGGCGGCGACGCGGGGCATCAGCCGGGAGATTATCTGGTCGTGGTCGGCCCCGGTGTCGAAGTCCATGTTGAGCGTGACCAGGTCGATGGCGGCCAGGGCGACCTCGGCCATCGCGTACACCGAGTACTCGCCCGCGAGGTTGGCCTTGCGCACGTCGAGATCGTGCAGCGGCGCGGTGCAGGCCAGGGCCTTGAGCCGACGGGCCAGGCCCTCATCGGCGGCGGGTCCCGACGCGGGCCGGACACCGCCGCTGAACTGGTGCGGAACGGTGGTGGTCACGACGACAGACTAGGCCGTCCCACCGACATCGGCCGAAACGACGCGGACGGGCCGGTCTGTCCCCCTGCCGTGCTCCGCTGCCCCCGGCTCTCCTCCCCCGCCTCCTGTGCCCCTCCAGGACCCTCGCGAGGCCTTCCGGCCCCGAGCGCGTTCACCGCCGGACCGCCGGATCCGCCCGACGGGGGACGCGGTCCGTGTCACGTCGTCGGCGCCGGGCCGGAAAGGCGTGCGAGCGCCAGCTCGGTGGCGTGCCGGGACCGCAGTTCCAGCAGGCCGTCGGTGCCCGCGAGGCGGTGCCGGGCCTCCTGGCCGGCCAGCCGCATCAGGTCGGGCAGCAGGTCGGTGCAGCGGGCGACGACCCAGCGTGTGCCCTTCGTCGCCATCCACAGCACGCTCGCCGCGGCGCCGGGCCCGGGACCCCCGGGGACCGTTGACGGCGGCTCGCCGACCGGCAGTCCCTCCGCCACCAGCAGGTTGTGGAACTCCCGGGCCAGCAGGCGGTGTCCCAGCTCGCTGGGGTGCAGCCGGTCCGCGCTCCACGACGTGCGGTCGGCGACCCAGGAGTGGCGGGCGGCGTGCAGGTGCACCGCCCCGTACCGCTCCGACAGGGCGTGCACGACCGCGTTCAGCTCGGCCATGCGCCGTCCCAGCGGGCGGGCCAGCGGCCACGGCAGCCCCAGCATGCGTCCGGGGTCGGGCAGGCAGGCGGTGAGCACCACGGCACCGTGGGCGCGGAGTTGACCCACGACCGCGTCGAGCCGCCGGGCGACGGTGACGATGTCGAAGGAGCCGCGGAGGGTGTCGTTCGCGCCGACCACCACGGACGCGATGTGCGGGCGGTGGCTGAGCGCCTCCTTCAGCTGCTCCTCCGCGACGTCCTTGGTGAGCGCGCCGCTGCGGGAGCAGTTGATCATCCGGACGTCCGACGGCTCCGCCGCGAGACCGGAGGCCAGCAGCGCGGCCCAGCCGCGCCATCCGCCGGGGACGGGGTCGCCGAGTCCGGCGGTGAGGGAGTCGCCCAGCGCGGCGAAGCGCACCTCGCGCGCGCCGAGCTTCGACACCAGGGACGGCACGCACGTCCGGGCCGGCTGCGCGGGGGCCGCGGCGGGGACGACGGGCGTGACCGGCACGGCGACCGGCGTGACCGGGGCGGCCGCGACGACCGGCGCGGTGGTCACGGAGGCCACCGGGGCAGCGGGTCCGGGTGTCTCCGCGGCGACGGGTGTGTCGGTGCCCGCCGTGGTCATGTCGCGGCCTCCGGGCTGTACACGGGGGCGGCGTCGTGGGCGGCGAGGAAGGCGTTGACCGCGGTGGGCCAGCCGTACCGCTCGGCCTGGGCGCGGGCGACGGCGCGCCGGACGTGCTCGGGCCGGGACAGCAGGTGCCTGACCGCGTCGGCGAAGGCGGGGCCGTCGTCCGTGGCGGCTGCACCGGCCGGGCCGAGGATGTCGGGCAGGGCGGACAGGGCGCTGGCCACGACCGGGGTGCCGCAGGCCAGGGCCTCCAGGGCGGACAGCCCGAAGGTCTCCACCGGACCGGGCGCCAGGACCACGTCGGCGGTGGCCTGGAGGGCGGAGAGCGAGTGGCGGCCCGAGACGTGGCCCAGGAAGGACACCGGCAGCCGGGCCTCGCGGGCGCGCGCCTCCAGCCGCTCGCGCATCGGGCCCTCGCCGGCGACGACGAGCACCGCGTCCACACCCTGGCTGCGCAGGTACGCCAGTGCCTCCAGAGCGCGGCCGGGACGCTTCTCCGGCGACAGCCGCGAGCACATCACCATCAGGATCTCCGCGCCGCCCGCGTACCGGGCCCGCAACTCCGGGTCGTGGTGCGAGGGGTGGCAGTTCTCCAGGTCGACGCCGAGCGGTGCGCGCACGACGTTGCGGGCGCCGATCCGCTCGAACTCGGCGGCGGCCCAGCCCGTCGTGCACACGATGCGCGAGTAGTGGTGCGCGCTGCGCCGGTTGATGCGGTCGGCGGCGTTCTGTGCCATGGCGCTGGGCATGCCCCAGGTGCGCAGAACACCGTCGACGCTCTCGTGGCTCACCATGACGGCGCGCACCCGCCGGCGGCGGGCCCACTCGCCGGTCCAGCGCAGCGTCGTGCGGTCGGAGACCTCCAGGCGGTCCGGGCGCAGCGAGTCCAGGAGCCGCTCCAGCCGCGGGCGTCCGGTCAGCACGCGGTAGCCGCCGGTGCCGGCGACCAGCGGACCGGGCAGGGTGATGACGCGGCCCTGGGAGGTCATCTCGTCGGAGGCGCCGGCCCCGGGGACGATCAGGACGGATTCGTGGCCGGCCGCGACGTAGCCCTCGCCGAGGTGGCGCAGCGCGGTGCGCAGGCCGCCGGAGGTGGGGGTGACGAAGTTGGCGAGCCGGACGATGCGCAGGGGGCGGTTCACGCGGCCACCGCCGTACGCTCGTTGAGCACCTGCGCGTAGTGGCCGAGGAGCAGGTCGCCGACGGCGTCCCAGGTGCGCGCGGCGACGTCGGCGCGGCCGGCGGCACCGAACTGGTCGCGCACCGCGGGCGCGGAGGCGAGCGTCCGTACGGCCTCGGTGACCGCGTCCATGTCGCCGGGGGGCACCAGCAGGCCGGTGCGGCCGTGCGTCACCAGGTCGAGCGGACCGCCCACGGCGGGTGCGACCACCGGCAGGCCGCTGGCCATGGCCTCCTGCACCGTCTGGCAGAACGTCTCGAACGGGCCGGTGTGGGCGAAGACGTCCAGCGAGGCGTAGATCCGCGCCAGGTCGTGCCCGGTGCGCCGGCCGAGGAAGACCGCGCCGGGCAGTGCCTCGCGCAGGCTCGGAGCGCTCGGCCCGTCACCGACGACGACCACCTTCACGCCGGGCAGCTTGCAGGCACCGGCCAGCAGCTCCACGTGCTTCTCCTGGGCGAGCCGGCCGATGTAGCCGACCAGCACCTCGCCGTCGGGGGCGAGTTCACGGCGCAGCGCCTCGTCGCGGTGCGAGGGGTCGAAGCGCGAGGAGTCCACGCCGCGCGGCCACAGGTGGACCCGCGGCACGCCGTGCGCCTCCAGGTCGTTCAGCGACGCGCTCGACGGGGCGAGCGTGCGGTCCGCGGCGGAGTGCACGGCGCGGATGCGGCGCCACGCGGTGTTCTCGCCGAGGCTGAGGTACGTACGGGCGTAGCCCGCCAGGTCCGTCTGGTAGACGGCCACCGCCGGGATGTGCTGCCGGGTGGCGGCGGCCATGCCGCGCACCCCCAGGATGAACGGGCTGGCCAGGTGGACCAGTTCCGCGCGGTGCGCGGCGATCGCCGCGGCGGTCCTGCGGCTCGGCAGCGCCACCCGGACCTGCGGGTAGCCGGGCAGCGGCAGCGACGGCACGCGGACGACCGGGCAGGGGTCGTCTCCGCGTGGTACGTCGTGCGGTCCTGCTGGCGCGATCACCAGCGGTTCATGGCCCTTGCGGACCAGATGCTCGGCCGTGCGCAGGGCGCAGTGGGCCACTCCGTTGACGTCGGGAGGGAAGGACTCGGTGACGATGGCTACTCGCATACGGACGTTGTCGGCTCTCCGGGCGTGTTCCCGGCCACGTGGATCTTTCACCTGGGGGAACGGGCCATGAGCGTTGGCCCCGCACTGCGCCTTCCGCCCGAAGCGCCGGTCCTGCGCGAACCGGGCCCAAATGATCGACAGCCCCGGAAGACGCCGTCGTGCGACGGTCGAGTGGCGCTGCGAGTGCCGACCGTGGAAAGAGAACGCCGCCGGTCGCCGCCGAGTTCCCACGTCCCGCAAAGGTGTCCGAAAACCGGTACGGGGCACCCCTGTTGCCCCGGCGGCGGGGGACGGACGCCGGTGCACCACCGGGGGGCCGTCCCCCCGGGACGCGGTCAGCGGGCGGGTTCGCCTGAGCTGAGACGGCCGCGGACGGCGGTCTGGACCTCGGCCTCCTCCGCCGGGTCGGCGGCGAGCCGGCGGAGCTGGGCGAGCACGCGGACGTCGGCGGTGGTGGCCGCCCCGGCGGCGAGCTCGCGGGTGGTCTCCTCGCAGTCCCACAGGCACTCGACGGCGAGGCCGGCCCCGAAGGACGGGTCGGTGCACGCCAGGGCGTGCGCGGCGACGCCGCGCAACTGGGACGAGGAGGTCTCGCGGTAGATGTGGCGCAGGACCGGGGCGGCGCAGTCGATCCTGAGGCGGCCGGTGCCCTCGACGAGCTCGGCCAGTCCGTCGGCGTCGGCCCCCTCGTGCTGGACGAGGCGGCGCAGGGCCCCCAGGACCCGGTCGGCGTCCTGGGCGCCGCCGCGGCAGGCGAGCATGCGGGCGGCGGCCGCGCCGAGGGCGTCCTCACGGGCGGACCAGGCGCGGGCACGGGCCACCGCGGCAACGCTGCGCATGCGGGCGAACGATTCGAGCGCGGCGCGGGCGACGATATCGGAGGGACCGGCGGCGGCCGCCTCCACGAGGTCGAGGGCGGCGCGGTCCTGGCGGTCGGCGAGGTGCCGCAGGGCGGCGGCGCGGGCCGCGTCCGGACCGCCGCGGGCGGCGGCGAGGAGCTCGTCGCGGTCCTCGGGTCCGGCGACGGCGGCCAGGCAGCGGGCGGCGGGCGCGTCGCGGTGCTGCGGCGGATCGGCGGCCAGGCCCTCCTCGGCCCAGTCGAGCACGGCGCGGACGCTCCACCCCGGAGTCGGGCCGGCCGGCCGCATCTGGCGCTGCCATCGGTCGAAGGCGGTCTGCTCCGAGGCTTTGCGCACGCGGTCCGAGACGGCGGGGTCCGGGTCCTCGGCCCACAGCCGCCAGGGCCGTGGCTCGTACGCCTCGCGCAGCGCGGCGGCGAGCCGCGCGTCCCCCTCGGGGGTGTGCGGGAAGCGGGCGAGGACGGCGGGGCCGAGCGCGCGCAGCGACTCGTCGTCGTCGCGCACCGCGAGCTCGTCCAGCGCCCATTCCCAGTTGCCGCCCTCGGCGGCGTAGCGGCGGAGCAGCAGCACGGCGTCACGACGGCCGTAGCCGGCGAGGTGGCCGAGCACGGACAGGGCGAGGCCGCAGCGGTGCTCGTCGGGGCCGGCCGTGCCGTCGGGACCGCCGAAGCCGCCGAGGTCGTCCGGGGAGAAGAGGTGCTGTTCGATGCCGTCGAGCGGGCCCTCGAGCTCGGAGTACAAGCGCGCGTAATAAAGGGAGCGTGACTCCACGCGCCAGTCGTGGCGTGGGTCGCGCAGGACGCACTGCTCCAGCGCGGCGAGCGCGTCGGCTCGCCGCGCCGCGAGGGCATGCAGGGTCCCGTCTCCGCGTCCTCGCTGGAGGAGGCCGAGAAGGGTACCGCTGGGCGCTATGTCGGGGTCGAACATGAGGTCAGCATCCGGTGCGGGGGGTAGGTTGGCAACGGGATTTTCCGTTGCCGACTGCGAGGTATCTTCGCAGATCGTCCCGGGTTCAAACCCGGTGACCAGGGCCAGGACGGCCCGCGGGGGCCCCGCGGGCGACCGCCCGAAGCTTACCCGGACCGGGCCATTCCGCGGAGGGTGAACACGTCGCGGGCCGCAAGGCTCCCGGCATATGCCGGAAGCACCACCGGATCGGGTATCGCCGAAACCCTTACAGGCCCTCACGCCTTGTGCAACAGTCGTGACTGGCCCATCCGTACGGCCCCAGATCGGCCGGCGTCCGCATCGGAGACATGTTCGGAGAGCGTCATGCCGCCCCATTTGCATGAGGATCGTGCCACCGCGCAACCGGAACCCGGTGCTGTGGACGCGCTCATCTCCCAGGCACGTCAGTTGCGCGGCAGGGTCGACGCGGTGCGCCGCGACGCGGCCGACGACACGGAGGACCCGCGGCAGCGCTGGCAGCGCGCGCTGTGCGACCTGGCCGTCCACCAGCTGGACGACCTCGGCGAGCACCTCGGCCAGCTCCGCGAGGGGCTGCCCGGCTCGGACGCCGCGGCCGACGCGGATCCGGCGCGCGGCCGTGACACCGCGACCTACCCGCCGCCCGAGACCTTCCTCTCCGTCCCCGCTCCCGGGCGCGCCGCCGTGCAGGCCCTGGGGCGCGCCGGCAGCGCGGAGTGGGATCTGGTCACGGACGGTGTCGAGTGGTCCGACGAGCTGTACCGCATCTTCGGGCGCCAACGGCACGACGGACCGCTGACCCTGGACGAGCTGCCCACCTTCCTCTTCGCCGAGGACCAGCCGGTCCTCAGCACGGCCGTCACCGGCTGCCTGGTGGACGCCCGGCCGATCGACTGCGAGTTCCGCATCGTCCGCCCGGACGGCGCGGTGCGCACGGTGCACATGGTGGGCGAGCCGGTGCTCGACGCCGCCGGCGCCACCGCCTCGATGTGGGCGGTGCTCCGCGACGTCAGCGAACTGCGCCGCAGCCAGCGAACGCTGCGGGAGACCCGTGACTCGCTGCAGCGCGAGCGGCAGATCGCGCAGACCGAGCACCGGCTTGCGGTCGAGCTGCAGGAAGCCGTGCTGCCGCCGTGGCGTGGCTCCCTGCGGTTCCCGCAGGACGGCGGGCCGCCCGCGGTCGACCTGGCCGCGCACTACCTGCCGTCCGCGACCAGCGCCCTCATCGGCGGCGACTGGTACGACGCGCTGCAACTGCCGGACGGCTCGGCGCTGCTGACCGTCGGCGACCTCACCGGGCACGGGGTGTCCGCGACGTCCGGCATGGCGATGCTGCTCGGCGCGCTGCGCGGCATGGCCGTGGCCGGTCTGGAGCCCGGCCCGCTGATGGGCTGGCTCAACCAGATGCTGGACAGCTCGGCCCAGCCCGCCCTGGGCAGCGCGCTGTGCTGCCGGTACCACCCCGCCGATCGCCGCCTGGTCTGGTCGCAGGCCGGCCACCCCGCCCCGTTGCTCTTCCGCGACGGGACGGGGCGGCAGTTGGAGGCGCCGGAGGGGGTGCTCCTCGGCGCCACCGCCGGCGCCCAGTACGGCCAGGCGGCTCTGGACGTGATGCCCGGCGATCTGCTGGTGCTGCACACCGACGGGCTGACGCCGCGCCGCCCGGGTCGCGGGTCGGCGGCGGACGCCTCCGTCGGAGTACGTCACTTGCTGGAGCTCGGCCCGAGGTTCGCCCAGGCCCGCACTCCTCAGGAGTGTGTGCGGATCGTGGTGGAGGAACTCGGCGCCCCCGAGCGCGAGGACGACGCCTGCGTGCTCATCGCCAAGTTCCACTGACCCAGTGACTCGAATGATCGACGTGGGCGCCCGGTAGGGGCGTTCACGCCGCTGCCCCCTGTGCACGCGGCCCGGTCCGAAGGTCCGAAGGTCCGAAGGTCCGAAAGAGCCTCCGGACGCTCGGGAGAGCCGGCTCGTTCGGCGTCGAGTCGGCTGGTCCCGGTGCGGGGCACCCGGTCCGACGGTGCGGGGCGGCACGGCCGGATCAGATGGCGGTGCCCCGGCGCTTCGGGGCGGGCAGTGAGTTCTCGATCTCCTCGCGAAGGTCCTGGATCTTGGTGAAGTCGGCGTAGCGCGCCGTGAGCCGGTACATCTCCCGCAGCCGGTCCCATGTGCGCACCGAGGAGTTCTGCTGGATGGACAGCAGCGCCAGTCGTGCGTAGCGGTCCGCCTGTTCCGGGTCGTCGGCGATGAACAGGGCCGAGGCGAGCGAGATGTAGTCGAAGATGTTGGAACGCTCACGGCCCTTGCCGCGCAGCTCCAGTGCCCGGCTGGCGTGCATCTGGGCCTGCCGGGCCGCGAGCGGCTCGTGCTCGGCGAGGGTGCGGAACGCCAGCGCCTGCATGCCGTGCAGGTCGGCCTCGTCGAACATCTGCATCCAGCTCGGCGGCGGGACGTCGCCCCGGTCGGAGGCGAAGAGGTTCTCCGCCTCGCCGAGGGTGCGGCGCATCGCCTGGCCCCGGCCCATCGACGCCTGTGCCCAGGCCTCGATGGTGCAGAGCATGGCGCGGGTACGGGGCAGGGTCTGCTCCCCCGAGCCCGACTGCGCCAGCTTCATCAGGTCCAGCGCGTCGTCGGGACGGCCCAGGTGCACCATCTGCCGGGCGGCCCGGGACAGTGCCTCGCCGGCTCGCGGCCGGTCGCCTCCCTCGCGGGCGGCGTGCGCCGCGATCACGAAGTACTTCTGGGCGGTGGGTTCCAGGCCCACGTCGTGCGACATCCACCCGGCCAGTACCGCCAGGTTGGCGGCCACGCCCCACAACCGGCGCGTGAGGTGCGTGGGGTGGTGGTAGGCGAGCATGCCGCCCACCTCGTTGAGCTGGCCCACGACCGCCTTGCGCTGCAGCCCGCCGCCGCGGGCCGCGTCCCAGGCGCGGAACACCTCGACCGAGCGCTCCAGCGCCTCGATCTCCTGGGAGCCGATGGGGGCCGCCTCGTACCGGTCGTAGGAGGCTGCTTCGGCGGTGAAGGGGTCACCGGTGGCCTGTGTCCCGGCGGTGCGCGCCGGATCGGTGTGGAGCCAGTCGTACATGGCGTTGCTGATGGCGGAGCCCGCGGCGAGCGCGGCGCCCGCGCCCACCAGACCGCGTCGGTTGAGCATGAGGTCCATTCCCGTGAATTCGGTGAGGACCGCGGCTGTTCGCTCCGGTGGCCAGGGCAGTCCGTCGGCGCTGACGGACTGCTTCTTCTCCGTACGCCGGTGCCGGCCGAACCCGAGATCCTCGATGGTTACGACACGGCCGAGGCGCTCGGTGAACAGCGCTGCCAGTACGGTCGGGACGGGTTCGCGCGGGGATTCCCCGGTCTCGATCCAACGGCGCACGCGCGACGTGTCGGTCGCCAGCTGCGGGTGGCCCATGGCCGCCGCCTGCCGGTTGACCAATCGTGCGAGCTCTCCTTTGGACCATCCGGTGAGTGCGAACAGGTCCGCGAGCCGTGTGTTGGCTTCCTTGTCCATTCAAGCCCCCAGGTTCCTCGGCACTCTTGACACTAATGGCCGGTCACAGCGGCCGCGAGCATTCGCCAGGGTTCGCCAGGGTTCGCCAGATGGTCTGCCACCCGCAATCAGTGGTCAAGTAAGAACGCGCCACCCGGCCCGGCACCAGTCGGCTCGCGAACGGTCGCAAACGAGCATCTTTCGAAAAACGCCGATCAGCGTTGAACACCTTGAGATGCCGCTGCGTACTTGTCCGCGAGGGGCACACGGCGCGTGGAAGGAACGGACCGCCGGCCCGGACCCGCATTCCCCAGGATGCGGGACCGGCCCCGGTTCGGATCCGGCTCCGCTCCACGCGCCGGCCCGCCACCTCGTCAAGAGCTCGTTGGCACACGAAGGGATCTGTCTCCCCCTCATGTATTCAGCATCGTCCTCCGTGTCCGCACCGCCCCGGCCGGCTCAGATCCCGGGGTTCGCCGGGACAGGGACCGCCGTACGTCCGCGACCCGTGCTTCCCGCCCCTCGACGGGGCGCCCCGGGCGGTGTCTCCCATCCGCTCAGCGGGAGGCTCGACTTGACCGGCCCACAGGGCGCGCAGCTGCGCTCGGCCATCGCCTCTGTGCAGCGCATCGCCCCTGAATTCACTCCCGTCCAGATGCTGCGCCGCAGCAGCCGCTCGGTGCTGCTCGTGGGCACCTCCGGGCGGGCGCCGGCCGTCGCCAAGTGCCTGCTCGACCACTCCCCCGGCTGGGTGGAGCGGTACCGGCACGAGATCGCCGCGTACCGGGCGTTCGTGCGGCACCGCCCGCCGGTCCGGGTGCCCCGGCTGATCGCCGCCGACCCCGAGAGCTGCACGCTGGTGCTGGAGCGCATGCCGGGGCGGGTGGCCGCCCTGCAGCGGCACCCCTCCGAGGCCCCGCCGCGCGCCGACGTGCGGATGGCGCTCGGGGCGATCTCCCGGCTCAACATGTGGCGGCCGCCGGCCGGCGTCTTCGACGCGCCCGTGGACTACGCGGCGAGGCTCTCCCGTTACCACGAGCTGGGTCTGCTCACCGACCGCGACATGGGCGACCTGCAGAAGATGCTGCACGGCCTGGCCCACGTCCAGGGGCAGTTCAACCACGGCGACGCGCTGCTGTCGAACGTGCTGCTCTCCCCGGCCGGCCCGGTGCTGGTCGACTGGGAGCACGCGGGCTGGTACCTGCCCGGCTACGACCTCGCGGTGCTGTGGATGATACTGGGCGACGACCCGATGACCCGGCGTCAGATCAGCCAGATGGCGCAGGCCGCGGGACCGATCGCGCGTGACGCCTTTCTGGTGAACCTGATGCTGGTCATCACCCGGGAGATCCGTACGTACGAGACCGCCATGCAGCGCACCATGCGCAGCACCGTCCCGGCCGGTCCGGGCGCGGCGGAGGCCGGCGAGGAGCAGCGCCTGCTGCTGCGCCGGCTGCACGACGACGCCGGGCTCGCGCGACGGGCCGTACGGGCCGCCGTCGGCACGAGGTGATCTGCGGGGCGGTTCTGGGCCGTTCCGCCCCCGCCGGGTGGCCCCGTGCCGTCGCGAGAGGGGGCACACGGCCCGTCGGCCGGGACCGAACGGGCACCAGTGGTCCACTCCACTGACGCACCGCAGGCCACGGCGCCCGTGTCAGGAAAGACGGCGACACGGGCGCTGACATGCACAAACGCACTTCCCTCGGGTAGTTGACGGATGATCGGCCTCGGGATACCTCTGTGGTTTCCGATCGGCCCCGTGCGTCACACAGGAGGCTGCAGTGCGAGGAGTCACCCCCCACCCCGCGAGACGCCGGTACCGGAAGGTCGTCACCGCGGCCACGGCGGGTGTCGCCGTGGGCGCGTTGCTGTCGGCACTCCCGCCCGCACCCGCCGCGGGCGCGACAGCGCCCGCTCGCCGGGCGCCGCTGCAACAGGCCTTCACGGACGCGTCCGCGCGCTACCGGGTACCGGAGAGCGTCCTGCTGGGCGTCTCCTACCTGGAGTCGCGCTGGGACACCCACCACGGGCTGCCCAGCGTCACCGCCGGCTACGGGCCCATGCATCTGACCGACGCCCGCACGGCACTCGCCGACTTCCCCCAGCGGGGTGACGGCGGGGAGGACCCGCGCGGCAACGAGCAACGACCGCTCGATGACGTCGGCCTGACCACCCGGACGGCGCGCGCACTGCCCGCCGCACTGACCACGCTCGACCGCGCGGCCCGGCTCACCGGCCTGCGCGCCGCCGATCTGCGCCGGCACGCCTCCGCGAACGTCCAGGGCGGTGCGGCGCTCCTCGCCCAGGCACAGAAGTCCTCCGGTGCGCCCCTGAGTTCGGACCCCGCCCAGTGGTACGGAGCGGTCGCCCGCTACTCGGGCGCCGACGACACCGCGACCGCGGCCTCCTTCGCCGACGACGTCTTCCTGGTGATCCGGGACGGCATCGCGCGCACCACCGACGACGGCCAGCAGGTGGCCCTGGCGGCGCATCCGGGGCTGACCCCGCACCGCGCCCAGGTTCACACGCTGGGACTGCACGACACCGAGCGGGACGGGACCGAGTGCCCGTGGACGGTGGCGTGCGAGTGGCTGCCCGCGCCGTACACCGAGTACGGCGACAAGAACTACGGCAATCACGACCTCGCCGACCGCCCCCACGACCAGTCGATCGACTACATCGTCGTCCACGACACCGAGGCCACCTGGGACACCTCGCTCCAACTGGTGCAGAAGCCCGACTACCTGGCCTGGCACTACACCGTCCGCTCGGCGGACGGCCACATCGACCAGCATGTGAGGACCAAGGACGTCGGGTGGCACGCCGGCAACTGGTACGTCAACGCCAAGTCGATCGGCGTCGAGCACGAGGGCTTCCTGACCGACCCGGGCACCTGGTACACCGAGGCGATGTACCGGGCGTCGGCGCGCCTCGTGCGCCATCTCGCGCAGCGGTACGGCATCCCGCTCGACCGGCAGCACATCCTCGGTCACGACAACGTCCCGGGGACCACGTCCGCCTACATCGCCGGTATGCACACCGACCCCGGCCCCTACTGGGACTGGGCGCACTGGTTCCGGCTGATGGGCGCGCCCTTCCACGCCACCTCCGGCCCGGCGGGCGGCCTGGTGACCATCGCCCCGGACTACGACGCCAACCGCCCCGCGTACACCGGCTGCACGACCGCGGGCGACACCTGCCCCGTCCGCGGCTCCGAGGCCGTGCGGCTGTACTCCGAGCCGCGCGAGGACGCTCCTCTGGTGAGGGACATCGGCCTGCATCCGGCCGGCGACTCGACGACCGAGGTCAACGACACCGGCGCCCGGGCGTCCACGGGTCAGCAGTACGCCGTCGCGGAGCGCCGCGGCGACTGGACGGCGATCTGGTACCTCGGCCAGGAGGCGTGGTTCCGCAACCCGCCCACCGAGCCGACCGCCCTGTACGGGCACGGCTGGGTGGTCACCCCGAAGGACGGGCGCACCGACGTCCCGGTGTACGGACGGGCCTTCCCGGAGGCGGCCGCGTATCCGGCCGGGGTGCCGGTGCAGCCGGACGCACCGCTGCCGTACAAGCTGCTCGCGGGGCAGCGGTACGTGGTCGGGGAGGCGACGCACGGCGAGTACTTCCGTGCGGTCACCTTCGACGCCGCGCAGCACGTGGTGGTGCGCGGCCGACAGGTCTACTACGAGATCCAGTTCGGCCACCGGGTGGCCTATGTGAAGGCCGAAGACGTGACCGTGCTGCCGTCGGAGGCCGGGTTCAGCCCTGCTGGAACATTTCCGCGGGCAGGGGCTTGAGCAACTGGTAGAGGTCGTCGGTGATCGGCCGGTCCCAGGTGGCGATGGTGACCAGCACACCGTCGCTGCGGTCGAACTGGGTGCAGGACACGCGCCCCTCGGAGAGCTTGATCCTCCGGACGATCAGCAGGTTGTCGCCGTGCATGACCGGGGTGTCCTCGGTGCCGACGACCTCGACCGGCTCCTCGTTGCCGAGTGCGGCGAGCAGCTGGGCGACCTCGAACGGGGGCTGGCCCTCTTCGAGGTCGCGGGCCGGTGAGCCCTCGGGGAGGTTGCCGATCAGCATGGCGGGGCCGCGGCCGCCGAACAGGTCGTAGCGCAGGAAGATGCCCTGGCAGCTGCCGTCCTCCCCGGGCAGCAGCCCGGCGCCCAGTTCGCCCGGCCAGTCGCCCGGGTCCATGGCCAGGACGTCGAATTCCGGCCCTGTGGGCGTTGCGGCACTGCGGCGGCGGAGGAACGACATGCGCCCATCGTACGGTCCCCGGGCGGCGTGCGTGCCCGGGGCCGCAGTCCTAGACCGACAGGGCTCGTGGCAGCCCCGCCCGGTCGGTGCCGATCTTGCGGTAGACCGCGGAGAGCAGGCGGGTGACGGTGTCGCCGTCGACGCCGAGCGCGGCCGCGACGGCGGCCTCGTCCATGCCCTGGGCGGCGTACGCGGCGGCCGCCCGTTCCTGCGCGGAGAGCGCGTCGGTCTCGGTGGCGCGCAGTCGTCGCGGTCGCAGTCCGGCGGCGGCCAGTTCGTCACGGGCGCGCTCGGCGAGGGCGTCGGCGCCGCAGTGGACGGCGGTCTCCAGCCCGCGGTAGAGCTGCTCGGCGGCTTCCTGGAGGTGGGCCTCGCGGCGCAGGGCGGCGCCGTGGTCGACCAGCGCCCTGGCCAGTTCGTAGCCGGCGGGCGAACGCTCCAGATGGCTGACGGCCTCTTGGAGCAGCTTGAGCCGTTCGGGCTCGGGGGCGACCTCGGCGGCGACCCGCAGTGCCTGGCCGATGGCAGAGGGGGTGCCGTACTGGCGAGCGCGTTCGACGGCTTCCGCGGCGGTGGCGCGGGCCCGGTCGGGAGTGTCCTGGGCCTCGGCGAGCGCGAGGTGGAGTTGCCACGGGCTCCACGCGGGGTTGCGCATGCCGCGCGGGTCGAGGCGCCGGCCGACGGTGCTCAGCTGGGTGATGGCGTCCCTGACCAGGCCGCGGGCGAGCAGCAGCTCGCCGTAGACGGTCTGGGCGTCGGGGAAGGTGACGGCCGCGGGGAAGGGCTCCCCGAACTCGTACTCCTCCGCGAGGGCGGTGGCCTCCGTCACCCGGCCCCGGGCCACCAGGATCGTGACGAGGATGGCGACGCTGTACCAGAGCACCGGGGTGCCCCGGCCGACGCGGTCCGCCAGGCGCAGGCCGTCGCGGGCGAAGTCCTCGGCCTCGGCGAGGCGGCCGCGGCGGTAGCGGACGTAGCCGAGCAGGGAGTAGCCGAAGGCGAGGTGGGCGCCGCGCCAGCCTTGGCGCTCGTAGTCGCCGATGCCGACGGCGAACAGCTCCTCCGCGCGGCCCGGCCGGTCGGCGTACATGTAGGTCATGGCGACGAGGACCGGGACCTCGAATCCGAAGTCCTCGTTGGCCCACGGCAGGCTGCCGGTCAGGGCGCGGTCGGAGTGGGCCAGGGCGGTCTCCGCGGGCTCCCCGCGCAGGGTGGCGTCCCAGGCGCGCAGGCCGATGATGTACCGCTCGGTGAGGTCGCGGCCGGTGAGCCGGTCGGCGAGGCGGGCCAGCCGGCGGGAACGGGCCGGCGAGTCCTGCTCGTCGCTGCGGAAGGCGTCCCACATGAACTGCTCTTCCTGCATGCGCAGGCGGGTACGGGCGCTGCTCGCGGTGCGGGCGGCCTGGCCCACGGTGTCGGCGGCCTCGCCCAGCCGGTCGGAGTGGGCGAGGGCCTGGGAGAGCCGGTAGATGATCGCGTCGCGCAGCCCGGCATCGGCGATGGGCTCCTCCAGCGCCGCGCGGAGGTGGTTGACGGTGGTGGCCGGCTCGCTCAGCAGCGAGGAGCAGCCGAGTTCGAAGAGGACCGCGGCCCGGTCGTCGTAGGCGGGGGGTTCGCGCAGGGCGCGGGCCAGGTAGCGGCGGGCCGCGTCCGGGGCACCGGCGCGGGTGGTGTCGCGGGCGGCCTGGCGGAGCTGCGCGACGACCCAGGGGTCGCCCTCCGGGTGGGTCTCCAGCAGGTGCCGGGCCGCGACGGAGGGCCCGAGGCCCGCGTCGACGACCGACCAGGCGGCCTGGCCGTGTAGGGCGACGCGGATCGCGTCGGGGATCGCCCGGTAGACCGCGGTGGCGATCAGCGGGTGGACGAACTCCAGGATGTCGCTGCCGGTGAGGATGCGGGCCTTGCGCAGCCGGTCCGCCGCGTCGGCGGCCTCCTCGCCGCCCAGGCCCGCCACGCTGGCGGCGATCGCCGGGGAGATGGAGGTGCCCAGGACGGCGGCGGCCCAGGCCATGCGTACGGTGGAGGCACCGAGGCGTTCCAGCCGGGCGATGAGCCCGCTGCCCTTGGCGGCGGCCGCCAGGTCGCGCAGCAGGTGGGCGCTGGACTCCTCGGGGTTCAGCCGCCGGTCGACGACCTTGGCGGTGAGTTCCACGGCCTCGAAGGGGTTGCCGGCGGTGACGGCCCAGCACTCGCGGCAGAAGGCGTCGTCCGCGTGGTCGCCGACCGTGGCGCGGACCAACTGCCCGATGGCCGCGGCGCTCAGCGGCTCCAGGCCGAGCGGGCGGCTCCCGGAGCGGTCGGGCAGGCCCCGGAACGCCTCGGCGGTGGCGGGGAGTTCGTCGGGCCGGTAGGCGACGACGACGAGCATGGGCAGCTCCTCTGCGCGGGGCGCGAAGGAGGAGAGCCAGCGCAGGGACTCGGGGTCGGCCCAGTGGGCGTCGTCGAGGACGAGCACCACGGGGGCGCGCCGGACGGCGATGTGGGTGAGGACCCAGTCGAGCCCGTCGCCGATGCCCTGGGGGTCAGGGGGCGCGCCGCCCTCGGCGCTGCACAGGCCGAGCGCGGGACCGACGATGCCGTACCAACTGCCCAGCGTGTTGCGGAGTTCCGCCTCGCCGGCGCCGGCGAGCTGGGGCTGCAGCAACTGGCGGGCGACGTGGAAGGCGACGCCCTGCTCCTGGTCGCCGCCGCGCGCGAAGAGCACGGTGCAGCCGAGCGCGGAGGCCCGGCGGCGGGTCTCGGTGAGCAGGGTCGTCTTGCCCAGTCCGGCCGGGGCGGCGACGGCGAGCAGACCGCCGCGGCGCGGACCGGCGTGCTGCTGGGCGCCGTCGGACCTGATGCCGGTGAGTTCGGCCAACGCCTCGTCGACGGCCACCAGTTCCGCTTCGCGTTCCAGCAGTGGCCGCCGGGACTTCGGCGTGCGCTGTGTCATGTGTGCACCCCCTGGCCCTGATGGCCCTGACCCGGCGCGCGCCGGAGCGCGCCGCAGACATCCGGACGCCTGTCCGGTGACGTCTCAGCGTACGCCCCCGGGGACGCTGGGTGAGTGGATAAATGTGAACTGGTGTCCCCTGTTCGCAATCGTCCGCGCCGTGATCGACTTCGTTCGGCATCGTGCGGAAGAGCGGCCGGAACATTCCGCCGGAGCGGGCGCACGGGCAGGACACTCCGTGTCGCGCTCAACAGCGCGTCGCGCGCCAGCAGTTCAGAGGGAACGCCACGTTGTGAGCGTATCGATGACATGACGACCCGTCAAGAATGATCGAGGCCCTGACGACCGGGCCGGGACGACCGGCGGGGACGACCCTGCGGGGGCCGCCCGGGCCGGCGGCCTGCCGGCCCGGGGGCGTCCGCTCTCGGGGACCCGGATGGCCCTGGGGCGGGCGACCGCGAGGCGCGCGCCGCACCCGCCCGGATGACGCGGGGGGCGGCCCGCTACGTCAGGTCGAACTCGCCGTCGCGGGCGCCGAGGACGAAGGCGCGCCACTCGGCGGGCGTGAAGACCAGGGAGGGCCCCTCGGGGTTGCGGCCGTCCCTCATCGCGATGTAGCCCTCGACGAAGGCGATCTGGACATCGCCCGTCCCCTGGCTGCTCGACTGCCACTCGGCGTTCGCCAGATCCAGCTGCGGCTTCGTTCCGCCCGCCAGCGGCGATCCGATCGTGCTCTCGGCCACGTCCGTGCTCCTCCCGACTGCGTCGTCCGGGCCAGCCTAGCGAGGGTGCCGTGGCCCGGACAGGTCATGGGAGAACCTGCCCGGCCCCGGTACGGGTTCATGCCCGCGTCACCCTCCGGGGTGGCCGGACCGGACCGGTCCTCCGCCGGGTGCGCCCCCGTCCGCGCCCCGGGCGGGCGTCGGCGCGCGCGATGTCCCGCCCGCGCAGATGGGCGTACGGTCCGTCGGCGTACCGTCGGGAGAAGCTCGACGCGGCACTCTGGGCGCGGCCGTCGTCCCGGTCCGCGAGGAGCGGCCTTGTGCCCGCCACCACGGAATACGCGCCTCCGGCCGCCGATTTCCGCTTCACCGGGGCGCGTCACGGCGCGGGTGCCTAGGGTGTGCCCATGACGCGTCTCGACCCGCAGCGCACGGCACTTGTCGTGATCGACCTGATGGACCGCATCGTGGGCCTGCCGTTGGCCCCGCACTCCGGGCAGGAGGTCGTCGCCGCGTCCTCGGCGCTCGCCGCGGCGTTCCGCAAGGCGGGGGCGCCGGTCTTCCTCGTGCGGGTCGAACGCCCCGGGGTCGACGAGCAGCCGCCCGGCAGCGACCTGGTGGAAGGCCTGGCCGAGGACGGCGACACCGTGGTCGTCAAGCGCACGGTCGGCGCGTTCCACCGCACCGGCCTGGACGAACTGCTGCGCGGGCAGGGCATCGACACCCTGGTGCTGTGCGGCGTCGCCACCAACATGGGCGTGGAGTCCACCGCGCGGGCCGCCGCCGACCACGACTACGAACTCCACTTCGCCGAGGACGCGATGGCCGCCCTGACAGCCGAGGAGCACAGCGCCGCCGTCGCGCAGGACCTCCCGCGCTTCGGGAAGGTCGCCACGGCCGCCGGGCTCGCCGCCGCGCTGTGGAACTGATCGGCCGCGGCCGGGACGCCGACGTCTTCGCCCTGGACGGCTCCCGTGTGCTGCGCCGCTACCGGGACGGTGGCCCGGTGCGCGAGGAGGCCCGCCTCATGGCGTACCTCGCCGCACGGGGCTGCCCGGTGCCGCGCGTCCACGACGTGACCGACACCGACATCGTCATGGACAGGCTCACCGGCCCCACCATGGCTCAGGACCTCGGGCGCCGCCCCTGGCTCGCCCATGCGCACGGGCGCACGCTGGGCCGCCTGCAGTCCGCGCTGCACCGCGTCCCGGCCCCCGGCTGGCTGCCGCGGCGCTTCCCCACCGGCCGCGAGGGCGCCGACCGCGTCCTTCACCTGGACCTGCACCCCGAGAACGTGGTCCTCACCCCCGGCGGACCGGTGCTCATCGACTGGCGCACCGCCGCGGCCGGCGATCCGGCCGCGGACGCCGCGCTGACCGTGGCCATACTGCGCGGGGTGGTGCTCGGCAGGATGCAGCGCGCCGGAGTCCGGGTCCTGCTGCGCGGATTCCTCAAGGACTGCGCCGTGGACCCGGCCCCGCGCCTGGCCGAGGCGGTCGCCGCCCGGTTCACCAACCCCAACCTGCTGCCGCAGGAGGCGGAACGGCTGCGCCGGTTCTCCCGCCGGGTGCCCGGCGGCAATTGAGTCGCGTGCCGTGGCGGCGGGCACCTGGCCTGACACGGTGGCTCCCCGCGTGATCGTTCTGAACGGCGGCTCCAGTTCCGGCAAGTCCGGCATCGCGCGCTGCCCCCAGGCGCTGCTGCTCCCGGACACCTGGCTCACCTTCGGCGTCGACACCCTGATCGAGGCGATGCCGGCCGCGCTGCGCGGCTCGGACTCCGGACTCGGCATCGCCTTCGGCGCGGACGGCGAGGTCGCGGTCGGAGCGGGTTCCGGGCGCTGGACGAGGCGTGGGCCCGCGGCATCGGGGAGATGGCACGTTCGGGGGCCCGGGTGATCGTGGACGAGGGGTTCCTCGGCGGTGCGGCGTCGCAGGACCGCTGGCGGCGTGCCCTGGCTGGGCTGGACGTCCTGTGGGTCGGGGTGCGTTGCGACCCCGGGGTCGCCGCGGGGCGCGAGACCGCGCGCGGCGACCGCCTGCCCGGCATGGCGGCCGCGCAGGCCCCCCTGGTGCACCGCGGAGTGATCTACGACCTCGAAGTGGACACGACACACACGGAGTCCATGGACTGCGCACGGACGATCGCCGGTCGTGTTTCGCCCGTGTGACGAGTGCGATCAGGGGCGCGACGCGGGACGCGTCCTGTGGTTTCATGGGCTCATGCGCACGAACATCTGGAACTTGGGGCCGCTGTGGCCCGGCCGCCGTGCGCATCACTTCGACCAGAGCTGTCGCCGGGGCTGACGTCCGCCTCGTCCCGACCGACCCTCGCGACGGCCCCCCGATGTGTCCGGGGCGTCGAGCGATCACTGCTCCGGAGCGATTCCCATGGCCCTGCACGACAGGGCGGGCGGTCCCACCCCGCTCGTCCTCCCCCAGTTGCGCGCCCTGGTGCGCGGCTACGCGGAAGCCGTCGCGAACGGCACCCACCAGCCCGTCCACCTGGCGGAGGGCCGCTGGTACACGCGACTGCACCAAGATCCCTACGTCGACGTCTGGCTGATCACCTGGCCCCGCGACACCTCCACCGAACTCCACGACCATGCGGGGTCGCTCGGCGCGCTCACCGTGGTCAGCGGCGCCCTGACCGAGCACCGCTGGACGTACGACCGCGAGGGCCGCGGCCGGATCACCGGACGCGAGCTCGCGGCGGGGCGCGGCGCCGGCTTCCCCCTCGGGCACGTGCACGACGTCGTCAACGCCTCCGCCGCGCCGGCGGTGAGCGTGCACGCCTACTCGCCGCCGCTGACCGCGATGGCCTACTACGCGGTCGACGACACCGGCTCGCTGCGCCGTACGCGCACGGTGCTGACCGACGCTCCGGAACCGGCGGCCGTGCCGGCTTCGCCCCCGCCACCGCCGCCGTCCCTGTCACCGTCACCGTCCGCAGTCCTCCCGGAGGTGGTCCGATGACCGGGCCCGCCGCAGCCCCCGTCCCGTCCGGCATCGACCGGATGCTCGCCCGGGCCCGGGAACGGCTGCGCAGGATCGGCCCCCACGAGGCGGCGGCCGAACTCGCCGCGGGCGAGGCGCTGCTCGTCGACATCCGGCCGGCCGCGCAGCGGGCACGGGAGGGCGAGTTCGCCGACGCGCTGGTCATCGAGCGCAATGTGCTGGAGTGGCGGCTCGACCCGCTCAGCGACGCGCGCATCCCCGAGGCGACCGGGCACGAGGTGCGCTGGATCGTCGCCTGCTCGGAGGGCTACACCTCCAGCCTCGCCGCCGCCTCCCTGCACGACATCGGGCTGCCGCGCGCCACCGACCTCGAAGGCGGCTTCCAGGCCTGGCGGGCCGCCGGGCTGCCGGTCACGGGCGGCGAGGACCAGCCAGGAACGCGCTGACCTCCTCGAGGAAGCGCTCCGGGTCGTCCTCGTGGACCAGGTGCCCGGCCCCGGTCGCCACCAGTCGTGCTCCGGGGATGCGGGCGGCGATCCGCTCGATCCCGTCCTGGGAGACGTGACTGGCCGGACCTCCGGCGATCACGAGCGTGGGGCAGGTGATCCGGCCCAGCAGGTCCCACCAACCGGGATCGGGGGCGTTGATCCACCGGTTGACGGCCGCGACGACCCTCCAGTCGAACCTCTCCCCGCCCTCCGGACCAGTGGGCACCGTCCGCGGCGGCACCGCGGGGTCCGGCGGCACGGGCTCCTCCAGGACGAGTGCGGTCAGCCGCTCCGGACGGGCGGCGGCCAGCAGGTACGCCACGACCCCGCCCATGGAGTGCCCGGCCAACGCCGCCTTCTCCAGACCGAGCGCGTCGAGGAGGCCCACGACGTCGTCGCGCATGGCCTCGAAGGCGTACTCCCCCGGCCGCTCGCTGGCACCGTGTCCCCGCAGATCGGGCGCGAGCACCCGGTGCGTCCGGGCCAGCGCGGGGACGACCGGCGCCCAGTCCGCGCCGTCCGAACCGCGCCCGTGCAGCAGGACCAGGGGCGGGGCGCCGGGATCGCCCCAGGTGCGGTAGGCCAGCCGGATGCCGTTCACGTGCGTTGTCAGAAGATCGTCCACGCGCCGGACGCTACCCCGCCGCCGCGGGGGTCACTCGTACGGGACCACGGCGACCGGGCAGGGAGCGTGGTGCAGCACGGCGTGCGCCGTCGGCCCGAGGCAGGCGGGCAGGTGGGTGTGACGGCCGATGACCAGCAGACCCGCGCCGGCCGCGGCACGCACGAGCGCTTGCGCGGCATTGCCCGCGACGACCTCCTGGGTGATCTCCACACCGGGCGCCTTCTCCCGCCAGGGGTCCAGCGCGGCCGCGACGGCGTGCTTCTCGCCGGCCCCGATCTCCGCGCCGCAGGCGGGGTCCATCGCCGCCGGGGCGTACCGGTAGGTCGGCGGATACGACCAGGTGTGAACCGCCCGCAGGGGCGTGCCACCGCGCTGCGCGGTCTCCACGGCGAAGGCGGTCACATCGGCGGCCCCCTGCCGCAGCGCCAGACCGAGCACGACCGGCCGGGGGTCCCGCACCTCGGGCGCGCAGTCACCCTCGCGGACGACCACGACCGGGCGCGTCGCCCGGGCCAGCGTGGCCTGGCCGACCGAACCCACGACGTAACCCGACAGCCCGCTCAGTCCCTGCGAACCCAGCGCCAGCAGCTCGCTCCGCCCGGCCTCCGCGACCAGCAGCTCGGCCGGCGGGGCGTCCGCCACGTCCGTGGTCACCGCCAGCCCGGGATGGCTGGACGTGAGCTCGTCCGCGGCCTCGCGCAGCATCGCGTCCCCGTACGGGTGGCCGCCCGCGTGCACCACACGCAGCGGCACGTTCCGCCGCACCGCCTCGCACGCCGCCCAGCGCATCGCCGCGCGGCTCTCCGGCGACCTGTCCAGGCCCACGGTCACGGGTCGGATCATCGGACGCGCCTCCCTCCACCGACCACCACCCCCACAGTAGGCGCCCCCGCCCCGCGGGGCGCCCCGGCGACCCCCCGATCAGGTCACCCGCAGCTCCCCCGCCCGGCTCTCGCACCGCACCCGTCCGGTGGCGAACGCGATCTCGGCCGCGACGCGCCCCGTGTGCCCGTCGTACTCCTCGCCGACCGCCGTCACGAGCTGCCCGAGATGGGGCCCGAACGGCGTCCCGTCCGCGAGCGGCCCGACCTCGACCCGGCCGTGCGCTCCCATGTCCCAGCCCGTGTGCGGCTGCCCCCCGGCCACGATCAGGCACCAGTCGGAGCCGGTGGCGAGGTGCGCGAACGCCCCGGTGGCGTCGATCAGCCACACGTCCAGGGGACCGCTCGGAGCCGCGGCCTCGGATCGGTGCCAGAAGGTGACCACGCGCTCCAGCCGCCTCCCGACGAGGGCCTCGGCGGGCAGCCCGGGTCCGTGCAGCGGGCAGGCCCGTTCCCCGGCGGAATCGTTCATGCGGGCGACCGCACCGGGCTGTTCACGCGGGGCGTCCACGGTCTGATTCCGGCACCGGGCTCCCCGGGCGACGGCCGCGGCCGCGGACCTGCCTGCGGAACCGGCATCCTGACGGTACGTCAGCCGGGCTGACCGGCCGCCGCGGCGGCCGCCGCACCCGCCGGGCGCCCGAGGCGCTCCCGGCACTGGGCCTCGTCGGCGCGGCTGGCCTGCGTATCGGGATGGTCCGCGCCCAGGACGCGTTCGCGCGCCGTCGCCACCTCGCCGTGCAGGGTCAGGGCCTCGTCCCACTGCCCGAGCCAGCCCAGCGCGACGGCGGCCTCGCGGCGGCTGACGAGGGTGTCCCGGTGGTCGGCGCCCAGCGTGCGTCCGCGGACCTCCGCGACCGCGCGGGCCTCGGCCAGTGCGTCCGGCCAGCGCCCGAGGCGACCCAGGGTGACGCCGAGGCCGTGCCGGGCGCGGAGCGTCTCGGGGTGATCGGGACCACTGACCCGGGCGCGGACCTCGGCCAGGTCGGCGTAGAGCGCGCACGCCTCGGCGTACATGCCCATGCGGCCGAGGCAGGCGCCCAGTTCGTGTCGTGCGGCCAGGGTCTGCGGATGCTCGGGGCCGAGCGCGCGGGCCCGCGTGGCGGCGATCCGGTCGTACTCCAGGCGGGCCTCGGACCAGCGGCCCAGCAGGTCGAGCAGGCGCGCCGTCTCCCCGCAGGTGGTGAGCGTGTCGGGGTGGTCCGGGCCGAGGACCCGGGCGCGGGAGGCGGCCACCTCGGCCGCGAGCGTGTGGGCGTCGGCGATGCGGCCCAGGCGCCCCAGTGTCACGGCGAGGTTGTGCCGGCAGTGCAGCGTGTCGGGGTGGTCGGCGCCCTGCCGGCGTTCGCGGGCGGCCAGCACGGTGGCGTACGCCGCGTGCGCCTCGGTGTGGCGGCCCAGCCGGCCGAGGGTGTACGCCGCCTCCTGGAGCGCGGCCAGCGTGTCGGGGTGGTCCGGGCCGAGGCGGCCGGCGCGCGCGGCGGCGACGTCCTCGTACGTGCGCAGCGCGTCGGCGGCGCCGGCCGCCGGCAGGGCCTCAGCCGCCCGCAGGCCGCGGGGGCCCGGCCGCAACCGGGCCCGCCGGGCCCATGACGGCAGGTCCCCCGGGGCCGCCGGGGCGGCGTCGGGGTCGGGGACGGCGACGGCGGCGACCCGCAGCGGCGCCAGCCGCCCGGCGACGTCGGCCGCGCTCTGCGGGCGGTGCGCGGGATCCTTGGCGAGCAGGTCGAGGATGAGGCGGTCCAGCCCGGCCGGGATGTCGCCGCGGCGCTCACGCGGCGGTACGGGCGGGGTGTCGCGGTGGCCGACGAGGACGGCCCAGGCGTCGTCGAAGTCGAACGGCGGTGCTCCGGTGGCCAGTTCGTAGAGCACGCAGCCGAGCGAGTACAGGTCGCTGCGGTGGTCGATCGCCTCGTCGGCGCCGATCTGCTCCGGCGACATGTAGTGCGGGGTGCCCATGGCGATGCCGGTCCCGGTCAGCCGGGAGGTGAAGCCGATGTCGTGGCCGAGCCGGGCGATGCCGAAGTCGCAGATCTTGACGGCGCCGTCGGCGAGCCGCACGACGTTGGCGGGCTTCAGGTCGCGGTGCACGATGCCCCGCGCGTGCGTGTAGGCGAGGGCGTCGGTGATCTGCGCGGCGATGTCGGTGACGTCCGCCACGGGCAGCGGCTCGCCGCCGTTGTCCTCCAGCAGCCGCCGCAGGTCCCGCCCCTCCAGCAGTTCCATGACGAGGAAGAGCACGCCCTCGTACTCGCCGAAGTCGTGCACGACGGTGATCCCCCGGTGCGGCAGCGCCGCCGCGACCCGGGCCTCGCGCCGGAACCGCTCCTGCAGGACCCGGCCCATCGACGGGTCCATCGCCGGGCTGAGCTGCTTCAGGCACTTGACGGCGACCTCCCGCCCCAGCGCCTCGTCCTCGGCCCGCCAGACCTCGCCCATGCCGCCCCGGCCGATGCGTTCCAGCAGCCGATACCGTCCCTGCAGCAGGGTGTCGCCCTCGTGTACCGCCTTCATGCCGCGCGCCGCCCCCGTCGTTCCCCGGTTCTCCCCTCCCCCAGTATGGCCGCGCGGGCGGCCGAAGGGCATATCCCCGAGGGGCACGTCGCCCGTGCGCGGAGCAGGGTCAGATCCCGGCGCGTGCCCGTTCGCGCAGCCGGTACGCCGACGGGTGCGTCCCCGGGCCCAGCCGGCCCACCGCCTTCAGGATGTGGCCGGGCGGCAACTGCCAGCGCAGGTACGACGGGACCGCCCGCAGCACGCGCCCCGTGGCGCGCAGCCGCCGCAGCGTCACGGGCACCGACGGCGCGGGCCGTCCGTACAGTTCGTGGGCGAAGGGCGGCAGCGCGGCGTACGCCAGGGCGGCGGCCTGCGCCCACACGGCCTCGCGCACCGGCAGCAGCGCCGTCGGCACGGGCGGCCTGCGCAGGAAGGCGTGGACCTCCAGGGCCTCGGGGGTGAGCGCCAGTTCGGGGCGGATCTTTTCGAAGTACGCCGACAGCTCGGCGGTGTCCGCCGGCACGCCCGCCGGGTCCAGGCCCACCAGGCGCGCCGCCTCGCGCTGTTCGTCGACGTAGGCGTCGGCCTGCGCGTCGGTCAGCCGGTAGCCGGAGCCGCGGGCCACGGACAGATAGGAGTCGATCTCCGCGCAGTGCACCCACAGCAGGAGTTCCGGGTCGTCGACTCCGAACTGCGCGCCGCTGTCCGGGTCCTGCGCGCTGAGCCTGCGGTGGATGCCGCGCACCCGCGCGCCGGCCCGCTCGGCCTCCAGGGTCGTCCCGTAGGTGATGGTGCCGACGAAGTCCGCCGTCCGCAGCAGCCGGCCCCAGGCGTCGGTGCGGAAGTCGGAGTTCTGCGTGACGCCCCGCACGGCCCGGGGGTGCAGAGCCTGCAGATACAGTGCCCTGACTCCGGCGACCCACATCATGGGGTCCCCGTGGATCTGCCAGGTCACCGAGGCGGGCCCGAAGAGCCCGGGGTCCGTGTCGCGCATGGCGCTCTCCCCCTTCCGGATGGGCCCAGCATAGGCGCGCGGTCCGATCGTCGCGCTCCCGCACCGGGCGGCGTGGACGCGCGCACGGGGCCGCCGCCGCGGGCGGGCGCCGCCGTCTCGGTTGCGGGTCCCGCCGGAGCCGGGAGAATAAGGCGAGGTTTGTCCTTTACGTCACGCGGGCGTGACTCTCCGTGCCGTTCCGCCGTGCCGTCACTGTCCTGGGGCGGCGCCAGAAGGAAAGAGACCTCACCATGTCCACCACCGTGATCCAGCACGTCCTGAACCGGCTGCGCGACATCGGCGTGCGTCACGTCTTCGGTGTCCCCGGCGACTACGCGTTCCCTGTCAACGACGCCATCGCCCAGCACCCGGAGATCCAGTGGATCGGCAGCTGCAACGAGCTCAACGCCGCCTATGCGGCGGACGGTTACGCCCGCGTGCACGGCGTCGGTGCGGTGTGCAGCACCTATGGCCCCGGTGAGCTCAGCGCGATCAACGGGATCGCCGGCGCCTACACCGAGCACCTCCCGTTGTTCCACCTGGTCGGGATGCCCAAAATGCCCGTCCAGGCGCACCACTCGATGGTCCACCACACCCTGGGCAACGGCGAGTTCGACCTCTTCCAGAAGATGTCCGACTCCGTGGTATGTGCGAGCGCCGTCATGACGCCGCAGAACGCGGCGGCCGAGACCGAGCGCCTGATCGCTGCGGCGCTCTACCACCGCCGCCCGGTCTACATGGCGTTCCCCGCCGACCTCGCGGAGATGCCCGTGGTCGGCACCGCCCAGCCGATTCCGGCACCCGCCAGTGACCCCGCGCAGGTGGACGCCGCCGTCAACGCCATCGCCGACATGCTCGACCGGGCCGGCAGCGCCTGCGTCCTGCCCGGCATCCTCACCACCCGCTCCGGTCTCGGCGAGGATCTCCAGCAGTTCCTCGACGCCACCGGACTGCCCTTCGCCACCATGATGGCCGACAAGGGCGTCCTGGACGAGGACCAGCCCTCGTACGCCGGCATGTACGACGGAAAGCTGATGAACGAGAGCGTCCGCCGCTTCGTCGAGGACGCGGACGTCGTCGTCCTGGTCGGCGCGCTGATGCACGACTTCAACAGCGGCGCGTTCACAGCCAACCTCGACCCCGGCCGCACCATCGACATCCGCCACCACCACGTCAGTGTCGACGGCATGACCTACCAGAGCGTGGAGATGAAGGACCTCCTCGGGGCCCTCGCCCGGAAGCTCTCCCGCAAGCAGTGGTCGCACCCGTCGGCCGAGGTGACCCGCATGTCCCCGGCGGGCGGCAAGGGCGGCGACTCGATCACCGCGGAGAGCCTCTACCCCCGGTGGGAGAGCTTCCTGAGGCCCGACGACATCCTCGTCGCGGAGACCGGAACCGTCTCCATGGGCATGGCCTTCGCCCGGCTGCCCCAGGGCGCCACCTTCCAGAACCAGACCCTGTGGGGCTCGATCGGCTGGGCCACCCCCGCGGCGGTCGGCGCGGCCGTCGCCGCCGCGGGCGACCGGCGCGTCGTGCTGATCACCGGCGAGGGCTCCCACCAGCTCACCGCGCAGGAGATCAGCCAGTTCGGACGCTACGGCCTGCGCCCGGTGGTGTTCGTCCTGAACAACCACGGCTACCTGATCGAGCGCCTTCTCTGCAAGAACCCGGACGTGGCCTACAACGACCTCGCCGGCTGGCGGTACTCGGAGCTGCCGAAGGCCCTGGGCTGCGACGACTGGTTCACCGCCCGGGTCTCCACCCTCGCCGAGCTCGACGGGGCCATGGACGCGGCGGGCAAGGCCGGTACCGGCTGCTACATCGAGGTCATGACCGACACCTACGCCGCACCGCCCCTGGCCACCCAGCTCCACGACAACATCGGGACGCTCTACTCCGCGTGATCAGCGTACGAGGGTGAACCGCACGGGCAGACCGGGCACGGCCTGGGCCGCGGCGGCCAGGTGGCGTTCGGAAACGACCCCGATCACGGGGTAGCCGCCGGTGGTCGGGGAGTCGGCGAGGAACAGCACGGGCCTGCCGTCCGGCGGTACCTGGACCGCGCCGACGACCATGCCCTCGCTGGGCAGTTCGCGCCGCACCGCCCGCTCCAGCGCGGGGCCCCTCATCCGCAGCGCGATGCGGTTGCTGCGCGGCGAGACGGCGTAGTGGCCCGCGGTGAGGGTGCGCAGGGCGCCGGGTGTGAACCAGTCGTCGCGCGGGCCGGGGAGGACCGGCAGCACCAGTTCGCCCGGCGGGCCCTGCCAGGGCGGCAGGTCGGTGTGGACGGGCGGCCCGGCGGGCTCGCCGAGCGGCAGCACGTCGCCGTCCTGGAGCGGCGCGGGGCCGAGCCCCGACAGCAGGTCGGTCGAGCGGCTGCCCAGCACCTCCGGGACGGCGACGCCCCCGGCGACGGCGAGGTAGCTGCGCACGCCGCTCGCGGCGGGGCCGATGTCGAGGACCGCGCCGGCCGGGACGTGCACGGGCTCGGCCCATGCCGCAGGGCGGCCGTCCAGCCGGACGGCCGCGGGGGCGCCGGTGACCACGGCGGTGAGGGCGCGGCCGGCCCGGACGGCGACCCCGGTGAGCGTGGTCTCCAGGGTGGCCGCCCCGGCGGGGTTGCCCGCCAGGCGGTTGGCCAGCTCGTGCGCGGGCCGGTCCAGGGCCCCGGAGCGGGCCACGCCGAGCGCGGCGTGCCCGTACCGCCCGAGGTCCTGCACGGTGGTGAGGGCTCCGGCACGGACGACCTCGAGGGTGCCGTGGCTCACGCGTCAGCCTCCGCGTCGCGGACGGGGGTGAAGCGCACCCGTGTGCCCGGTACGAGCAGCGCCGCGGGCTCCCGGTCGAGGTCCCACAGCCGGGCGTCCGTCGTGCCGATCACCTGCCAGCCGCCGGGCGACGCCCGAGGGTAGATGCCGGTGTAGTGGCCGGCGAGCGCGACGGAACCGGCGGGGACGGCGGTGCGCGGCTCGGCCCGCCGGGGGACGACGTGGCGCTCGTCCATGCCGGTCATGTACGCGAAGCCGGGCGCGAACCCGCAGAAGGCGACGCGGTGTTCGGTGGCGGAGTGCAGGCGCACGACCTCGTCCCGGGACACCTCCCAGGCCTCGGCGACCACGCCGAGGTCCTCGCCGTCGTAACGGACGGGGATGTCCACCAGGGGTCCGCTGTCCGCCCGCAGGGGCGGCACCGGCAGGTCGCGCAACGCGGCGCGCACGGAGGGGAGATCGGGCACGCCGGCCAGCAGAACGGTACGGTCCCCCGGCACGATCTCGCGGACCGGCGGGAGGGCGCCCTCGTCGCGGCGGCGCAGGAGTTCGGCGTGCCAGGCCTGGGCCTGCTCGGCGGAGTCGAGGTCGAGCAGGAGCGCGTCCTCGCCGACCGGGAGGAACCTCATGCGAAGGCCTCCAGCCCGAGGCCCGCCTCACCGAGGGCGTCCCGGACCCGGCGGGCGAGGCCGACGGCCCCCGGGGTGTCCCCGTGCAGGCACAGGGACCGGGCGCGGACCGTGACGGTCTCCCCGGTGATCGCCGTGACCTGGCCGTCCCGGGCCAGGGCGACGGCCTGCCGGACGACGTGCGCGGGGTCGGTGACGACCGCACCGGGCGTACGGCGCGGTACGAGGGTGCCCTCCGCGGTGTAGGCGCGGTCCGCGAAGGCCTCCGCGACCGTGGGCAGCCCGAGTTCCGCCGCCGCCTGATGAAGGGCGGAGCCCGGCAGGCACAGCACGGGAAGCGCGTGACCGGCGAGCCGGGTGCCCCGGGCGACCGCGAGGGCCTGTCCGGCGTCGGCGACCACGCGGTTGTAGAGGGCGCCGTGCGGTTTGACGTACGCGACGCCCGTGCCCGCGGCGCGCGCGAACACCTCCAGCGCGCCGATCTGGTAGCTGACCTCGTCGGCCAGCTCCTCCGGCGGCACCTCCATCGCCCGGCGCCCGAACCCGGCCAGGTCCCGGTAGGAGACCTGGGCGCCGATCCGGACGCCGGCGGCAGCGGCGCGGTCGCACACGCGGCGCATGATGGACGGGTCGCCCGCGTGGAATCCGCAGGCGACGTTGGCGCTGGTCACCACGGAGAGCATGGCCTCGTCGTCGGTCAGGGACCAGCGTCCGAAGCCCTCGCCGAGGTCCGCGTTGAGGTCGATCACGGTGGGTGTCATGGGTGGTGCTGCTCTCCTCGCTTCTCCTCGCAACCGTACGGGCGCCGCCGCCTCAGGCGGCCTGCTGGTCGATGTCCGGTATGTCGGTGATGAACATGTACCCCGGCGCGTGGGTGATCGCGAACGGCGGGCGCGAGGCCATCAGCGCGGCCTGCGGCGTGACGCCGCAGGCCCAGAAGACGGGCACGTCACCGGGTTCGGCGCGCACGGGGTCGCCGTAGTCGGGGCGGTTCAGGTCGGCGATGCCCAGGGCGGCCGGGCTGCCGATGTGGACGGGGCCGCCGTGGACGCCGGGCATCCGGGCGCTGACCCGGACCGCGGTGCCGACGAGTCGCGCCGGGACCGGCCGCATGGACACCACGACGGGGCCCCACAGCCGGCCGGCGGGGCGGCAGTAGCGGTTGGTGCGGTACATCGCGACGTTGCGCCCCTGGTCGACATGGCGCAGCGGCACGCCGGCCCCGCGCAACGCGGTCTCGAAGGTGAAGCTGCAGCCGATGAGGAAGGAGACCAGGTCGTCGCGCCAGTGGGTGACGACATCGCGCGGCTCCTCGACCGGCACGCCGTTCTCCCAGACGCGGTAGCGCGGGAGGTCGGTGCGCAGATCCGCGCCGGGGGCGAGCGCGGTGTTCGGGGAGCCGGGCTCGGTGACGTCGAGCAGCGGGCAGGGCTTGGGGTTGCGCCGGCAGAACAGGGCCACGTCCTGGGCCCAATCGGCGGGCACGGCGATCAGGTTGACCTGCGTGTAGGCGGAGCACCAGCCGGTGGTGGGCCGGGCGGTGCCGTCCCGGAACATCGTCCGGGCCGCCCGCGGGGTCAGAAGGGATTCCTTCACAGTTGCCACCCTAGATTCTCGTTGAACAATCCGACAAGGAACCTGTTGTCTCGTTCCCGGGTTTTCGATTGACTGGGGCCCTGCGAGCCGCGAGACGAGGGATGTGACATGGCAGCCGAGCTCGATCCGGCCGTCCTGGCCGGCGACCGCGCCCTGCTGGGGCGTTCCAGCACCGCCGACCGGGTCGCGGACATCCTGCGCGCCCGGATCTCCGAGGGCTTCCTGTCCCCCGGTACCAAGCTCTCCGAGGACGCCATCGGTACGGCCCTCGGCGTCTCGCGCAACACGCTGCGCGAGGCGTTCCGGCTGCTGACGCACGAGAAGCTGCTCGTCCACGAGCTCAACCGGGGTGTCTTCGTACGGGTCCTGACCGTGCAGGACGTGGTGGACATCTATCGGGTGCGCCGCCTGGTCGAGTGCTCGGTGGTCCGCCATCTCGGCGCCCCGCCGTACGACCTGACGCACGCGGAGTCCGCCGTCGAGGAGGGCGAACGCGCCGCGGGGGGCGACGACTGGCGGGGCCTCGGCACCGCCAACATCCACTTCCACCATGCGGTGGTCGACCTGGCGCACAGCCGCCGGCTGACCGAGCTGATGACCGGTGTTCTCGCCGAACTCCGCCTGGTCTTCCACGCGATGGACAATCCGCGCGAGTTCCACGAGCCCTACCTCGGCCGCAACCGCGAGCTGCTCACCGCCCTGCGGGCCGCCGATCTGGTCAAGGCCGAGCTGCTGCTCGCGTCGTACCTGGACGACGCGGAGCGGCAGCTCGTCCGGCGCTACTCGCAGACCGTCGCCCTCACGTGAGCTCCGCGCCGCGGGTCTCCGGCAGCCCGAGCAGGGCGACCAGCGCGACGGCGTAGCCGATGACGCCGTAGATCAGCGCACCCCCGACCCCCGCACTGCCGGCGGTGAAGCCGACCGCGGTCGGGAAGAAGGCGCCCACGGCCCGGCCCACGTTGTACGTGAAGCTCTGCCCCGTGCCTCGCACCGCGCCGGGGTAGAGCTCGGCCAGGAAGGCACCGAAGCCGGAGAAGACGGCCGAGGCGCAGAATCCCAGGGGGAAACCGAGCCAGAGCAGGGCGGTGTTGGCGCCCTGCGGGATGTTGATGTACGCCAGCAGCAGGCCGGCGCTCAGCACGGCGAACAGCGCGAAGGTCTTCTTGCGGCCGAGCCGGTCGGTGACGTACCCGGCGGTCAGATAGCCGAGGAAGGCCCCGGTGATGAGCAGGAAGAGGTAGCCGCCGGTGCCGACCACGGTCAGCCCGCGCTCGGTCTTGAGATAGGTGGGCAGCCAGGTGGCGATGGTGTAGTAGCCGCCCTGCACCCCGGTGGCGAGCACGGTCGCGAAGAACGTCCGCCGGCCCGGCTCGCCGCGGAACACCGCACCGAGCGGGGCCCGTTCCGCGGTGTGCTCCAGACGCGCGGCGGCCTGCGGGGAGTCCTGGACCCGGCGGCGCACGTAGACCAGGAGCAGGGCGGGGAGCGCGCCGGTGAAGAACATGACGCGCCAGCCGAGGGAGGGGCCGAGGGTGTCGGCGACGACGGTGGAGACGATGACCGCCAGCCCCCAGCCGACCGCCCACGCGCTCTGGACGAAGGCCAGCACCCGCCCCCGGTAGCGGGCCCGGGCGTACTCGGCGACCAGCACGGCGCCGGCCGCCCACTCGCCGCCGAAGCCGAGACCCTGCAGGGCCCGGAAGGTCAGCAGCATGGGGTAGTTGAGGGCGA
Organism: Streptomyces sp. NPDC088354; assembly: GCF_044753585.1. Taxonomy (NCBI): domain Bacteria; kingdom Bacillati; phylum Actinomycetota; class Actinomycetes; order Kitasatosporales; family Streptomycetaceae; genus Streptomyces; species Streptomyces sp. NPDC088354. The sequence goes on along the minus strand of NZ_JBIVNJ010000014.1, from coordinate 102,384 downwards.
AGCCGCAGACCACGGTGAACAGCGCGTACGTGACCACGGTGATCATGAGGGTGCGCACCCGGCCGATCCGGTCGATCAGCACGCCGGCCGCGATCCCGCCGAGCGCGGACACCACGAGCGTCACGGTGGTCAGCAGACCGGTCTGGGCCCGGCTGAGACCGAAGTACGCGGCGATGGCCACCATGCTCAGCGGCAGCACCTGGAAGTCGTAGGCGTCCAGGGCGTAGCCGCCGAACGCTCCTTTGAAGGCTCGTCGGCCCTGCGGGCCGAAGGACCGGTACCACGCGAAGCGGCCGGTCACGTCGTCGTTCACGGTCGGGGGACTGAGCGGGGCTGCTGTCATGGCGACCTCACAGTGGCAGGCGGAGCTGCGGACTGGACGTGCCGACCAATGTAAGGATTGTTCAACGATCCCTCAAGAGGGCGTGATGCACTTTCCGTTCGGCACCCTTCGCCCTTCCCTTCGCTCCTCCTCGCCCCCCTTCGGGCCCCTTCGGCTCCCCGGGCTCCGTGCCTCCGCGCGACAGCGGTCAGGCCAGGCCCGCCGAGATGGCGCGGCGCACGGCGTCGGCCCGGTCCCGGATCCCCGCCTTGGCGAAGAGGTTGTTGATGTGGGTCTTGACCGTGGCCTCACTGATGAACAGCTTCTCGGCGATGGCCCGGTTCGGCAGCCCCTGGCCGATGAGCGTGAGCACCTCGCGCTCACGGGGTGTGATGTCCTCGGGCAGCGGCCGCGCCGGCTCCGGCGGCTTGGTGCGCACGGTGGCGAGGAGCCGGTCCTGGACCTCGCGGTCGAGCACGGACTGCCCCGCGGCGGCCGCCGCGATCGCGCGGACGATGTCCTGCCGGCCGGCGTTCTTGGTCAGGTAGCCACGGGCCCCGGCGCTCAGCGCGGCCAGGATCGAGTCGTCGTCGGCGAAGGTGGTCAGGACGACCACGGCCACCTCCGGGTGCTCCTCGCTGAGTCGCCGGGTCGCCTCGGTCCCGTCCATCACGGGCATGCGCAGGTCCATGAGCACCACGTCGACCGGCCCGGCGGCGACCGCGGTCAGCACCTCGGCCCCGTTCGCCGCGGCCGCGACGACGTCGATGTCCTCGGACAGGCCCAGCACGGCCGCGAGCGGCTCACGCACGGCGGCCTGGTCGTCGGCGACGACCACGCGCAACGGTCCGGGGTTGCCGGTCCGCTCACTCATCGGGGATCACCGCCTCCACCTGCCAGCCGCCCTCGTCCGGTCCCTCGGTGACCGGGCCCGCGGTGATCGTTCCCCGCAGCAGGGCGACGCGTTCACGCATCCCGATCAGCCCCATCCCACTTCCGGTAGCCGCGGTCACGGCGCGGGTCGCGGCACGATTGCGGATCCTCAGTGCCGTCGACGAAGCGGCGAACGTCAGCTCCACGCGGACCTCGCCGCCGGGAGCGTGCCGGGCGGCGTTGGTGAGGGCCTCCTGGGCGATCCGCAGCAGGTTCTGCGCCACCGGCGCCGGTACCTCGCGGACGGTGCCGGCGATGGCCAGCGCGTCGCGGTGGCCGGACGACTCGACCATCGCGGTCAGGCTCTCGACCAGCGGCAGGGCGTCCTCGCGCAGCGCGTGCACCGTCCACTGCGCCTGCTTCAGGCTGTCCCTGACCATGCTGTGCGCCTTGGCGTTGGCCTCCCGGACCCTGTCCAGGTCCCCGGTGTCGATCAGCGCGTCGGCGAGTTCCAGCTGCATGTTGATGCCCGCCAGCGAGTGCGCCAGTACGTCGTGCACGTCACGGGCGATCCGGCCGCGCTCGGTCAGCACGGCGGCCTGCGCCTCGGCCCGGGCGGCGCGTTCGGCGGATTCGGCCGCCGACAGGGCCGCCCGCACGGCCTGGTGGTGGCTGCGGTTGAGGATTCCGGCCACCACCGGGGTACCGGCGGCGAGACCCACGGCCCAGGGCAGCACCTCGTACCCCGGCCCGAGGCGGAGGTACAGGACGCCACCGCACAGCAGGCTGCAGAGCAGCGCGAGGGCCAGGGCCGGCCTGGTCTCCAGCCGGTACCCGAGGTGACCGCTGATGAAGAAGGCGAAGAGGTAGGCCGTTCCGAGGGTGGCGGTACCGATCAGCGCGGCCGCCGCGACGACGCCGGTCGCGAACCAGAGCAGAGCGGCCCGCTGGGGCACCTTCGTGTCGGGAAGGGCCCTGATCCCCAGCGCCGCGCAGTTGACCACGAAGAGGGCGAGCACCACCAGGCCGCGGCCGCTCAGGCCCATCGGCCGGATGGTCAGTGCCCCGGCGACGACGACCGCGGCCGGGATCACCCACTGCACCCGGCGGTCCCGCAGCGGAACCGGCCGCGGGCCGGCCCCCGGAGACGGGGCCGGCCCGGGCGACGGGGTCGTGGCTGCGGGCATGGCCCGACCATAGTCCACCGGCGATGTGAGCAGGCTCATCGTCATACCGCGTGGTCGAGCGCGGGCGCGACCGGCGCGGTCTGCCGCGCGCGGCTCACCATCCGGCCCCTGACGAAGATCGTGGCCAGCCGGGTGACCACCTCGGTGAGCGCCATGAGGACGAACGCGGCCACCCAGGCCTGGCTGCCGGTGATGTGGTGGACCGCGCTGAACCGGGCCACGTCGTCCGCGCCGCCGCCGTGCTCCACCCACATCTGGAAGCCCATGCGCGCGCCCATGCCGAGCACCCACAGCACCGCCGAGACCGCACCCGCCTTGATCAGCAGGTGCTCGCCGACGGGCCGGATCCGGGTGTACACACCGCCGGCGACGCCGAGCGCGGCGCCGACGCCGACCAGGGCCCCGATCAGCACCAGGTCGTTGCCCGCGGTGGGGATCGAGTCGAGGTACGTGTGGGCCACGAAGGCCACGATCCCCAGCGGGATCAGGAACGAGGCCGGGCGCAGACGGTCCTCCCGCAGTTGCCGGAAGACGACGAGGATGAGGGCGATGTCGGTGATCCACTCGGTTGCTGTCATGCCCGTAAGCCTGCTGCGGCACGGCCCTGCGCACCTGGACCCAGGGGTGGAACCCGGGGTGGAGATCGACCTCATCGACGGCTTCCGGCGCTCCGGCGGGGGCCCCGGGCACGGCACTTCCCCCCGGCCTTCGGCCCGGGGGAAGTGGGCCTGGTGTGGTCCGAGCAGCCGGCCACGAGAACGGCTGACGGCTCCCCGCCGTACGATGCGCCGCAGGTGGCGGCGCCTGCGCGGACAGAACGCCTAGGACTCCCCCGCCACCGCCCGGCGGATCGCCGACGCGAAGATCGCCGGGTACTCCACCGGCGCGAAATGCCCGACCCCGTCGACGGGTTCGAGGGTGGCGTCGGCGAAGAACTCCGCCAGCCGGTCGGACCACTCGCGGGGGAAGAGCGGATCGGACTCGGGCCACAGCACGGTGGTCGGCACGGAGATCCGCTCCTCCGCCGGGGGTGCCTCCTCCGTGAGGGCGTTCGCCACGGTTCCCGCACCCGCCCGGTACCAGGCCAGGGACGCGGTGAAGGCGCCCGGCGGGCCGTAGGAGGTGACCAGGCGGTACAGCCGCCCCTCGTCCGGGGTGAAGGACGGCCCCGACCAGTGCGTCCAGAAGTACCGCAGGTAGGCACGCACGGCCATCGGGTCCCCGTCGATCAGCTCCTCGGAGAGCGGGAGCCGGTGGAACCACTGGTACCAGAACTCCCGCTGCGCGCCCGGTTCGAGGATGCGTCGCCCGGTCCCCGGCAGCGGCGGGGTGACGACGAGCGCGCGCACCTCGTCCGGATGGTCGCGCGCCACCGCCTGCGCGATGCGGCTGCCGATGTCGTAGCCGGCCAGCACCGGCCGCTCCAGGCCCAGTTCGCGGACCAGCCCGATGACGCCGCGCGCCTGGGCGGCCGCGCCGTACTGCTCCGCCGGATCGGCGGCGTGCTTGTCGGAGCCGCCGAAACCCCGCAGGTCGGGGACGATCACATCGCAGGAGCCGGCCAGCAGGGGGACCACGTCGTGGTAGTCGCCGCGGTCGCCCGGCCAGCCGTGCAGCAGCACGACCGGCGCGCCCGCGCCCCAGCGGTCGTAGGCGAGCCGGAATCCGTCCACCGGTGCGCTGTGGGGCATGCCAGACCTCCCGGGCCGAGTCGATCACCGGGTGCCACGCTACCCGCCGGTGCATTACCTCCGGTAAATCTGCACACCGCACACGCCGACGACATAACGCGCCCGACCGGCCGTCCGGTTCGCCCTCCCACACGCGACCTTTGATCCGGAGTGCCCGGTTCCGCCGAAAGCGGGCCATCACCTCCGCGTGAAGAAGTTGACACCAAGCCGTGGGAATTCGGGAACACCCGTGAAGTCGACAATCCGAACTCCATTCGAACACCCACTCCGTCAATTGGCTGGGCCACGCGGCCCCGTGCTTGGATCCTCAGCGGTGGCGGGAGGTCCTCCCTGATTCGCCACTCGATATCTGTCAGCACGAAGGGAAGCACCATCATGAACTTCACCCCGCAGGTCGAGACCCGCGAGATCTCCGACGCCGACCTCGACAACGTCTCCGGTGGCCTGGTGGGCGGTCTGGTCAGCAACGTGACCGGCACCGTCGACTCCATCGCCCCGGTCTCCGGCACCGTCGCCGGCGTGGTCGGGACGGTCGAGGGCCTCACCGGCGTCAACACCGGTGCGGTCACCGGCCTGGCCACCGGCCTGGTCGCCGGCCTCTGAGACGGCACCGCAACCGTGGGCCCCGGCAACCTCCCTACCGGGGCCCACGGGCGTGCCCGGACCCGGTGTCCCGACAGTCCCCGACAGCCCCCGATCGCGGGGAATGCGGCTGAGGGAGGAGTCCCGTGCAGTTCCGCCAGAAAGCCCTCACCAAACTGCAATCGCCCGAGGAGCTCGATCTCCCGGTGCGTTTCGCAAAACCGCGCGGCGTGCTCGTGATGTCCGTCACGATTGTCGTGGCGGCCGCCGCCGCATTCTGGGCGGTCACCGGTTCTGTCGCATCAAAAATGGACGCACCGGGAATTCTCACGCACGGCCAGGGCAGTTATGTGCTGCAGAGTCCGGTGGCCGGACAGGTGACCCGGGTGTTCGCCGAGGAAGGCGGCCGGCTGGCCGCGGGCGCGCCCCTGCTGAAAGTGCACACCCCGGACGGCGACGTCCTGATCCGCACCGTGGCCGCGGGCCGGGTGACCGCGCTGGCGGCCACCATCGGCACCGTCGTCACCGTCGGCACCGACGTCGCCGCCGTGGAGCGCGTCGCCCATGCTGGCGACCCGCTGACGGCCACCTTGTACGTGCCCGCCGGCAGCGCCTCCACGGTGCCGGTAGGCGCCGCGGTCGACCTGACCGTCGAATCCGTCTCCCAGCAGCGCTACGGCGTGCTGCGCGGCCATGTGCAGTCCGTGGGCCGGACGGCGCAGACGACCCGGCAGATCACCGCTTACCTCGGGGACAGCCAGCTCGCGCAGGCCTTCGCGCGCGGCGGGCGCCCGGTCGCGGTCCAGGTGCGGCTGGACACCTCGCGGCGCACGGAGTCCGGGTACGCCTGGTCGTCCTCCGACGGCCCGCCGTACACGCTCGACTCCATGACCCTGGCCGGAGGCGCCGTCCACCTCGCCGCCCAGCGCCCCCTCGATTGGCTGCTCCCGTGACCGCGACCGCTCCCCCGCCCCAGGTCGGCCACCGGCGGGGGGACACCCGCCCCCGGCCCAAACCGCGCAAGCCGCGCCGGTACCCGTCCGTGCGCACCCCCACCGTGCTCCAGATGGAGGCGGTGGAGTGCGGCGCCGCCTCTCTCGCCATGGTGCTCGGCCACTACGGGCGGCACGTTCCGCTGGAGGAGCTGCGGATCGCCTGCGGCGTCTCCCGCGACGGCTCCCGGGCCAGCAACCTGCTCAAGGCCGCCCGCGGGTACGGTCTGCGCGCCAAGGGCATGCAGATGGAGACCGCGGCGCTGAGCGGGGTGCGCGCACCGGCCGTCCTGTTCTGGGAGTTCAACCACTACGTCGTCTACGACGGCATGGGCCGCAGGCTCGGCCGCCGCGGCGTGCACGTCAACGACCCCGACAAGGGCCGCCGTTTCGTGCCCCTGGAGGACTTCGACACCAGCTTCACCGGCGTCGTGCTCACCTTCGAGCCGGGCCTGGACTTCCAGCGCGGCGGGCGCAGGCCCGGCGTGCTGGCCGCGCTGCCCGCCCGGCTGCGCGGCACCGGCGGCACCCTGCTGACGGCGCTGCTGGCCAGCCTGCTGCTGGTCGGCGTGGGTGCCGCGCTGCCCGCGCTCAGCCGCACCTACATCGATCTGTTCCTGATCGGCCAGCAGACCTCGCTGCTCGGCGTGCTGTTCGCGGCGATGGGCACCATGGTGGCCCTCACCGCGGCGCTCACCGCGGTGCAGCAGTCCAATCTGTTGCGCGGCCGCATCATCTCCTCCACGCTGGGCAGTGCCCGCTTCCTGCGCCACCTGCTCCGGCTGCCGGTCGCCTTCTTCACCCAGCGCAGCCCCGCCGACCTGGTGCAGCGCCTGCAGTCCAACGACGCCGTCGCCGAGACCCTCGCCCGCGACCTGGCCTCCGCCGCGGTGGACGGGATCGTGGTGGTCCTCTACGCCCTGCTGCTGTGGAGCTACGACCCCCAACTGACCGTCCTGGGCGTCGGGATCGCGCTGCTCAACGTCGTGGCCATGCGCGTCGTGGTGCGGCTGCGGGCCACGCGGACGCAGAAGCTGCGCGCCGACAACGCCCGGCTGACCAACACCGCCTACACCGGCCTTCAGTTGATCGAGACCATGAAGGCAACCGGCGGCGAGAACGGCTACTTCCGCCGCTGGGCGGGCCAGCACGCGGTCACGCTGGAGGAGCAGCAGCGGCTCGGCGTGCCGAGCGCCTGGCTGTCGGTGGTCGCCCCCACGCTCGCGACGCTCAACAGCGCGCTGATCTTGTGGATCGGCGGCCTGCGGGCGGTGGAGGGCCACATCTCCATCGGCCTGCTCGTGGCCTTCCAGGCGCTGGTCACCCGTTTCACCGCTCCCGTGACCCGGCTCAACGGCGTCGCGGGACGCATCCAGGACTTCTCCGCGGACGTCGCGCGGCTCAAGGACGTGGAGAACTTCCCCGTGGACGCGCTCTACTCACGGCCGGAGGCCGAGGCGGGCACCCGCCGACTCAAGGGCCATGTGACGCTGGAGGCCATCACCTTCGGCTACAGCCCGCTCGACAAGCCGCTGCTGACCGGGTTCTCGCTCTCGGTCGCCCCCGGGCAGCAGGTGGCGCTGGTCGGCGGCTCCGGCAGCGGCAAGTCGACGGTCTCCCGCCTCATCTCGGGTCTGTACAGCCCCTGGGAGGGCGTGATCCGTATCGACGGGCAGCGCCTGGAGGACATCCCCCGCAGCGTGCTCGCCGCGTCCGTCTCCTTCGTCGACCAGGACGTCTTCCTCTTCGAGGGCACGGTGCGCGACAACGTGGCGCTGTGGGACCCGTCCATCCCGGACGAGGACGTGGTGACCGCACTGCGCGACGCCGCCCTGTACGACGTGATCGCCCGCCGTCCCGGCGGCATCCACAGCCGCGTCGAGCAGGACGGCCGCAACTTCTCCGGCGGGCAGCGGCAACGGCTGGAGATCGCGCGGGCGCTGGTGCGCCGCCCCAGCATCCTGGTGCTGGACGAGGTGACCAGCGCACTGGACGCGACGACCGAGCAGCTCATCATCGACAATCTGCGTCGGCGCGGCTGTGCGTGCGTGGTGATCGCGCACCGGCTCAGCACCGTGCGGGACAGCGACGAGATCGTGGTGCTCGACCACGGCTCCGTGGTCGAGCGCGGCCGGCACGAGGACCTCGTCGCCGCGGGCGGCGCCTACGCGCACCTGGTCAAGGAGCACTGAAGTGATCCCCGTACAGCCCGCGGAGGCCACCGGCGACCCGGTGATCGCGGCCCTCGGCGGCCTCGGCGCGCCGGTGGACTGCACGGGACTGCGCAGCCTGTCCCTGGAGGGGCCGCACGTCCTGTGGCTGGTGGTGGCCGGCTCCTTCGACCTGTTCGCCGTGGACGCCGCCCAGCAGGGCCACTGGCACTTCCTCGGCCGGCTGGAGGCGGGCACCCTGCTGCTGGGCCCCGTCGAGGGCCCGCAGCACACGCTCGTCGGCCGTCCGCTGCAGTCCTGCGTCCTGCACCGCATCCCGCTGCGCGAACTGCACCGTCCCGGGTACGCCGGGGACTGGACCTACGACACCCAGGAGCAGACCCTCAGCCTGCTGGAGCACGCGTTCGCCCTCGGTGTGGGCCGCAGTCAGCGCGTGCTGTACGAGGCACCGCTGGACGGCCGCACCACCGCGGACGAGGCCGTGGCCGACGACGACATCCTGTGGCTGCCCGTCGCACCCGGCGGCGTGCAGTACGGCGCCGCCTACAGCTCCGAGGCGGCGGGCGACCTCCTGCTCGACGGCGCGATGTGGCAGGGCATGGTCAACCAGCAGTACCGGCTGCTGTCCACCCTGGACCGCTGGATCGAGCGGCTGGAGCAGGCCCACGAGGACCGCACCGCCGCCGGCATCCGCGCCGGGGAGGCCGTCCGCCGGCAGGCCGACCAGGCGCTCCTGGCGTCCATCGCCCGCTCCCGCAAGGCGCCGTCGCGCACGCCCGCGGCCTCGGACGACGCGACCTACGCCGTCTGCCGGGTGGTCGCCCGCGCCGCCGGGATCACGCTCGCCTCCCCGTCGGCGAGCGGCGCGGTCAGCGACCGCGTCGACCCGGTCGAACGGGTCGCGGTCGGGTCCCGGGTCCGCACCCGCCCCGTACGTCTCGACGGCCGCTGGTGGCGGGAGGACTCCGGCCCCCTGGTCGGCCACCGGGCCGCCTCGGGGATGCCGGTCGCGCTGCTGTGGCGGCGGGGCGGCTACGACGCGGTCAACCCCGCGAGCGGCAGCCGGATCCGCGTCACGGCCGACAACGCCGGGGAGTTCGCCCCGCGGGCGGTGATGTTCTACCGGCCACTGCCGGAACAGCCGCTGCGCCCCTGGCCATTGCTCCGCTTCGGCATGCGCGGCACCGGCTCCGACCTGCGCGCGCTCATCATCAGCGGGCTGGTCACCGTGCTGCTCGGCGCGCTGGTGCCGATCGCCACCGGCCAGGTGCTCGGCCGTTACGTGCCCGGCGCGGAGACCGGGCTGATCGTGCAGGTCTCGTGCGCGATCATCGTCAGCAGCGTGGTCTCGGCGGCCTTCATGCTGCTGCAGAACCTCACGCTGCTGCGCGTCGAGGGCCGCATCGAGGCCACCTTGCAGCCCGCCGTCTGGGACCGGCTGCTGCGGTTGCCGACCTCCTTCTTCGCCGAGCGGTCGACCGGCGAGCTGGCGAGCGCCGCGATGGGCGTCAGCGCCATCCGCCGCGTGCTCGCCGGCGTCGGCCCGGTCGCCGTGCAGTCCGGCACGGTCGGCGCGATGAACCTCGTCCTGCTGCTCGTCTACAGCGTCCCGCTGGCCCTGGTGGCGATCGCGATGCTGATCGTGATCGCCGCCGTCTTCCTCGGCCTCGGGCTGTGGCAACTGCGCTGGCAGCGGCAGCTGGTCGAACTCGGCAACAAGCTGAACAACCAGGCGTTCCAGACCCTGCGCGGGCTGCCCAAGCTGCGTGTCGCGGCCGCCGAGAGCTTCGCGTACGCGGCATGGGCACGGGAGTTCGCGCGCAGCCGGGACCTCCAGCAGCGCACCGGGCGGATCAAGAACCTCACGGGCGTGCTCAACGCGGTCTATCTGCCGCTGTGCTCGCTGCTGCTGTTCGTGCTGCTGGCGGGACCGGCCCGCGGCTCGCTGTCCGCGAGCGGTTTCCTCACCTTCAGCACCGCCGTGACGATGCTGCTCACCGCGGTCACCCAGCTCACCGGCGCACTGGTCTCGGCGGCCGCCGCGCTGCCGATGTACGAGCACATCAAGCCGGTGCTCGACCAGGCCCCCGAGGTGCGCGGCGCCAGCACCCAGCCCGGGGAGCTGTCCGGGTCGATCGAGGCCCGCAAGCTCTCCTTCCGCTACTCGGAGGACGGCCCGCTGGTCCTGGACGACGTGTCCCTGGAGGTCGGACCCGGCGAGTTCGTGGCCGTCGTCGGGCCCAGCGGCTGCGGCAAGTCCACGCTGCTGCGCCTGCTCATCGGCTTCGACCGGCCCGCCGCGGGCAGCGTGCTGTACGACGGGCAGGACCTCGCGGCCCTCGACCAGGCCGCGGTCCGCCGGCAGTGCGGCGTCGTCCTGCAGAACGCCCAGCCGCTGACCGGCTCCATCCTGGACTGCATCTGCGGGACCGAGAGCTTCACGCAGGAGGAGGCCTGGGAGGCGGCCGCGATGGCGGGCCTCGCGGAGGACATCAAGCGGATGCCGATGGGACTGCACACCATGATCTCCGGCGGCGCCACGGTCTCCGGCGGCCAGCGGCAGCGCCTCATGATCGCCCAGGCACTCGTCCGCCGTCCGCGGATCCTCTTCTTCGACGAGGCCACCAGCGCGCTCGACAACGAGACCCAGCGCGTCGTCATGGAGAGCACCCGCGCGCTGCGCGCCAGCCGCGTCGTCATCGCGCACCGTCTGACCACGGTCATGGACGCCGACCGGGTCGTCGTCATGTCCGACGGCCGCGTCGTCGAACAGGGCCGTCCCGCCGACCTCCTGGCCAACCCCGAGGGCCGGCTCCACGAACTCGTCCGCCGTCAGCTGGCGTGATCACGACGGTTGCCGACGGCCGGCCGTGATCCGCCCGCACACCGGCCGCGGTTGCCGCCCGGCGATGCCGGCGGCGCGCGGGGCGGTGGCCCCCGCGTGATCGCCCCGGCCCGTCCGGCCCGGGGCGGAGCACCACCCCTGACCGGGAGGGTGGTTGCCTCATGCGCCCCAGGCGCACCGCCCGCCCGCCGGTGGGCCGCCTGCTCGTCGAGCGCGTGCCGTCCGCCGTGTGCCGGGCCACCCGGCCGTCCCGGCGGCGGTGCGCCCCGGCATGGGCCCGGCCCGTCTCGCGCCTCGCGCCCTCCGTACCGGTGACGACCGGCACGGAGGGTACCCGGCCGACGGCAGGGGGTGACCTGCGTCGAGGAAGTCCGAAGGGGCCGCAACGGGCGCGGCGATACGCCTGCTCATGGTGCGGCAAGTTCGTACGCTTGTCAGAGCAACCTCAGACGGAGGGTCCCCATGAAGATGCTGATCAACGTCCCCGAGACCGTGGTGGCCGATGCGCTGCGGGGAGTGGCCGCCGCGCATCCGGAGTTGACGGTCGACATCGACAACCGGGTGGTGATCCGCAAGGACGCGCCGGTCGCCGGCAAGGTCGGCCTGGTGTCGGGCGGCGGTGCGGGGCACGAACCGCTGCACGTGGGCTTCGTGGGGCACGGGATGCTGGACGGGGCCTGTCCCGGGGAGGTCTTCACCTCGCCGGTGCCCGATCAGATGGTGCGGGCGGCGGCGGCCGTCGACAGCGGCGCGGGCGTACTGTTCATCGTGAAGAACTACACGGGCGACGTGCTGAACTTCGACATGGCCGCGGAGCTGGCCGAGGACGAGGGCATCCAGGTCGCCAAGGTTCTGGTCAACGATGACGTGGCGGTGACCGACAGCCTCTACACAGCCGGCCGCCGCGGTACCGGCGGCACGCTGTTCGTGGAGAAGATCGCCGGAGCGCTGGCCCAGGAGGGCGCGCCGCTGGAGCGCGTGGAGGCGGTCGCACGGCAGGTGAACGAGGTGACGCGGAGCTTCGGCGTGGCGCTGACCGCGGTCAGCACGCCCGCCAAGGGCAGCCCGACGTTCGATCTGCCCGCCGGGGAACTGGAACTCGGCATCGGCATCCACGGGGAACCCGGCCGGGAGCGGCGGGCGATGATGACCTCCGGGGAGATCGCGGATTTCGCGGTCGACGCGATCCTGGACGACCTGCGCCCGAGTGGGCCGGTCCTGCTGCTGGTCAACGGCATGGGCGGGACACCGCTGCTGGAGCTGTACGGATTCAACGCCGAGGTGCACCGGGTGCTGGCGGCCCGTGGCGTCGCGGTGGCCCGCACGCTGGTCGGCAACTACGTCACGTCGCTGGACGCGGCGGGCGCCTCGGTGACGCTGTGCCAGGTGGACGACGAGCTGCTGCGCCTGTGGGACGCGCCGGTGAGCACACCGGCTCTGCGCTGGGGCGCCTGAGAAGCAGGAGGAGCACGACAGATGAGCGAAGGACCGTCCACCGGACCGGCGGCGATAGACGCGGGCTTCATACGCCGCTGGCTCGCCGCGGCGGCCTCGGTGATCGAGCGGGAGGCCGACCGGCTGACCGAGCTCGACTCCCCCATCGGTGACGCCGACCACGGCGCCAACATGCGGCGCGGCTTCATCGCGGCCCGCACGGCCGTCGAGAAGGAGCCGCCGGACACCCCCGGCGACGTCCTGGTACTGGTCGGCCGGCAGTTGATCAGCACGGTCGGCGGCGCCTCGGGACCGCTGTACGGGACCCTGCTGCGCAAGGCCGGCAAGGCGCTCGGGGACGCGGAGCGCGTCACGCCCGAGCAGTTCGCCCAGGCGCTGGGGGCCGGGGTCGACGCGGTCGCGACACTGGGCGGGGCCGCGCCGGGCGACAAGACGATGGTGGACGCGCTGGCCCCGGCCGTCGAGGCGCTGTCCTTCGCGCTCGACAAGGGCGCGGGGCTGGCGGAGGCGCTGTCGGCGGCCGCCATCGCCGCCGAGGAGGGCGCGATCGCCACCACGCCCCTGGTGGCGCACAAGGGACGGGCGAGTTACCTCGGCGAGCGCAGCGCGGGTCACCAGGACCCGGGGGCGACCTCCTCGGCGCTGCTCGTCGGCGTCCTGGCGATGACGGCGCGGGGGGACGCGGGATGACCGTGGGTGTGGTGCTGGTGTCGCACAGCGCGAGGGTCGCCGAGTCGGTCGCGCACATGGCCGCCGGTCTGAACGGCGGCGGGGCCAAGGTGCCGGTGGCCGCCGCGGGCGGCACCCCCGACGGAGGGCTCGGCACCGACGCGGAGAAGATCACCGCGGCGGCGCACTCCGTCGACCGCGGCGAGGGCGTGGCCGTCATCGCCGACCTGGGGAGCGCCGTCCTGACGGTCAAGGCCCTGCTGGCCGACGGGGACGAGCTGCCACCGCGTACCCGCCTGGTCGACGCGCCCTTCGTGGAGGGCGCGGTGGCCGCGGTGGTCACGGCCTCGGCGGGTGCGGATCTGGACGCCGTGGTGGCGGCGGCCCAGGAGGCGTACACCTTCCGCAAGAGCTGATCCCGCGGTCCCCGCGGGGTGCCCCGGAGACGGCACCGGCCGCCGCGGTGATCCGCGACGGCCGGCCGTGCTGCTCGCTGCTCCCGTACTTCCCGTGCTCCGGCGTCAGCCGCGCGCGGCGGCGCGTCCGTAGCGGCGCTCGAAGCGCTCGACGCGGCCGGCGGTGTCCATGACGCGGGCGTTGCCGGTGTAGAACGGGTGGCTCGCCGAGGAGATCTCCACGTCGAACACGGGGTAGGTGTTGCCGTCCTCCCAGACGACGGTCTTGTCGCCGGTCAGCGTGGACCGGGTGAGGAAGGCGCGGTCCGCGCTGCGGTCGCGGAAGACGACCGGGCGGTAGGCGGGGTGGATCGCGTGCTGCATGACGCTCCTCCAGTCGGTGCGGTGGGACGGACGGCTACGGTCGCGGTGCCGGGCGGTCGGGCGCCGGGGTCAGCGCTCCTCGCGGAACGGCACGTGGCGGCCGACGGCCGGGTCGTACTTGCTGAGAACCATGCGGTCCGGGTCGTTGCGCCGGTTCTTCCGGGTCACGTACGTCGTGCCGGTGCCGGCGGTCGACCGGAGCCTGATCACCGGGCGCTGCTCGCTGCGGGCCATGAGCGGGTCCTTTCTGCCATCGCAATGGTTTTCATTTCCACCGGATGTACCCCTCAACGCGGGGCACCCCGCGCTCATTCCCGCACTCCCCGCCCGATGCGGCGACCATGGAGGGAGGCGCCGCGGGCACCCGCCGCGGCGGTGACAGGAGGGCTGGCGACCATGGCCCGCGACCCCGCCCCACAGCACCCGCGGCCCCTCCCGCTGCCCCGGTGGGCCTGGTGGTTCCTCGCCGCCTCGTACGCACTGATCGCGGCGTGCGTCGCCGTCGACGTCGTGAGCGGGCCGGAGACGACGCTGGCGCCGGTCCTGGCGGCGCTTCCGGTGCTCGCCGGGGTCAGGGCCCGCCGGGCCCGCGTGCCGCTGCTGGCGGGCGTCGTGGCGATCGGCCTGGTCTTCTTCCTGGCGGCGGCGAACAGCGGGGTCCCCTCCCTGGTGCACGTCACCTCCGCGGTCTCCGTGCTGGCCGTGACCTTCACCATCACCGGCGCCGTCGTCCTCGTCACGGCCAGGGAGCGGGAACTGGCCCAGGTCCGCGGGGTCGCCGAGGCCGCACAAGGGGCGCTGCTGCGCCCGCCACCGCCCCGCGTGGGCGGGCTGGAGGTGGCCGTGCGCTACGTGGCCGCGGAAGCGGAGGCGCGGATCGGCGGGGATCTGTACGAGGTCGTGGAGACCGACTTCGGCGTGCGCGTGCTGCTGGGCGACGTCCGCGGCAAGGGCCTGGAAGCCGTCCAGACCGCCGCCGACGTGCTGGGCGTCTTCCGGGACGCCGCCCGTTCCGAACCCGGCCTCGACGCGGTGGCCGCCCGGCTGGACGGCGCGCTGGTCCGCCGCGGCGCGGGCGAGGAGTTCGTCACCGCCGTGCTGCTGACCGTGCCGCCCTCCGGCCACACCGCCGTCCTGGCCAACTGCGGCCACCCTCCGCCGCTGCTGCGCCACGACGCAACCGTGACAGAGGTGACGCCCGAGGTGTACGCGCCGCCGCTCGGGCTGCTGCCGCTCACCGGCGGCCACTACCGCCCCCAGTCGGTCCCCTACCGGCCGGATGACCTGCTGCTCCTGTACACCGACGGGGTCTCCGAGGCGCGCGACCGGCACGACCGCTTCTATCCGCCCGCCGAGCGGGTCGCGGACATGGCGGAAAAGGACCCCGACGCGCTGCTGGACCGCGTCCTGACCGACCTCCACGCCTGGACCGGCGGCGGGCTCGGCGACGACGCGGCACTGCTGGCCCTGCGCCGCGTGCGGTGACCGGGCCGGACGCGCTCCCGGCCCCCCTCGCGGCTCAGGCCGGGTCCATGGTCCCGACCTCGTCCAGCGCCTCGCGAAGCCACTGCGTCCAGAACGTCTCCAGCTCGATGCCCGCGCGCAGCACGAGATGCCGCAGCCGGTCCTCGTCCGCCACGCGGCCGGGCGGGAAGTCGCGCCGCTCGATGTCCGTGTACTCGGCCAACTGGGCCTCGTGCAGTGCCAGGTGCCTGCGCAGCTCCCCGGCGAGACCGCGGCCCCCCACCACCGCCGCGGCGCGCATGCGCAGCAACAGCGGGTCACGGATGGGCCGGGGGTCCTCGACGGTGCCCACCCAGCCGGCCAGCTCGTCCCGGCCTGCGGGCAGCACCTCGTACTCCTTCTTCTGCCCCCGGGCGGGGTGCGCCGCGGGCAGGGCGCGGATCAGGCCCGCCTCCTCCAGCCGACCGAGTTCGCGGTAGATCTGCTGGTGCGTCGCCGACCAGAAGAAGCGGATGGAGCGGTCGAAGCGGCGCGCCAGCTCCAGCCCCGAGGACGGCTTCTCCAGAAGGGCGGTGAGGATGGCGTGCGGGAGGGACATGTCCGCATCCTACGGACGGGGCGCGTCACAGGGCCGCGGCGACTTCGATGCCCTGGCGGACGGCCCGCTTGGCGTCGAGCTCCGCGGCCACGTCGGCGCCCCCGATGAGGTGGACACCGTAACCGGCGTCGCGCAGCGCCTCGTAGAGGTCGCGGCGGGGCTCCTGCCCGGCGCACAGGACCACGGTGTCGACGGGGAGCGTGCGGCGCTCGCCGTCGACGGTGATGTGCAGCCCGGCGTCGTCGATCCGGTCGTAGGCGGCGCCCGCGACCATCGTGACGCCCCGGTGCCTGAGCTCGGTGCGGTGGATCCACCCGGTGGTCCTGCCCAGGCCCGCGCCGACCTTGGTCGTCTTGCGCTGCAGCAGGTGCACCGTGCGGGGCGGCGCGGGCCGCTCGGGTGCCCGCAGGCCGCCCCGGTTCGCGTAGCCGGTGTCGACGCCCCAGTGCCGGAAGTACGTCTCGGGGTCACGGCTCGCGTCCTCGCCGCCGTCGGTGAGGAACTCGGCCACGTCGAAGCCGATCCCGCCCGCGCCGACGATCGCCACCCGCTCGCCCACCGGGGCGTCGTCGCGCAGCACGTCGAGGTAGCTCAGCACGCTGGGGTGGTCCACGCCGTCGATCTCCGGCATGCGCGGTGCCACGCCGGTGGCGAGCACCACCTCGTCGAAGCCGGGGTCGTGCGCGGCCAGCGTGTCCGGGGTCACGACGGTGTTCAGGCGCAGTTCCACGCCCTCCTCGGCCAGCCGGGTGCGGAAGTAACGCAGTGTCTCGTCGAACTCCTCCTTGCCGGGGATCCTGCGGGCGATGTCGAGCTGCCCGCCGATCCGGTCGGCGGCGTCGAAGAGCGTGACGGCGTGGCCGCGTTCGGCCGCGGTGACCGCGCAGGCGAGTCCGGCGGGCCCGGCGCCGACGACGGCGACGCGCTTGCGCAACCGGGTCGGCCGGAGGACGAGTTCGGTCTCGTGGCAGGCCCGCGGGTTGACCAGGCAGGTGGTCAGCCGGCCGCTGAAGGTGTGGTCGAGGCACGCCTGGTTGCAGCCGATGCAGGTGTTGATGGCCTCGGCGCGGCCCTGCTCCGCCTTGGCGACGAACTCGGGGTCGGCGAGCATCGGACGGGCCAGGGAGACCATGTCGGCGTACCCGTCGGCGAGCAACCGCTCGGCGACCTCGGGGGTGTTGATCCGGTTGCTGGTCACCAGCGGCACCGAGACCGCGCCCATGAGCCGCTTCGTCACCCAGGTGTACGCGCCGCGCGGCACGGAGGTGGCGATGGTGGGGATGCGTGCCTCGTGCCAGCCGATGCCGGTGTTGATGATCGTGGCACCGGCCGCCTCGACCGCCTTGGCGAGGGCCACGACCTCCTCCAGGGAGGAGCCACCGGGGACCAGGTCGAGCATCGAGAGCCGGTAGACGAGTACGAAGTCGGGGCCGAGCCGCTCGCGGGTGCGGCGGACGATCTCCAGCGGGAAGCGCGTGCGGTTCTCGAACGACCCGCCCCAGCGGTCCTCTCGGTGGTTGGTGCCGGGCGCGACGAACTCGTTGATCAGATAGCCCTCGGAGCCCATGATCTCGACCCCGTCGTAGCCGGCCCGGCGGGCGAGTTCCGCCGCCCGCACGAAGTCCTCGATCGTCTCCTCGACCTCGTCACCGGTGAGGGCGTGCGGGACATGGGGGCTGATCGGCGCCCGCAGCGCGCTCGGGGCGACCAGTTCGGGGTGGTAGGCGTACCGGCCGAAGTGCAGGATCTGCATCGCGATGCGTCCGCCCTCGCGGTGCACGGCCTGGGTGACCACGGCGTGCTGGTCGGCCTCGTCCTCGGTGGTCATACGGGCGCCGCCGGGATACGGGCGGCCGGGGTCGTTGGGGGCGATGCCACCGGTGACGATCAGGCCGACGCCGCCCCTGGCGCGTTCCGCGTAGAAGGCGGCCATGCGCGCGAAGCCGTCCTCGGCCTCCTCCAGGCCGACGTGCATCGAGCCCATCAGGACGCGGTTGGGGAGGGTGAGGAATCCGAGGTCGAGCGGGCGCAGCAGGTGCGGGTAGCGGCTCATCGGGGTCTCCTCGGACGGCGGCGCGACGGGATGCCGGTCATGCGGTCAGTCCTTTGTAGACCACCCGGAGAAGATTCTGCAACTAGTTGCATAAGATCCGGTGCCGCACGTTCCACGCACGGCGCTCACGACGCGCGCAGGGTGGCGGGTCCCGGATCAGCCGGTGCCGAGGCCGTCGATCAGGCGGTTCAGGAATCGCGTGAACGTCGCTTCGGCGGTGAGGGGGCGTCCCGGCGCGGCAAGGGCCTCGGCGAGCTCGGGGTGCCGTCCGTCGGCGGCGACGGGAGAAGTCCGCCTCCTGCCTCCCCGCGATCGCCCGGAAGCCGACCACCACGTGGAAGAGGTGGTTCAGCAGGTCCCGCACGTCGTACTCCGCGCACGGCGTCGGCGCCGCCAGTTGGTCGTCGGGCACTCCTGTCACCACGGGCAGCGCCCGGTCGCGGGCGGCTCCGAGCAGTTCACTGATCGTTTCCGTCATGCCGCGACGCTACGGCCGGAGGCGGGCGCACGGCTTGAAGAAATGCGACACCCGGCCGCCGTACCATCGGCCTCATGGCCGGTCAGGACACGCCGCGGCGCGACACCCGGGGCATCGTCGGCGCCCCGGAACTCTTCGCACGCGTGCGGTTCCGGCGGCGCGCCCCCGCGCCGGAGCTGCGACCGTACCTGGAGCACTACTGGCTGATCGACTGGGACCTGAGCGAGCCGTACGCCTCGCACGTCGTGCCGCACCCCTCGGTCAACGTCGTCTTCCAGCGCTTCGCCGGCGGGCCGGACCTCGGGGAGGTCGCCGGCATCGGACTGGAGTTGTTCACGCAGAAGCTGGAGGGCGCCGGGCGGGTGTGCGGGATCCAGTTCCGCCCGGGCGGCTTCCGGCCGTTCGCGCCCGCGGTGCCGGTGTCCCACTGGACCGGCCGCCGGGTCGGGCTGGACGAGGCGCTGCCCGGCCGCGCCACCGCGCCCGGCGCCGTGCTCGGGCCGGACGAGGAGGACGAGCGGGTCACGGCGCTGGACGCCTTCCTGCTCTCCCTGACCCCCGCGCCCGATCCCCAGGCCGACCTGGCGATGGCCCTCGCCGAGCGGATCCGGCACGACCGCGGAATCGTGCGCGTCGACGCCTTCGCCCGCGCCGAGGGACTGTCGGTGCGCTCGGTGCAACGCCTGTTCGCCTCGCACGTCGGCGTCAGTCCCAAGTGGGTCATCCTCCGCTACCGCATCCACGAGGCCCTGGAGCGCGCCGAGTCCGCGCCGGCAGTGGACTGGGCGGGGCTGGCGGCCGAGCTCGGCTACAGCGACCAGGCCCATCTGGTCCGGGACTTCACGGCGACCGTGGGGGTCCCCCCGACCGCGTACGCGGGCTGACACTCCCGCCGGGGTGTGCGACGGCACGGTGGTGCCATGCCACGGTCGGCGAGCGAGCGATGCGAGGGGGAGCCCGCCCCGGGCGGACTCGTCCTGGTGCGGGAACTGCTGAACACCTCGCCCGCCGGCCGGCCCCGGCAGCCGGACCTGCCGGACACCGTCGACTCCGTGCGGCGCCGGCTCGATCGGTCATGGACGAGTGGACGGCGGCCTCTGGCCGCACCCCGGGCGCGGGCTTCCTCCTTGTGCGGGAACGGCCCCGGGACATCCCCCTTCGCCCTGGACACGCCCGCCCGGGAAGCGCCCGTCGGTCCGGTCGGCGCGGCAGGTCTCCCGCTCGGTGCCCGCACGGCGGCGGCGCTCGCCGGGTGCCCGTCGCGGCGCGCGTGGCGGGCGCCTGGGCGGACCTGCGTGATCCCCGCGTGCGGGCGGTCGTCCAAGTGACGCCGGAGGCAGGCGGTTTCGTCACCCCGCGGAGCCCGGCGACGGTGCGGGTGCCGGTGGAGATCCACCGCGACGGAGCGGACACACAGTGAATCCGTAAACGGTCGGCACCAGGCGGTGAGCGGCCACTCGGCCCGCCCGGGCGTCCGGCACGACGACCTCTTCGCGCCGGAACCCGCCGATCCGGCCGTCCCCGGCGGGCGGTTACCAACTCCTGACCTCCGAACACGCGTCGGGGACACCCTTGAGCGGGCACACCCTTCCGTAGGGCACGAATACGCCCGTTCCCGCAGACGTACGCATGTGTCGTCGCATCCTGCGACAAGGGAGACGATCCCCATGGCAGAGCCAGCGATCACCCCCCGACTGACCCCGATCCCCATCGACGGAACGACTCCGTGCGGGCGCCTGGAGACCGGTGCCACGCGGCCCTGCGGAGGCCCGGCCGAGTGGCACGTGCAATGGCTGCCCGGGCACGGGTCGTTCGCGTGCGGCCAGCACATGGCGGAGGCGCGGCGGCTGTTCGCGTACATCGACCGGCATCGCGTCGGCCCGGACTGCAACATGCCGGGCGCGCTGTGGGCGACGGGGCGCTGCGCGGTGCCCCGGGGCCAGGCGAAGGCGGCCTGACCCCGGGGCCGCCCGTCAGCCGGAGAAGGCGTCGAGGATGCGCTCGGCCGCCGAAGTCGCCGTCAGCGTCCCCTCGCGGACCTGGCGTTCGACCTCCGGGGCCACGCGGCGTACACCGGGGTGGTCGCGCAGCCGGCCCAGCAGTTCGTCGCGGACCATGCTCCAGGCCCACTCCATCTGCTGGTCGCGGCGCTTGGCCTCCAGCCGCCCGTCGGAGTCCAGCAGCGCGCGGTGCCGCTCCAGGCGTTCCCAGACCACGTCGAGGCCGGTGTCCTCGCGGGCACTGCAGGTGAGCACCGGCGGGGTCCAGGCGGCGTCGGCGGACTGCATCAGCCGCAGGGCGCCGGACAGTTCGCGGGCCGCGGCGCGGGCGTCGCGCTCGTGCGGGCCGTCGGCCTTGTTGACGGCGATGACGTCGGCGAGCTCCAGAACGCCCTTCTTGATGCCCTGGAGCTGGTCGCCCGAACGGGCCAGCGTGAGCAGCAGGAAGGAGTCGACCATGCCCGAGACCGCGGTCTCGGACTGGCCGACGCCGACGGTCTCGACGAGCACGACGTCGTAGCCGGCCGCCTCCACCACGACCATCGACTCGCGGGTCGCCTTGGCGACGCCGCCGAGCGTCCCGGCCGACGGGGACGGCCGCACGAAGGCCGCGCGGTCCACCGACAGCCGTTCCATCCGTGTCTTGTCGCCGAGGATGGAACCGCCGGTCAGGGTGGAGGACGGATCGACGGCGAGCACCGCGACCCGGTGGCCGAGGCCGGTGAGCATCGTGCCGAAGGCGTCGACGAAGGTGGACTTGCCCACCCCGGGCACTCCGCTGACGCCGATCCTGCGGGCCTTGCCCGCGTGGGGCAGCAGCTCGGTCAGGAGGCGCTGGGCGAGCTCCCGGTGGTCGGGCCGCGTCGACTCCACCAAGGTGATGGCGCGCGCGATCCAGGCCCGGGAGCCGTCCAGCACGCCTTTGACGTAGGCATCGAGATCGATGATGGGCGGCATGGGCTCACAGTTCGTGGCCGAGCGCGGCGGCGAGCCGCGTGACCAGGTCGTGTGCGGAGTCGGGGATGACCGTGCCGGGCGGGAAGACGGCGGCCGCGCCGGCCTCCAGCAGTTCGGGCACGTCCTGCGGCGGGATGACACCGCCGACCACGATCATGATGTCCTCACGCCCCTCGGCCGCCAGTTCCTCACGCAGCGCGGGCACCAGTGTGAGGTGTCCGGCCGCGAGCGAGGAGACGCCGACGATGTGCACGTCGGCCTCCACCGCCTGGCGGGCCACCTCGGCCGGGGTCTGGAAGAGCGGGCCGACGTCCACGGTGAAACCCAGGTCGGCGAACGCGGTGGCGATCACCTTCTGGCCGCGGTCGTGGCCGTCCTGGCCCATCTTGGCGACCAGGATGCGCGGGCGGCGCCCCTCGGCCTCCTCGAAACGGCCGACCAGCGCCCGGGTGCGGTCCACGGACGGCGACTCCCCTGCCTCGTTGCGGTACACACCGGAGATCGTACGGATCTGCCCGGCGTGCCGGCCGTACACCTTCTCCAGGGCGTCGGAGATCTCACCGACGGTCGCCTTGGCGCGGGCGGCGTTCACCGCGAGTTCCAGCAGGTTGCCGCTGCCGCCCGCGGCGGCGGTCAGGGCGCTCAGCGCGTCCTGGCAGGCGGTCTCGTCGCGCTCCTCGCGCAGCCGGCGCAGCTTGGCGATCTGCTGGGTGCGCACGGAGGAATTGTCGACCTTGAGGACCTCGATCTTCTCGTCGCTGTCCACACGGTACTTGTTGACGCCGATCACCGGCTGGCGGCCGGAGTCGATACGGGCCTGGGTGCGGGCCGCGGCCTCCTCGACGCGCATCTTGGGGATGCCCGCGTCGATGGCCTGGGCCATGCCGCCCGCGGCCTCGACCTCCTGGATGTGCTGCCAGGCGCGGCGCGCGAGGTCGTAGGTCAGCTTCTCCACGTACGCGGACCCGCCCCACGGGTCGATGACCCGGTTGGTGCCCGCCTCCTGCTGCAGCAGCAGCTGGGTGTTGCGGGCGATGCGCGCGGAGAAGTCGGTGGGCAGCGCCAGCGCCTCGTCGAGGGCGTTGGTGTGCAGTGACTGGGTGTGGCCCTGGGTGGCGGCCATGGCCTCCACGCAGGTGCGCGTGACGTTGTTGAAGACGTCCTGCGCGGTGAGCGACCAGCCCGAGGTCTGCGAATGGGTGCGCAGCGACAGCGACTTGACGCTCCTGGGCTCGAACTGCTTGACCAGCTTCGCCCACAGCAGGCGCGCCGCGCGCAGCTTGGCGACCTCCATGAAGAAGTTCATGCCGATCGCCCAGAAGAACGACAGCCGCGGCGCGAAGGCGTCCACGTCCAGGCCCGCGCCGAGACCGGCCCGCAGGTACTCCACGCCGTCGGCGAGGGTGTACGCCAGCTCCAGGTCGGCCGTGGCCCCGGCCTCCTGGATGTGGTAGCCGGAGATGGAGATCGAGTTGTAGCGCGGCATCTTCTGCGAGGTGTACGCGAAGATGTCGGAGATGATCCGCATCGAGGGCTTCGGCGGGTAGATGTAGGTGTTGCGGACCATGAACTCCTTGAGGATGTCGTTCTGGATGGTCCCGGCCAGCTTCTCCGGCGGTACGCCCTGCTCCTCCGCTGCGACGATGTAGAGCGCGAGCACCGGCAGCACGGCGCCGTTCATGGTCATCGACACGGTCATGCGGTCGAGCGGGATGCCGTCGAAGAGCTGCCGCATGTCGTAGATCGAGTCGATGGCGACGCCCGCCATGCCGACGTCGCCGGTGACGCGCGGGTGGTCGCTGTCGTAGCCGCGGTGGGTCGGCAGGTCGAAGGCGACCGACAGGCCCTTCTGGCCCGCGGCGAGGTTGCGCCGGTAGAAGGCGTTGGACTCCTCGGCGGTGGAGAAGCCCGCGTACTGGCGGATCGTCCAGGGCTGGTTGACGTACATCGTCGGGTAGGGGCCGCGCAGGTAGGGCGCGATGCCCGGGTAGGTGCCCAGGAAGTCCAGGCCCTCCAGGTCGCGGCCGGTGTACAGCGGCTTGACGCCGATGCCCTCGGGCGTCTCCCACAGCAGGTCCTCGACTGCACGGCCGGTGGTCTCCTTGACCGCCGCGCGCCACTGGTCCTCGGTGGCACCGCTGCCGGTGCCCGGTCCGAGCTCGATCTCGGAGAAGTCCGGGATCCGCATCACGCCACTCCCATCCGGTCGAGAACCGAGGTCAGGACGGCGACCGCGTCACCGCCCGCGAAGACGAACGCGTCCACGCCGGCCTCCGTGTACGCCTGCTCCCGCGCGCCCGGTCGCCCGGCCAGGAACACCGGGCCCGCGCCGGCGGCCTTGAGGGCGGCGGCCACCTCGGCGGCCTGCTCCTCGTACAGCGTGTCGCTGGAGCACAGGCACGCCACCTGGGCGCCGCTGCGGGCGAACGCCCCGGCCGCGGAGCCGGCGTCCACGGACACCGGGTCCTGCACGGGCTCGATGCCGCCGGCCTGGAAGAGGTTGGCGGCGAAGGTGACCCGGCCGGTGTGCGCGGCGGCGGGGCCGAGGGCGGCGAGGAACACCCTGGGGCGGGTGCCGGTGGCGGCCAGATGCGCGTCCGAGCGGGCGCGCAGCGCCTCGTACGCCTCGTCGCGTCGGACCGCGGGCAGTCCGCCTGAGGGGACGGCCGGGGCCGGGTCGCGCGCGACGGGCGTCTCGGAGAGCAGCGGGAACTCGCTGACGCCCGTGATGGGCTCGCGGCGCTCGGCCAGCGCCTTGGCCCGCACCCGCCAGGTCGCGGCAAGCCGCTCGCCGACCAGGCCGGAGGCCAGCGCGGCGGCCTGGCCGCCGGCCCGCTCCAGCTCCTGGAACCAGGACCAGGCGGCGTCGGCGAGTTCCGCGGTGAGCCGCTCCACGTACCAGGAGCCGCCGGCCGGGTCGACGACCCGGGCCAGGTGGGACTCCTCCATCAGGATGGTCGAGGTGTTGCGGGCGATGCGCCGCGCGAAGGCGTCGGGCAGGCCGAGCGCGTGGTCGAACGGCAGCACCGTGACCGAGTCCGCGCCGCCGACACCGGCGGCGAGCGTCGCGACGGTGGTGCGGAGCATGTTCACCCACGGGTCGCGCCGGCTCATCATCACCGACGAGGTGACGACGTGCTGGCGCTGCGCCCCGGCGGCCGCGGTCGCGCCGCACACCTCGGCGACACGGGACCACAACCGGCGGGCGGCGCGCAGCTTGGCGATGGTCAGGAACTGGTCGGCGGTGGCGGCGTAGCGGAACTCCAGCTGCCCGCAGGCCGCGTCGACCGGCAGCCCGGCCTCGGTGAGCGCGCGCAGGTAGGCCACGCCAGTGGCGAGGGAGGCGGCGAGTTCCTGGGCCGCCGAGCCGCCGGCCTCGTGGTACGGCAGGGCGTCCACGGTCAGCGCGCGCAGCCCCGGGTACTGCTCGTGGGCGCGCAGGGCGAGCCCCGTGGCGGTGGCGGTGTGCGCGTCGAGCGCTCCGGAGTCCCCGGTGCGGGCGAGGTGGCCCAGCGGGTCGGCGCCGAGGTTGCCGCGGGCGGACTCGCGGGCGGTGCCGCTCTCCTCGTACAGCGCGAAGAGCGCGTCCGCCGCCGTCCCGGTGTCCGGGCCTGCGTCGAGGACCACGGGCGCCAGGTCGAGGAAGACCCCCTGGAGCGCGGTGCCGAGCGCGGCGGCGGGCATGCCGGAGCCGCCGACGGCGAGCCAGAGGGAAGTGACGCCGTTCTCCAGGTCGGCGAGCACCGCCTCATTGGTGCGGGCCGCATCGGGCCGCGTGTGGCGCTGCCGTACGTCCCAGCCGGCGGCCACGGGGCCCGCGGGTGCGGCGCCCCGGGTGAAGGGCGCGAAGCCGGGAAGTCCGACCGCGTCGCCGAAGGCTCCCGGCACGTCGGGCGCGGTGTACAGCGGGCGCGTGGTGAGCCCGTCTTCGAGGGTGGTGGACAGCGCGTCCTCCACCGCCTCTCCCGAGACGTCCTTGCCCGCCTTGCGCAGCACGCCCTCCACGAGGGACTGCCACTGCGCACGGCTCGCGTCCGGGAATTCGGCGGCCAGAGAAAGCCCGTCGTCAGGCAGGACCGTCATGCTCAAAGGTTAGTGGGCGTTAGCAGGTGAGCAGCAGGGGCAACGCCTGTGACCTAGCCCATTCCGGGCCGTCTTGATCGGTTCCACTCCGATGCCCTATCCGGGGGGCTGCCCGGGAGTCCCCCCTGGGGTCCTCTCCGGCGGGGCGACGGCCGTGCCGTCCCGCGCGCCGCCCGTGCCGGCGGCGCCGAGCCGGGCCACCTCGCGCCGCAGCTCCCTGACCTCCCGCAGCAGTTCCTCGGTGACCTCCTGGAGGCGGCGGCCCTCCTCCTCGTCCTCCTGGAAGCGGGCCAGGAACCAGGCCGCGATGTTGGCGGTGACCACACCGAGCAGGGCGATCCCGGACAGCATCAGGCCGACGGCGATGAGCCGGCCGACGCCGGTGGTGGGGGCGTGGTCGCCGTAGCCCACGGTCGTCATCGTGGTGAACGACCACCACAGCGCGTCGCCGATCGTGCGGATGTTCCCGTGCGGCGAGTGCCGCTCGGCCTCCAGGACCGCGACCGAGCCGAACGCGAGCAGCCCCAGCACCGCGCCCACCACATAGGTCGTCAGCCGGACCTGCGCCGCCAGCCGGACCCGCTGGCCCACCAGGAAGAGCGTGGACACCAGGCGCAGCAGGCGCAGCGGCTGCAGCAGCGGCAGCACGACCACCGCCAGGCTCAGCGGCTGGCGCTTGACGAACTCCCACCGGTGCTCGCTCAGCACCAGCCGGACCGCGTAGTCGCCCGCGAAGAGCGCCCAGACGCTGCGCTCCGTCCAGTGGGCGGTGGTGATGAGCGCCGGGTCGGCGTCCGGCAGCAGGATCGGCAACGCGTAGGCCGCGCCGAACACCGAGGCCAGGGCGATCAGCGGCGCCCTGGTCCGCTGCTCCCAGCGTTCGAGACGGTTCATGGGGGCAGTATCCCGTGCCCGCCCGGAGCGGTGGGCGTCCCGGCCGCCGGCGCGGTGTCCGGCCGCTGACCTGTGCTGACGCCGGGGACAGTGCGTCGCTCAACTGCCCCCGGGAGCAGTCGTGTCGGGACTGCGGGCGCTCTCGGGCGGGCGGCGGGTTGGCGCAGGCTTCGCGGGTGCTTCTCCTCGGCGCCGACGGGAGTTCGCGCGGGCCTGGTGACACTGGCCACCCCTGCTACGGCCGCGGACCTCCCGGGAGACAGGCCTTACATGAACGCCATCGACCGCAGACGCTTCATGCAACTGGCGGGCGGCACCGCCGCCTTGTCCGTGCTCTCCACCAGCATCGCCCGAGCGGCGGAGATCCCGGCGAACCGCAGGACGCGTTCGCTCCAGGATGTCGAGCACATCGTCGTCCTGATGCAGGAGAACCGCTCCTTCGACCACTACTTCGGCACGCTGCGCGGCGTCCGCGGTTTCGGTGACCCCCACCCGGTGACGCAGCCGAACGGCAAGTCGGTGTGGCACCAGTCGGACGGCACGAAGGACGTCCTGCCTTTCCGCCCGGACCACGACGGCCTCGGGCTGGCCTTCCTGCAGGACCTGCCGCACGGCTGGAACGACGGCCACGCCGCCGTCAACCAGGGCAAGTACGACAGGTGGGTGCCCGCCAAGTCCGCCACCACCATGGCGCACCTGACCCGCGACGACATCCCCTTCCACTTCGCGCTCGCCGAGGCCTTCACGATCTGCGACGCGTACCACTGCTCGTTCATCGGCTCGACCGACCCGAACCGCTACTACATGTGGACGGGGTACACGGGCAACGACGGCAAGGGCGGCGGCCCGGTCCTCGGCAACGAGGAGGCGGGCTACGCCTGGACGACGTACCCGGAGCGCCTGGAGCAGGCCGGCGTGTCGTGGAAGATCTACCAGGACGTCGGCGACGGCCTCGACGCGGCCGGCGGCTGGGGCTGGATCGAGGACGCCTACCGCGGCAACTACGGCGACAACTCGCTGCTGTACTTCGACCAGTACCGCAACGCCGAGCCCGGCGACCCGCTGTACGAAAGGGCCCGCACCGGCACCGACGCCAAGAACGGCGAGGGCTTCTTCGACATCCTGCGTGCCGACGTCACCGCCGGCACGCTCCCCCAGGTCTCCTGGATCGTGGCGCCCGAGGCGTTCACCGAGCACCCCAACTGGCCGGTCAACTACGGCGCCTGGTACATCGCACAGGTGCTGGACGCGCTGACCTCCGACCCGGAGGTGTGGAGCAGGACGGCGCTGCTGATCACCTACGACGAGAACGACGGCTTCTTCGACCACGTCGTCCCGCCGTTCCCGGCCGCCTCCGCCGCGCAGGGCAAGTCCACCGTCGACGTCACCGGCGACCTGTACGCGGGCTCGGGCTCGCGCCCGGCGGGCCCCTACGGGCTCGGCCAGCGCGTGCCGATGTTCGTGGTGTCGCCGTGGAGCAAGGGCGGCTACGTCTGCTCGCAGACCTTCGACCACACCTCGATCCTCCAGCTGATCGAGCGCCGCTTCGGGGTCACCGAGCCCAACATCTCGCCCTGGCGCCGCGCGGTGTGCGGCGACCTGACCTCGGCGTTCGACTTCCGCCACACGGACACCGACGCGGCGGAGCTGCCGGACACCAGCGGCTACCTCCCGCCGGACAACGACCGCCACCCCGACTACGTGCCCACCCCGCCGGTCAAGGGCGCGCTGCCCCGGCAGGAGCCCGGCATGCGCGCGGCGCGGGCCCTGCCGTACGACCTGTCGGCAGACGGCCGGGTGAGCACCGCCACCGGCTCGCTGCGGATCGACTTCGCCTCGCACGGCGCCGCGGGCGCCGGCTTCCTGGTGACGTCGGCGTCGCACGCCGCCGGCCCGTGGACGTACACCGTCGAGGCAGGGCGTTCGCTGTCCGACACGTGGAGCGTCGCCGAGGACGCCCAGGGCGGCTACGACTTCACCGTCCACGGCCCCAACGGCTTCCTGCGCCGCTTCGCCGGGCGGGTCACCGGCGCGGGCCCGGAGGTCAGCGCCCGCCACGACGGGGACCTCGGCATCGCACGGCTCGTCCTGACCAACGACGGCGCCGGCACGGTGCAGTTCACGGTGGCGGACGGGTACGGCAAGGAGAAGGCGGCCACCTACAGGCTGCGTCCCGGCGCCCGTGTCGTGCACTCCGCGGAGACCAAGCGCAGCAGGGGCTGGTACGACCTGACCGTGACCGCGGACCACGACGCGTCCTTCGTGCGCCGCCTGGCCGCCCACGTGGAGAGCGGCTTCACCAGCACCAGCGACCCGGCCATCGCCGCCCGCTGACCGCACGGCACCGTCCGGCACCCGCGTCCGCCGGACCGCCGCGCCGTCACGGCGCGGCGGGCGCGGGGCCGCCCGGTCCCCGGAACGGCAGGGTCTGCCGGTAGACCACGCTGGTGGTCGTGGACCCGAAGCCGGCCAGTTCGTCCATGACCTCCTCCAGGTGGGCCATGGACGTCGCGGCGACCTTCAGCACGTAGCAGTCGTCGCCCGTGGTCCGCAGGCACTCCAGGATCTCCCGCCGTTCGCCGAGCAGGCGGTGCAGCGGCTCGTGCCGGCTGCCCGGATACTTCAGCCGGACGACCGCGAGCACGGGGAACCCCGCCCTGCCCAGGTCGACCTCGGCCCGGTAACCCGTGACGACGCCCAGCGCCTCCAGCCGGCGGACCCGCTCGGTCGTCGCCGACGGACTCAGACTCACCCGGCGGGCCAGTTCGGTGAAGGGGACTCGCCCGTCGCGCTGCAACTCGTCCAGGATCGCCCAGTCGGTCGCGTCAAGACTCTCGGCCATACGCCGAGAATACCGGTGGATCCACGGCAGTCGGCCCCGCACACCGTGAGGAATGACTTACCCGCGGCCACCCGCGGTGGATAGCCTCATCGGCATGCAACTTGGTGTGAACGTCCCGAATTTTGGACCGGGTACCGACCCCGGGGTGTTGCGCGACTGGGCGCGGACGGTGGAGGGGCTCGGCTTCGACCTGCTGATGGTCTCCGACCACCTGGTGGTGACACCCGACGTGGCCGAGCAGTACCCGGCCCCGTTCTACGAGCCGTTCACCACGCTCTCCTGGCTGGCGGGGGTCACCGAACGGGTGAGCCTCGGGACCACGGTGCTGATCGTGCCGTACCGGCACCCGCTGGCCGTGGCCCGGATGGCCGCCAACCTCAACGCGCTCAGCGGCGGCCGGCTGGTGCTGGGGGTGGGCATCGGCTGGGCGCGCCAGGAGTTCGAGGCACTCGGTGTTCCCTTCGAGCGGCGCGGGCGGCTGACGGACGAACACCTGGGCGCCATGCGGGCGGCGTGGCGGAACGGGACCGACTACGCCGGCGGGCCGATCCCGCTGTGGGTCGGCGGCAACAGCGACGCGGGCATCCGCCGGGCGGTCCGGTTGGGCGACGCCTGGCATCCGCTGCGTGCCACGATGCCGTGGATGCGCGAGGCGCTCGGCCGCCTCGCGTCGGCCGCGCTGGAGGCGGACCGGCTC
Organism: Streptomyces sp. NPDC088354; assembly: GCF_044753585.1. Taxonomy (NCBI): domain Bacteria; kingdom Bacillati; phylum Actinomycetota; class Actinomycetes; order Kitasatosporales; family Streptomycetaceae; genus Streptomyces; species Streptomyces sp. NPDC088354. Next base: position 72,752 of record NZ_JBIVNJ010000014.1, on the reverse strand, counting down.
GTCCCGGCATTCGCTCCGCGGATCCTGCTCCGCCTCACCGACGCCCCGGTCACCACGCCCGACCGGCGTGCCGGTGAGGGCACGCTCGACCAGATCATGGACGATCTGCGACAACTGCGCCTGATGGGCGCGAAGTCGGTCGTCCTCGACCCTTTCAGCGGTGACCCCCACGAGACGCTGCGCCCGCAGCGGGCATGGCACGCGCTCGCGGCGGTGGCCGCCCGGCGCACGGAGACGGAGTGACGATGGACGACGAGACGACACGCCTGCTGCGCAGGGCCGTCGCACTGGCCGCCGAGGCCCGTGCCTCGGGCAACCCGCCCTTCGGGTCGCTGCTGGCCGGCCCCGACGGCACGGTTCTGGCAGAGGAGCGCAACAGCAGCATCACCGACGGCGACATCACCGCCCATCCCGAACTGAAGCTGGCCCGCTGGGCGGCGCGCGAGCTGGACCCGGCGACCGCGGCCGCCACGACGATGTACACCAGTTGCCAGCCGTGCGGCATGTGCGCGGGCGCCCTGGAGCGCTCCGGCCTCGGCCGGGTGGTGTACGCCCTGTCCGGCGAACAGCTCATGGGCCTGAAGTCGCCTGCCGCGAGGGCCGGGTTCCCGCACGTTCCGCAGGAGGGCCCGGCCCTGTACGACGAGGCCCGCGTCCCGGTCGAGGGCTACTACTGACCGGCCGCCGGCCGGTGTCACTCCTGCTTCTCCCCGGAGGCGAAGCGGGAGATGATCAGGGCGACGATGATGATCGCGCCGTTGAGGAACTGGTTCCACAGCGGCGGCACGCCCGCCAGCGTCATGACGTTGACGACGAGTTGCAGGGTGAGCACACCGGTCAGCGCCCCGAAGAGCGTGCCGCGCCCGCCGTTGAGGCTGACGCCGCCGATGACGGTCGCGGCGAAGACCTGGAAGATCCAGCCGCTGCCCTGGTCGGCCGAGATCGACCCGTAGTGCCCGCTGTACAGGACGCCCGCGAAGGCCGCGAGCACCCCGCCGACGATCAGGACGACCCAGGTGATCCGGTCCACGCGGATGCCCGCGGTGCGGGCGGCCTCGGCGTTGCCGCCGATCGCGTACAGCGCCCTGCCGTGGCGCAGCCAGGCGAGGGCGCAGCCGCCGACGGCGAACAGGAGGGCGCAGACCCAGATCGCGGCGGGCACCCCGAACCAGGAGGCGTGACCCAGATAGGTGAACGAGCCGGGCAGTTCGACGATGGAACGCCCCTCGGAGATGGCGATCTGCAGACCGCGCAGCATGGTGAGGGCGCCCAGGGTGACGATGAAACCGTTCAGGCGCAGCTTGAGGATCAGGAAGCCGTTGACCGCGCCGATCACCGCGCCCACCAGCAGGCACAGCGGGATCGCCGTCCATACGGGAAGGAGTTCCAGGCCGGTGAAACGGCCGCCGGAGGAGGGCAGCACGAGCCACACGGCGATCACCGGGGCGACGCCGATGGTGGACTCCAGGGACAGGTCCATGCGCCCGGCGATCAGGATCAGCGCCTCGGCGAGCACCAGCAGGCTCAGCTCGGTGGACTGCTGGGCGACGCCGATGAGGTTGTCGGAGGTCAGGAAGGCGGGCGAGACGATGAAACCGATGACCCCGAGCACGAAGATGGCCGGGACGAGGGAGAGTTCGCGGAAGCGCGCGAGGCCGCCGGGCCCGCGGCGCGGCGCGTCCGCCGCGGAGTCCTTCGCGGTGGGCACCGGGGGTTCGGTGACGTCGGTGGTGGCGGACATGACTACCTTTCCTGCTCTCGGGGGCCGGGGACACCGGCGGTGTCGTTCGCTCCGGCGGACGGGGCGCGGGACACGCCCTCCATGGCGGCGACGAGTTCCTCGTCCCGCCAGCCCCGGCCGAACTCCGCGACGACCCGGCCGTGGAACATCGCCACGATCCGGTCGCAGGCCCTCAGGTCGTCCAGTTCGTCGGAGATGATCAGTGCCGCCCGGCCCGCGCCGGCGACCTGGCGGATCCTGCCGAGCAGGAACTCCTTGGACCGCACGTCCACGCCGTTGGTCGGCCGGACCGCCACCAGGACGTGCGGGTCGGTGGCGAGCGCGCGGGCGACCACGACCTTCTGCTGGTTGCCGCCGGACAGCGCGGAGACGGGCGTGGCGAAACCCGGGGTCCTGATGTCCAGGTCCGCGATCATCCGCTCGGCGAAGTCCCGGGTGCGCGAGGGGAGCACGGTGCCGAGCGGCCCGAGCTGGTCGGTGACGGTCAGGGTGGCGTTCTCGGCCACGCTGCGGTTGCCGACCAGTCCCTGGTGGTGGCGGTCCTCGGGCACCAGGCCCACGCCCGCCGCGATCGCGTCGGGCACCCCGCCGGCCCGCACCTGGCGCCCGGCGACGGCGATCCGCCCGGTGTCGGCGCGGTGCAGCCCCGCGATGGTCTCGCCGAGCCGGACGTTGCCGCTGGCGGTGGCTCCCGCGAGGCCCACCACCTCACCGGCGCGCACCGAGAGGCTGACGTCCCGGTACGCCCCGTCGAGCGTCAGCCCGGCGACGGAGAGCAGTTCGGGTCCTTCGCCCTCGCCCGCCACCGAGGCGGCTGCCGTGGTCTCCCCGGGCCGCCCCGCCCCGGCGGACTCCCCCGTCATCGCCTCCACCAGGGCGTCGTGGTCGATCTCGGCCACGGGCGCGGTCACGATGTGGCGGGCGTCGCGGTAGACGGTGACGGTGGTGCAGAGGTCGTAGACCTCCTGCAGGTGGTGCGAGATGAACAGGAAGGCCACACCCTGGCGTTGCAGGTCGCGGAGCTTGTCGAACAGGCGCGAGATGCCGCGGGCGTCCAGACGTGCGGTGGGCTCGTCGAGGATGATGAAGCGCGCGCCGAAGGACAGCGCCCGGGCGATCTCGACGAACTGCCGCTGCTCGACGGTGAGGTCGCGGGCCCGTGCGGCGGGGTCGATGTCGACCCCGTACTCGGCGAGCAGGTCCGTCGCCCGCTGCCGCAGGGTCTTCCAGCGGATGGGCCGCAGGGCCGTGGCACTCTGCCGGTTGAGGAAGAGGTTCTCGGCCACCGACAGCTCGCCGATGACCGTGGATCGCTGGTAGACGCACGCGACGCGGGCGCGCCAGGCGTCGGTGTCCCCGAACGAGGGAGCCGGTGCGCCCGAGAAGCGCAGGCTCCCCGCGTCGGGCTGGTGCAGGCCGGTGAGGATGTTGACGAGGGTGGACTTACCCGCGCCGTTGCGGCCGACGAGTGCGTGCGACTCGCCGGCGGCGACCGAGATGCGGGCGTCGCGCAGCGCCACGGTGGCGCCGAAGCGTTTGCCGATCCCGGTCGCCTCGGCCACGGGGGGCGGAGCGGTGGCGGGGTCCGCCATGGTGGATTCCGTTCTGCGGATGCGGTGCGGGCGGGCGGTGCGATGGGGGTGCGGTGCGATCGGGTGGGGCCGGCCGCCGGCCGGCCCCGAGGTCGCGGGTCAGCCGATGTTGTTGCCCCACAGGGCCTTGTCGTCGACGTTGTCCTTGGTCACCAGGGGCGCCGGGAGCTGGTCCTCCAGGCCGTTGGGGATGGCGATGATGGTGGAGTCGTGGTCGGTGGGCCCGGCCTTGAAGGTCTTTCCGTCGGCGGCTGCCTCGGCGTAGAAGAGCGCGTACTTGGCGTACAGGTCGGCGGGCTGGGAGACGGTCGCGTCGATCTCGCCCTTGCGGATCGCGTCGAGCTCCTGCGGGATGCCGTCGTTGGAGACGATGAAGATGTGGCCCTTCTGGCCGGCCGGCTTGAGCAGGCCCTTCTGCTTCAGCAGGGCGAGGGTGGGCTGCAGGAAGACACCGCCGGCCTGCATGTAGACACCGCCGAGGTCGGGGTGCTGGGCGAGCAGGCTCTGCAGCTTGGCCGACGCCACGTCACCCTTCCAGTCGGTCGGCAGCTCGAAGACCGTGATCCCGGGGAACTTGTCCTTCATGCAGGCCGCGAACGCCTCGGAGCGGTCCCGTCCGTTGATGGAGTCCAGGGCGCCCTGGAACTCGGCGACCTTGCCCTTGCCGCCCATCTGCTCGCCGAGGAACTCGCACGCCTTGGTGCCGTACGCCTTGTTGTCGGCGCGGACGACCATGTAGACGTCGCCCTTGTCGGGGCGGGTGTCCACGCTGACGACCGGGATCTTCTTGCCGGCCAGGGTGTCCAGCGTGGAGGCGATGGCGCCGGTGTCCTGCGGGGCCATCACGACGGACTTCGCGCCGGTGTTCTCGAACACCTGCACGTTGGCGACGAGCTTGGTGACGTCGTTCTGGGAGTTGCTGCGCGGCAGGGCGTTCAGGCCGTCGTCCTTGATGCCCTGCTCGATGTACTGCGCGTAGGAGTTCCAGAAGTCGGAGTCGGAGCGCGGCAGGTCGATGCCGATGGCCGGCTTCTTGTCCCCACCTGTCCCGGCGGTGCTGTCGCTGCCGCGGTTGCAGGCGGTGGCGAGGGCGGCCATCGCGAGTGCGGCCGCGGCGGCCGCGGCGGTGGAGCGCGTACGGGCGAGCTTCATGGCCGTGTTCTCTCCTTGCCCAGTGCGGGGGCGATTCATCCGAGGTATCGCGGACGAGAAGGAAAGTAAGTCCGCCGTGCGGCCGTGACAACCCCCTGTACGGACACGATCGGAGGAATCCGTCGCCCACAGTGCCCGAGACGCTCTCCTGGCACAGACATCCGAGGAATGGATTGCCAGCCGCGGCCGATGGCGCTTACAGTCACCGTGGCGCGAGACCTCCGATGTCTTGCCCATGGCCGAGCGTGAAAGGCAGCCACTTGTCCGCGACCTCCGCCTGTATCACCGCGATCGACACCCATGACATCCGCTTCCCCACCTCACGGGAACTGGACGGGTCGGACGCGATGAACCCGGATCCCGACTACTCCGCCGCGTACGTGGTGCTGCGCACCGACGCCGACGACGGCCTGGAGGGGCACGGCTTCGTCTTCACCATCGGGCGCGGCAACGACGTCCAGGTCGCGGCGATCGAGGCACTGCGCCCGCACCTGGTCGGCCGCCCGGTGGACGAGGTGTGCGCCGACCCCGGCTCGGTCGCCCGCGACCTGACCGGCGACAGCCAGCTGCGCTGGCTGGGCCCCGAGAAGGGCGTGATGCACATGGCGATCGGCGCCGTCGTCAACGCCGTGTGGGACCTGGCCGCCAAGCGCGCCCACAAGCCGCTGTGGCGCCTGCTGGCCGACGCGGAGCCCGAATGGCTGCTCTCCCAGATCGACTTCCGCTACATCGCCGACGCCCTCACCCCTGAACGCGCCCTGGAACTGCTGCGGCGCGGCAAGGAGGGCGCGGCCGGCCGCGCCGCGACGCTCCAGGAGCAGGGCTACCCCGGCTACACCACCTCGCCCGGCTGGCTCGGCTACTCCGACGAGAAGCTGACCCGGCTCGCCAAGCAGGCGGTCGCCGACGGCTTCGCCCAGATCAAGCTGAAGGTCGGCGCCGACCTGGAGGACGACATCCGCCGGCTGCGCGCCGCCCGCGCCGCCGTCGGCCCCGACGTGCGCATCGCGATCGACGCCAACCAGCGCTGGAACGTCGGCGAGGCCGTGGCCTGGGTGAACGCGCTCGGCGAGTTCGAGCCGTACTGGATCGAGGAGCCGACCTCGCCGGACGACGTCCTCGGCCACGCCGCCATCCGCGAGGCCGTGGCCCCGGTGCGGGTCGCCACCGGCGAGCACGTGCAGAACCGCATCGTCTTCAAGCAGTTGCTGCAGGCCGGGGCGATCGACGTGCTCCAGATCGACGCAGCGCGTGTCGGCGGCGTCAACGAGAATCTGGCCATCCTGCTGCTGGCCGCCGCCTTCGGTGTGCCGGTCTGCCCGCACGCGGGCGGCGTCGGGCTGTGCGAACTGGTGCAGCACCTGTCGATGTTCGACTTCGTGGCGCTGTCCGGTACCACCGAGGACCGCACCATCGAGTACGTGGACCATCTCCACGAACACTTCGTGACCCCGGTCGTCATCCGGCACGGCCACTACACCGCACCCGCCGCACCCGGATTCTCGGCGCAGATGAGACCGGAATCGATCGACGAGTTCCGCTACCCGGACGGTACGTTCTGGGTGGCCGACCGGGCACGGCAGGAGGGACAGCAGGCATGAGCGAACTGGACGGGCTCGACGGGCTGACAGCCCTGGTGACGGGCGGGGCCTCGGGGATCGGACTGGCCACCGCGCGGCTGCTCGCCGAGCGCGGCGCCCGGGTCGCCGTGCTCGATCTCGCGCCCGGCGCGCTGCCGGAGCCGCTGCTGGCGTTCAAGGCGGACGTCTCGGACGACGCCTCCACGCGGGCCGCGGTCGACGCGGCGGCGCAGGAGCTGGGCGGTCTCGACATCCTCGTCAACAACGCCGGGATCGGCGCCGCGGGCACCGTCGAGGACAACCCCGACGAGCAGTGGCACCGCGTCCTCGACGTCAACGTCCTCGGCATGGTCCGCACCACTCGCGCGGCCCTCCCCCACCTGCGGCGCTCCGCCCACGCCGCGGTCGTCAACACCTGCTCGATCGCCGCGACCGCGGGCCTGCCGCAGCGCGCGCTGTACAGCGCGAGCAAGGGCGCGGTGCTGTCGCTGACCCTGGCGATGGCGGCCGACCACGTCCGCGAGGGCGTCCGCGTCAACTGCGTCAACCCCGGTACCGCCGACACCCCGTGGGTGGCGCGGCTGCTGGACGCGGCCGACGACCCCGAGGCCGAACGCGCCGCCCTGCGGGCCCGGCAGCCCATGGGCCGCCTGGTGACCGCGGAAGAGGTGGCGGCTGCCATCGTCTACCTGGCGAGCCCCGCGGCCGCCTCGGTCACCGGCACCGCGCTCGCGGTCGACGGCGGCATGGCCGGGCTGCGCCTGCGCCCGGCCGGGCAGTGAGAGGAACCGCCGGGATGCGACGCAACACACTGGGCCGCAGCGGCGTCCCCGTGACCGCGGTGGGCTTCGGCGCCGCCGCGATCGGCAACCTCTTCACGCCCGTCACCGACGAGGCGGCGGCGCAGGCCGTCGACGCCGCCTGGGACGCGGGCATCCGCTACTTCGACACCGCCCCGCACTACGGCCTGGGGCTGTCCGAACGGCGCATCGGCGCCGCCCTGCGCGACCGGCCGCGAGAGCAGTACACCGTCTCCACCAAGGTGGGCCGCCTCCTGGTGCCCGCCGAGGACGGCGGCGCGGCCGGCGACGACCTCGCGAACGGCTTCGCCGTCCCCGCCACCCACCGCCGGGTCTGGGACTTCAGCGCCGACGGCGTGCGCCGCAGCATCGAGGACAGCCTGGAACGCCTCGGCCTCGACCGCATCGACGTCGCCTTCCTGCACGATCCGGACGAGCACGCCGAAGAGGCCTTCGGCCAGGGCTACCCGGCCCTGGAGAAGCTGCGCTCCGAGGGCGTCGTGGACGCCATCGGCGCCGGCATGAACCAGACGGGCATGCTCGCGCGCTTCCTGCGCGACACCGACGTGGACGTGGTGCTGATGGCCGGCCGCTACACGCTGCTGGAGCAGGAGGGCCTGGCCCAAGTACTGCCGGAGGCGGCGGCGCGCGGCAAGAGCGTGGTGGTCGGCGGCGTCTTCAACTCCGGTCTGCTGATCGACCCGCACCCGGACGCCCGGTACGAGTACGCGCCGGCGCCCGCCCCCGTCCTGGCCCGCGCCCGCCGGCTCCAGACCGTCACCGGCCGCCACGGCGTCCCGCTGCGCGCGGCTGCCCAGCGCTTCCCGGCGGGCCACCCGGCCGTGTCCAGCGTGCTGCTGGGGCTGCGCTCGCCCGCGGAGGTGCGGGACGCAGAGGCGATGCACAAGCACCCGCTGCCGGCCGCCCTCTGGGACGACCTGCGCGCGGAGGGGCTGCTCGACGCCGACGTGCCCGTCCCTGCCGGGGAGGCGTGGTGAGAGTCGCACTGCACACCAGGGTCCGCACCGACCGGATCGAGGAGTACGAGGCGGCGCACCGCGAGGTGCCCGGGGAGCTCACCACCGCGATCCGCGCCGCGGGCGTGCGCGAGTGGACGATCTGGCGCAGCGGCACCGACCTGTTCCACCTCCTGGACGTGGACGACTACCCCGCGATGATCGCGGCACTGGAGCGGCTGCCCGTCAACATCGCCTGGCAGGCGCGGATGGCCGGGCTGCTGGAGGTCGCGCACGACTACTCGGCGGACGGCGCCGGGGCGGCCCTTCCGGTGGTGTGGGAACTGTGAGCGTGCCGCACGGCGTCGTGGACGCCCACCACCACGTCTGGGACCTGTCCGTCCGCGACCAGGACTGGATCACCGGCGAACGGCTGGCGCCGCTGCGCCGCTCGTTCTCCGTCACCCACCTCGAACCGGAGGCGCGGGCGGCGGGCGTCACCGCCACCGTCCTCGTGCAGACCGTCACCGTCGCGGAGGAGACGCCGGAGTTCCTGGCCCTCGCCGCGCGGGGCGGTCTCGTCGCGGGGGTCGTGGGCTGGACCGACCTGACGGACCCGGCGGTCGCCGGCCGGCTGGCCGCCTTGCGTGAACTGCCCGGCGGTGACCGCCTGGTGGGCATCCGCCACCAGGTGCAGGGCGAGGCCGACCCCGAGTGGCTGCTCCGCCCGGACGTGCAGCGCGGGCTGCGCGCCGTGGCCGACGCCGGGCTGGTCTACGACCTGGTGGTCCTGGCCGAGCAGTTGCCGGCGGCCGCCAAGGCCGCGGCGCTCCTGCCCGACCTGGTGTTCGTCCTGGACCACCTGGGCAAACCCCCGATCGCCGCGGGCACGTTGCGCCCGTGGGCGGACGACGTGCGGGCGCTGGCCGCGCTGCCCAACGCCGTCTGCAAGCTGTCGGGCATGGTCACCGAGGCCGACTGGGACACCTGGACCACCGCCGACCTCGCGCCCTACGCCGGCACCGTGCTCGACGCCTTCGGCCCGGACCGCCTGATGTTCGGCTCCGACTGGCCGGTCTCGCGGCTCGCCGCCTCCTACGCCGAGGTCGTCGACGCCGCCCGCACCCTGACCGATCACCTCAGCCCCGCCGAACGCGACGCGGTCTTCTCCGGGACCGCCCGCCGCGTCTACGGCCTTTGAGGGACGCCGACCCCGTGGGCGGTCCGGCCCGGACCGCCCACGGCGTGGCACCGGCGAAACCGGAGGCGCCCGACCCGCCGCGCCACGACGGCACCGGCACCGGACCCGTCCCGGGGGGACTCACGGCGGCCGGCGGCCCCGCAGGGCAGCTGCGCCGCGGCGGCCTCTTCCAGCCCTTCCGGCCCCCAAGGGGCACACGCCGGCCGGCCCGCTCCCCGGGCACGAGTTCGGGTTCGGCAAGCCGCACGCCGCAGGGCGGTGACTAGACTCCCACCCCTGGCAGGACGAGGGACGGGCGTGATCGCGTGGGCGACGACAGACCGGACGCACCCCCGCCGCACACGGCGGGTCGGCTGACCGTGCGCGACGTCCTGGACCTGGACCTGGTCACGCCCTGGGGCCCGGAGGTCGTCGCGGGCTCCGCGCACCTGCACCGCGCGGTGCGCTGGCTGCACGTGGCCGAGGCGCTGGACGTCGGGGTCATGCTCAGCGGCGGCGAGATGGTGCTCACCACCGGCCTGCTGCTGGCGGGCGACGAACGGGCGCAGCGCGAGTACATCGAGTCGATGCAGCGCGCCGACGTCGCCGCCGTGGTCCTGGGCCTCGGACGCGCCTTCCGCACCACGCCCGAGCCGATGCGGCGGGCCGCCGAGCGCTGCGGGGTGCCGCTGATCGTGCTGCACCGGCCGGCGCCGTTCGCCCGGCTGACCGAGGAGGTGCACGCGCGCCTGGTGCACGGCCGATTCGCCGCCCTCGACCTGTCGGAGCGGGTACGGTCCTCGCTGACCGTGCTCAATCTCTCCGGGGCGACGCTGCAGCGGGTGCTGGACGAGATCGCCGCGCTGAGCGGCTGCCCCGCGCTCGTGGTCAATCTCGCGCAACGCGTACTGGCCTCGGCCGGCGACCAGGGGTCGCTCAACGGCCTGCTGCGGGACTGGGAACGGGTCTCCCGCCAGGTGGCGGAGCTCGCGGGGAGCGGCGCGGTGACGGTCGGCCCGGACGGCTGGATCGTGGCACCGCTGGAGGCCAGGGGGCAGCAGTGGGGCCGGCTGGTGCTCGTCGGCCACCAGGGCACGGAGGAGTCGGGGCACCTGCTGGGCACCCGCGCCGCCGAGGCGCTGGCCATGCACCGCCTGCTGGGCGACCGCGACCGGGGCTGGGAGGACCAGGCCGCGGAATCGCTGCTGCTCGACCTCGCGTCGGGAACCGCCCGCCCGGAGCAGTTGCTGACCCGGGTCCGCGCCGCCGGTCTGCCGGTCAACCGGCGCGTCTTCGTGCCCGTGGTCGTACGCCCCCTCGGCCCGGCGCGCGACGGCCGGGACGACGTGCCGGAGCTGATCGAACGCGCGCTGGCGGAGCATCCCGACGTCGCGGGCCTGGTGGCCCGGATCGGCCCGGCCGGGACGGCGGTCCTGCTCAGCGTCCCGTACGGGCAGGACACCGACGCCGCCGTGCGGCGGGTCGCCGTCCAGGTGCACGAGGAACTGGCGGCCCGGGGCCGGACGGCGGTCGCCGGGGCGGGCTTCGGCTGCCGCGAACTGGACGAGGTCCGGCGCTCCTTCGTCGAGGCGGTGCACGTCGCGGACGCGGCGGTGGCCGGGCCCCCGGCGGCACCGGTGGCGCGGCTGCGGGACGTGCGGCTGCGCGGCCTGGTCCGGCTGATGCGGGACGAGCCGGAGCTCCAGGCCTTCATCGGGCGGGAGTTGGGGCCGCTGCTGCGGAACCCGGCCCTGCTGGACGTGCTGCGCACCTATCTGGACACCGGCCGCAACAAGTCGGCGGCGGCCCAGGTGCACCACGTCAGCCGCCCGGCGTTCTACCGGCGGCTGCAGAGCATCGAGTCACTGCTCGGCATCGACCTGGACGACTGGGAGCAGCTGACGTCGCTGTACGTCGCGCTCCTCGCGCACGAGGCGCAGCGCGCCGCGGGGCCCGGGGCCGACCGCTGAGGCGGCCGGCCCCGGGCCCCGCGTGCGAGCGCCGGGGTCAGGTCCTGCGGTCGGGGGCGAGCCGGGTCAGCAGGAGGTAGGCGATCAAGGACGCGGCCAGGCCGACGGCCCAGCCGTAGTCGGCGAGCGGCTTGAGGAAGGGGATCATCCCGTCGACGGGGAACGGCCCCTGCTTGACGCCCTTCGCGTCGAGCCCTGAGTGCGAGCCGCCGATGGCGAGGACGCCGCCGACCGCGAACGCCGCCAGCGCCCGCCAGTTCCAGCCGCCGTCGTACCAGTACCGGCCCTCCGCCCGGTACAGGTCGGCGAGTTCGAGCCGGGTGCGGCGGATGATCCAGTAGTCGGCGATGAGGATGCCGGCCACGGTGCCGAGCAGACCGCCGACCGTGCCGAGCCAGGTGAAGATGTACGCCTGCGGGCTCGCCAGCAGCTTCCAGGGGAAGATGACGACGCCCACCACCGCGGTGATCAGCGCGCCGGTGCGGAAGCTGATCCTGCGCGGCGCGATGTTGGAGAGGTCGAAGGCCGGCGAGACCACGTTGGCCGCGATGTTCACCGACAGGGTCGCCACCAGCACCGTGATGAGCGCGAAGAGCACCCCGGCCCAGTTGTCCAGCTTGGCGGCCAGCGCCACCGGGTCCCAGATCGGTTCCCCGTACACGGCCTGCGAGCCCGAGGTGACCAGCACCGAGAGCAGCGCGAACAGCGTCATCGTGGTGGGCAGGCCCAGGGACTGGCCCCACAGCTGGGCGCGCTGGCCCGCGGCGTAGCGGGTGAAGTCGGGGATGTTGAGGGACAGCGTCGACCAGAAGCCGATCATGCCCATGAGCGCGGGGAAGAAGACCTTCCAGAAGCCGGATCCCCAGCCGAGCGAGGAGGGCTGGTCGAGCAGCGGGCCGAAGCCCCCGGCCTTGACGCTCATCCAGATCAGCAGCGCGACGGCGCCGACGATGACGAAGGGCGCCGCCCAGTTCTCGAAGCGCCGGACCGTCTCCATGCCGCGCACGATGATCGCGACCTGCAGGATCCAGAAGATCACGAACGACAGCCACTGCGTCCACGGGTAACCGCCGATGTGGCCCGCGGTCGCCCAGTCGTCGCCGAAGAGCTTCCCGGCGAGCAGGAAGATGCCGGAGCCGCCGATCCACGTCTGGATGCCGAACCAGACGCAGGCCACCGCCGCCCGCACCAGCGCCGGCAGGTTCGCGCCCCGGACGCCGAAGGACGCCCGCGCGAAGACCGGGAAGGGAATGCCGTACTTGGGTCCCGCGTGGCCGGTGAGCAGCATCGGCACGAGGACGACGAGGTTGGCCAGGGCGATGGTGAACACCGCCTGCTTCCAGTCCATGCCGAGCGCGACCAGGCCGGACGCGAGCGTCCAGGAGGCGACGTTGTGGGCCATGCCGACCCACAGCGCGGTGAAGTTGTACGTGGTCCACTTGCGTTGGGCCAGCGGGACCGGGAGCAGGTCCTCGTTGGCGTACGGGCCGGTCGGGATCGCGTCGGGCGCGAGCTCGACGCGGCCTTCGGCGCCGGTTCTTCCTGCGGGCGGTGGAGCGGTGGCTGTCATGGCAGCAGCCCCTTCGTTCGAGACGCGGACGGGGATCGAACGCATGCCGTGCGGGTGGCGGTGGGGGGATGCGGGGGGGGATGCGGGGGTCGGGTCGCGGCTTGTCCGGGTCAGCCGCTGACGGCGGGGATCACCGTCGAGCCGTACACGTCGATGACCGACTCCTTGGTGTCCTGCATGTTGTAGAGCGCGAACTGGTCGACGCCCAGGGCCTTGAGGGCGGTCAGCTTCTCGATGTGCTGCTCCGCGGTGCCGATCACACAGAAGCGGTCGACGATCTCGTCGGGGACGAAGGCCGTGTCGGGGTTTCCGGTGCGGCCGTGGTGGGCGTAGTCGTACCCCTGACGGGCCGTGATGTAATCCGTCAGCTCCTGTGGAACCGCGGTCGACTGGTGGCCGTACTTGGTGACGAGGTCGGCGACGTGGTTGCCGACCATGCCGCCGAACCAGCGGCACTGCTCGCGGGCGTGCGCCAGTGCCCGCGGTGAGTCGTCCTCGGTGACGTACGCCGGCGCCGCGACGCAGATCCTCACCTCGTCCGGATTGCGGCCGGCCCGCTCCGCGGCGTCCTTGACGGTCTTGACCATCCACTCGGTCAGGTAGACGTCGGCGAGTTGGAGGATGAAGCCGTCGGCCTTCTCACCGGTCATGGCGAGGGCCTTGGGCCCGTAGGCGGCCATCCACACGGGCAGGCTCGCACCCTCCTTCACCCACGGGATGCGCACGCGCGCCCCGCCGAGGTCGGCCTCGCGGCCCTCGGCGAGCTCGCGGATGACGTGCATGGCCTCCTCGATGCGGGCGAGGGTGTTGGGCTTGCGCCCGGCCACCCGCATCGCCGAGTCACCGCGGCCGATACCGCAGATCACGCGGTTGCCGAACATGTCCGCGAGGGTGGCGAACGTGGAGGCCGTCACCTCCCACGTCCGCGTCCCCGGATTGGTGACCATCGGCCCCACGACCAGCCGCTCGGTCTGCGCCAGGATCTGGCTGTAGATGACGAACGGCTCCTGCCACAGCACCGCCGAGTCGAAGGTCCAGCCGTAGCCGAAGCCGTTGCGCTCGGCGCGCTTCATCAGCTCCACGACGCCCGAGGCGGGCGGGTCCGTCTGCAGGACGAGACCGAATTCCATTGCTCTGCTCCCCTGGTGGCTCGGCGTGGTCAGACGAGGTACTGACAGGTCGCACGGGTCTGGTAGCGGCCGTGGCCGGCCCGGCCCAGGTAGCGGTCCTGGTCGATGATCACGGTGCCGCGGGACAGGACGGTGCTCGCCCTGCCGCGCACGCGCTTGCCCTCGTAGGCCGAGTAGTCGACGTTCATGTGATGGGTCTCGGCGGAGATCACCTGCTCCGCCGCGGGGTCGTAGATCACGATGTCCGCGTCCGCGCCCGGCGCGATCGTCCCCTTGCGCGGATACAGCCCGAACATCCGCGCCGGAGCGGCACACGCGATCTCGATCCACCGCCGCCGGCTGATGTGCCCGTCCACCACCGCCTGATGCAGCAGATCCATCCGGTTCTCCACCCCCGGCAACCCGTTCGGGATCTTCGAGAAGTCCCCGCGGCCCAGCTCCTTCTGCCCCACGAAACAGAACGGGCAGTGGTCCGTGGACACCACCTGGAGATCGTTGGTCCGCAGCCCCTTCCACAGCGCCGCCTGGTGCTCCCTGGGCCGCAGCGGCGTGGAGCACACGTACTTCGCCCCCTCGAAGTCCGGCTCCGCCAGATTCTCCGTCGACAGGAACAGGTACTGCGGGCACGTCTCACCGAAGACGTTCAGGCCGCGATCGCGGGCCGCCGCCAGCTCGGCGACCGCCGACTCGGCCGACACGTGCACCACGTACAGCGGCGAACCGGCCACCTCCGCCAGCTTGATGGCGCGGTGGGTGGCCTCGGCCTCCAGCAACTCCCGCCGGACCTCGCCGTGGTAGCGGGGGTCGGTCCTGCCCGCGGCCAGCGCCTGCTCGACCAGCACGTCGATGGCGATGCCGTTCTCCGCGTGCATCATCACCAGGCCGCCGTTGCCGGCGCCGCGCTGCATGGCCCGCAGGATGCGGCCGTCGTCGCTGTAGAACACGCCCGGGTAGGCCATGAACAGCTTGAAGGAGGTCACACCCTCGTCCACGAGGAGGTCCATCTCCTTGAGGCTGTCCTCGGTGACATCGGACATGATCATGTGGAACGCGTAGTCGACGGCGCAGTTGCCCTCGGCCTTCGCGTGCCAGGCGTCCAGTCCGGCGCGCAGCGACTCGCCGACGGACTGCACGGCGAAGTCCACGACGGTCGTGGTCCCGCCCCAGGCGGCGGCCCGCGTCCCGGTCTCGAAGGTGTCCGAGGCGAACGTCCCGCCGAAGGGCAGTTCCATGTGCGTGTGCGCGTCGACACCGCCGGGGATGACGTACTTCCCGGTCGCGTCGATCACGCTGTCCGCCGTCCAGCCCTCGGCCACGGAGCTGCCGGTGGCCGCCAGGGCGACGATCCGCTCGTCCTCGACGAGCACGTCGGCGTGGGTCTCCTCGGCGGCGGTGACGACCAGTCCGCCGCGGATCAGTATCCGGCTCATGCCGTCCCTCCCTCCCCTCAGGCCTCGGTCAGCGGGCCGTAGGCGTCGGGGCGTCGGTCCCGGTAGAAGGCCCACTGCTGGCGGACCTCCTCGATCTGCCCGAAGTCCAGGTCGCGCACGACCAGTTCCTCCTCCTTGTCCGAGGCCACGTCACCGACGAACTGGCCGCGCGGGTCCACGAAGTACGAGGTGCCGTAGAAGTCGTTGTCGCCGTACTCCTCCTGGCCGACCCGGTTGATCGCGGCCACGAAGTACTCGTTGGCGACGGCGGCGGCCGGCTGCTCCAACTGCCAGAGGTAGGCCGACAGTCCGCGCGAGGTCGCGGAGGGGTTGTAGACGAGTTCGGCTCCGGCGAGGCCGAGGGCGCGCCAGCCCTCGGGGAAGTGCCGGTCGTAGCAGATGTAGACGCCGACCTTGCCGACCGCGGTGTCGAAGACCGGCCAGCCCAGGTTGCCGGGCTTGAAGTAGAACTTCTCCCAGAAGCCCTTGACCTGCGGGATGTGGTGCTTGCGGTACTTGCCGAGGTAGGAGCCGTCGGCGTCGATCACCGCCGCGGTGTTGTAGTAGAAGCCCGCCTGCTCGACCTCGTACACCGGCACGACCATCACCAGGTTCAGTTCCTTCGCCAGCGCCTGCATCCGGCGCACGGTCGGGCCGTCCGGCACGGGCTCGGCCCAGCGGTAGTGCTCCGGCTCCTGCACCTGGCAGAAGTACGGGGCGTTGAAGACCTCCTGGAAGCCGATCACCTGCGCCCCTTGCGCGGCTGCCTCACGGGCGTACCGCTCGTGCAGGTCGATCATCGATTCCTTGTCGCCGGTCCACCTGGTCTGCACGAGCGCTGCGCGCACAACTCGACTCATCGGTCTTCCCTCCGAAATCGCGGCGATGAGCGGGCCCCGGAGCTCGACTCCGGGTCGCTTGTCGGCTGACCTTAGGAGCCGGGAAGCGCGGGGTGCAGTACCACGCTGTAACGCGATGGGGGCCCGTGCGTTCCGTCGCGTCACCTGCGCGGATGCCGATCAGGGCGATGTCAGGGGTGTTCGCTCGCCCGGTGAAATCGGCGTTTCGTCCCTGTCCCCGGGGTTACCGGCCGGTGTCACGGCGGCGTCGGCACCTCGCCGACAAGACCATGAGTCTGGACAAAAATATTGTTCGGTGAGAGCCTGGGGGCATGTTGGACGTGACCGTGATCGAGGACTCCGCGGCGGCCGCCGCCTCCCTGGACCCCGTACGGGCCCGGCTCCTGGCCGAGCTCGCCGGGGGCCCCGCATCGGCGACGATGCTCGCCGCGCGGGTCGGGCTGCCCCGGCAGAAGGTGAACTACCACCTCAGGGCTCTGGAGGCGCACGGCCTGGTGGAGCTGGCCGGGGAACGCCGCAAGGGCAACGTCACCGAGCGGCTGATGCAGGCGACCGCCGCCTCGTACGTCATCTCGCCCCTCGCGCTGGCCGCCGTGCAGCCGGACCCCGGCCGCTTCCGGGACCAGCTGTCCGCCCGCTGGCTGCTGGCCGTCGCCGCCCGCCTGGTGCGCGACGTCGGCACGTTGATCACCGGTGCGGCCAAGGCCCGCAAGCGGCTGGCCACCTACGCCCTGGACGGCGAGGTGCGCTTCGCCTCCGCCGCCGACCGGGCCGCCTTCGTGGAGGAGCTGACCCGCGGCGTCAGCGCGCTGATCGCCAAGTATCACGACGCGGGCGCCGAGGGCGGCCGCGAGCACCGCATCGTCGTCGCGCTCCATCCCACCGTCAAGGAGCCCGCACCCGGGCAGCGGTCGGCGCCGGAGTCGGCCCCGGAGTCCGCCCCGGCCATCGAGCAGGCGCCGTGAGCGCACCGGCCGCGGCGCACACCGCATCCACCGCATCCACCGCATCCACCGCATCGTCCCCGCACCAGCGCGCACGAGGAGAGAGCAGCACCATGGGCAAGGAATTCGAGATCGTCCGCGAGTTCGAGGTCGAGGCGGCACCGGAGGAGGTCTGGGAGGCCGTCACCACCGGCTCGGCGGGCTGGCTGTGGCCCCAGGAGTTCGAGCCACGCCAGGGCGGCGCGGCGCCCTTCGGCGGCGTCCTCGCCGTCTGGGACCCGCCGCACCACCTGACCGCCCGCGCCGAGTTCACCGACGCCGTCCAGAACCAGGTCTTCAACCAGCTCGAGCACGTCATCGAGGCGCGCGAGGGGGGCGGTTCCCTGGTGCGCTACGTGCACAGCGGCATCTTCGTGGACGACTGGGACAACCAGTACGACGGCGCGAGCAAGCACACCGACTTCTACCTGCACACCCTGCGCCAGTACCTGGCGCACTTCGCGGGCCGCCCCGCCGCCTTCGCGACCGTGAACGGCCCCGGCGCCTCCACCGCGCCGGACGCCCTGGAAGCCGCCAGCCGCGCCCTCGGCGTCCCGGACGAGGCCGCCGAGGGCGCGGCGGTCCACCTGCGGCTGCCCGGCACCGCGGACCCCGTGGACGCCGTCGTGGACTTCCGCAATCCGTACTTCGTCGGCCTGCGCACCGCCGACGCCATGTACCGGGTCTTCGGCCGCAACCACTTCGGAGCACCGGTCGGCGTCAGCGTGCACGACTTCTCGGCCGGCGCTGACGGCAAGGAAGCCGCGGAACGCTGGCAGCGCTGGCTCGACGGCGTCTTCGCCTGACGCGCGCCGGAGCTCGTTGCACGGACCACGACGACGCGAACCGCCCCGGCCGGATTCCGGCCGGGGCGGTTCGCGTCGTACGGGCCGCGGCCGGGTCAGCCGAGGATCGCCAGCGCCTCGTTGAGGGTGGCCGACGGGCGCATGACGGCCGAGGCCTTCGCCGGGTCGGGCTGGTAGTAGCCGCCGATGTCGGCCGGGGAGCCCTGGACGGCGATGAGCTCGCCGACGATGGTCTCCTCCTGCTCGGCCAGCGCCTGGGCGAGCGGGGCGAAGGCCTTGGCCAGCTCCGGGTCGTCCGTCTGCCCCGCCAGCTCCTGGGCCCAGTACAGGGCCAGGTAGAAGTGGCTGCCGCGGTTGTCGATGCCGCCGAGCTTGCGGCTGGGCGACTTGTCCTCGTTGAGGAACGTGCCGGTGGCGCGGTCCAGGGTGTCGGCCAGGACCTGGGCGCGGGCGTTGCCCGTGGTGGTCGCCAGGTGCTCGAAGCTGACGGCCAGGGCCAGGAACTCGCCCAGGCTGTCCCAGCGCAGGTAGTTCTCCTTGACCAGCTGCTGCACGTGCTTGGGCGCGGAGCCGCCGGCGCCGGTCTCGAACAGGCCGCCGCCGTTCATCAGCGGGACGACCGACAGCATCTTGGCGCTGGTGCCCAGCTCCAGGATCGGGAAGAGGTCGGTCAGGTAGTCGCGCAGCACGTTGCCGGTGACCGAGATCGTGTTCTCGCCGCGGCGGATGCGGTCGAGGGAGAACTTGATCGCCTCCACCGGGGACTTGATCTCGATCTGCAGGCCCTCGGTGTCGTGCTCCGTCAGGTACTGCGTCACCTTGGCGATGAGGTTCGCGTCGTGGGCGCGCTCCTCGTCCAGCCAGAACACCGCCGGGTCGCCGGTCGCACGGGCGCGGGTGACGGCGAGCTTGACCCAGTCCTTGATCGGCGCGTCCTTGGTCTGGCAGGCGCGGAAGATGTCGCCGGCGGAGACGGCCTGCTCCAGCACGACGTTGCCGGCCAGGTCGACCAGGCGGACGGTGCCGGTGTGCTGGATCTCGAAGGTCTTGTCGTGGCTGCCGTACTCCTCGGCCTTCTGCGCCATCAGGCCGACGTTGGGCACCGAGCCCATGGTGGCCGGGTCGAAGGCGCCGTGGGCGCGGCAGTCGTCGATGACGGCCTGGTAGATGCCGGCGTAGCTGCTGTCCGGGAGCACCGCGAGGGTGTCGGCCTCCTGGCCGTCCGGGCCCCACATGTGGCCGGAAGTGCGGATCATGGCCGGCATGGAGGCGTCGACGATGACGTCGCTCGGGACGTGCAGGTTGGTGATGCCGCGGTCGGAGTCGACCATCGCCAGGGCCGGGCCCTCGGCGAGCTCGGCCTCGAAGGACGCCTTGATGGCCGCGCCCTCGGGAAGCACCTCGACGCCCTTGAGGATGCCGCCGAGACCGTCGTTCGGGGTCAGGCCGGCGGCCGCGAAGGCCTCGCCGTACTGCGCGAAGGTCTTCGGGAAGAAGGCGCGCACCACGTGGCCGAAGACGATCGGGTCGGAGACCTTCATCATCGTGGCCTTCAGGTGCACGGAGAACAGCACGTCCTCGGCCTTGGCACGGGCGACCTGCTCGCCCAGGAACTCGCGGAGCACCGCGACGCGCATGACGGACGCGTCCACGACCTCTCCCGCGAGCACCGGCACCAACTCGCGCAGCACCGTGGTGGTGCCGTCGTCGCCGAGCAGCTCGATGCGCAGGGAGCCGTCCTCGGTGATGACCGCGGACTTCTCGGTGGACCGGAAGTCGTCACCGGTCATGTGCGCGACGTTCGTCTTGGAGTCGGCCGACCAGGCGCCCATGCGGTGCGGGTGCGCCTTGGCGTAGTTCTTGACCGACGCGGGGGCGCGGCGGTCGGAGTTGCCCTCGCGCAGGACCGGGTTGACGGCGCTGCCCTTGATCTTGTCGTAGCGGGCGCGCACGTCCTTGTCCTCGTCGGACTTCGCGTCGTCCGGGTAGTCCGGCAGCGCGTAGCCCTGCTCCTGCAGCTCCGCGATGGCGGCCTTCAGCTGCGGGATCGAGGCCGAGACGTTCGGCAGCTTGATGATGTTGGCCGCGGGGGTCTTGGCCAGCTCACCGAGCTCGGCGAGGGCGTCGGGGATGCGCTGGCCCTCCTCCAGGTACTCGGGGAAGCTGGCGATGATCCGGCCGGCCAGGGAGATGTCGCGGGTCTCCACGGCGACTCCGGCCGTGGAGGCGTACGCCTGGATCACGGGCAGGAACGAGTACGTCGCCAGCGCCGGCGCCTCGTCGGTGTGCGTATAGATGATGGTCGAGTCAGTCACCGGGTGCTCCGCTCCACGTCTGCAACATTGCAACATTGCTCGACATCAAGATATCTCGTGAGCGCATCCGTCTCGACGGGACCCTGCCCACGGCGGCGACACCCGACGGCCGGACTCCGCCGACGGCCTCCTGGCGACCCCTGTCCCGTTCCCCCTTTTCCCTTCTTCCCGGCCCCCCGGCTCCCCGGCTCCCCAGCCCTCCGGCGGACGGCCGGCCGTGGTGGTCGCGGGGATATCGGCCACGTTAACTATGGTGTCCCACCACATGGGCCGGTGACCTGCGTCTTTCTACGTTGTGCCGACACGGAAACGTCCCCGACAACCGCCTGGAAGTGGTGCACATGGCTTCCCCCGCAACCGCTCCCCCACCGCCGGCCGGCCTCCGGCGGATCGTCGCCGCGAGCCTGATCGGCACGACCATCGAGTGGTACGACTTCTTCCTCTACGGGTCCGCCGCCGCCCTCGTCTTCAACAAGCTGTTCTTCCCGGGCTCGGACCCGCTGGTCGGCACCCTCCTGTCGTTCCTCACCTACGCGGTGGGCTTCGCCGCGCGGCCCGTCGGCGCGCTGGTCTTCGGGCACTTCGGGGACCGCCTCGGGCGCAAGCGCCTCCTGGTGCTCAGCCTGCTGCTCATGGGCGGCGCGACCTTCTGCATCGGCCTGCTGCCGACCCACGCCACCCTCGGCTCGGCCGCCCCCGTGCTGCTCACCGCGCTGCGCCTGGTGCAGGGATTCGCGCTCGGAGGCGAGTGGGGCGGCGCGGTGCTGCTGGTGTCGGAGCACGGGGACGCCCGGCAGCGCGGTTTCTGGGCCTCCTGGCCGCAGACCGGGGCCCCCGCGGGACAGCTGCTGGCCACCGGTGTGCTGTCGGCGCTGACCGCCCTGCTGTCGGATGCCGCCTTCACCTCGTGGGGCTGGCGCGTGCCTTTCCTGCTGTCCGGCGTCCTGGTCCTGGTCGGCCTGTGGATCCGGCTCTCGGTGGACGAGTCCCCGGTCTTCAAGGAGGCCCTCGCGCGGGCCGAGGCCCGCAAGACCGAGACCGCGGCCGTGGAGCGGATGCCGCTGGTCGCCGTGCTGCGCGACCACTGGCGCGACGTGCTGGTGGCGATGGGCGCGCGCATGGCCGAGAACATCAGCTACTACGTGATCACGGCCTTCGTCCTGGTGTACGCGACCACACAGGCGGGCCTCGGCAAGCAGACCGCGCTCAACGCCGTGCTCATCGCCTCCGCCGTGCACTTCGCGGTGATCCCCGCCTGGGGCGCCCTCTCGGACCGGATCGGCCGCAAGCCGGTCTACCTGCTGGGCGCGGCCGGCGTGGGCCTGTGGGCGTTCCCCTTCTTCGCCCTGATCGACACCAAGAGCTTCCCGGCGCTGCTGCTGGCCGTGACGGTCGGCCTGATCCTGCACGGCGCCATGTACGCGCCCCAGGCCGCCTTCTTCTCGGAGATGTTCGCGACCCGGATGCGCTACTCGGGCGCCTCGATCGGCGCCCAGTTCGCCTCGGTCGCGGCCGGCGCCCCGGCGCCGCTCATCGCGACGGCGCTGCTGGCCGACTACGGCAGCGCGACCCCGATCGCCCTCTATGTCATCCTCGCCGCCGTCATCACCCTGGTCGCGGTCTCCGTGGCCAAGGAGACCCGCGGCCGCGACCTCGCGGCCGTCGAACCCGAGACCGCGGACGAGGCGCCCCTCGCCCGTTCCGCGCCCGCGAGCTGAGGCCGCCTCGACCGTGAGACCCCGTCACCGCCGTCGGTGGCGGGGTCCGGCGTCGTCACCGTGAACGAGACGTCACCAGGGCGTGGATCAGTCCTGGGCCGAGGAGAGTCGGTGCAGGCGCAGCGCGAGCTGGATCTCCAGCGCCCGGTCCGGTGACTGCCAGTCCGGACCGAGGAGGTGGGATATCCGTTCCAGACGCTGGGCGACGGTGTTGACGTGCACATGGAGGGCGTCCTTGGTGCGCACCGGGCTCATGCCGCTGGAGAAGTAGGCGTCGAGGGTGCGGACGAGTTCGGTGCCGCGTCGTACGTCGTAGTCGGCGACGGTCCCGATGGTGCGGTGCACGAATCCGTCGACGTCCCGTGCGTCGGTGAGCAGCAGGCCCAGGAATCCGAAGTCGGCCCCGGCGGCGCCCTCTCCCGCGCGGCCGAGGGCCCGCAGGGCGTCGCCGCAGCGCTGGGCCTCGGCGTAGGCCAGTGCCACGGATCCGGGACGGCCGGCAGGCGCGGCAACGGGGCTGGACGCTCCCACGGTGACGGCGGCCTGGACCGCGGTGCCGAGCTGGCGGGCGATGCGGCGCGCCGTGGACGAGGCGTCGGCGTCCGGCTCCAGAGGCAGCAGCAGCACGGTGCCGCCGTCCCTCGCCGCCGCCAGGCCCCGGTGGGTGGCCGCGATGTGGGAGGCGGCGGACCACAGGCGGAGCCGGTCGGAACTGCCGTCGGTCTCGTCGTCGATGCGCGCGGCCAGCACGATGTGCGGGGCGTCCAGGTCGGCACGGAGCCGTCCGGCGCGTTCCCGCAGCAACCGCGGGTCGCGGTGCGGGGCGTCGAGCAGGTCGTCCAGCAGTTCGCCGCGGAAGCGCTGCTCGGCCTCGGCCGCGTTGCGGCGGGCGAGCAGCAGCAGG
Organism: Streptomyces sp. NPDC088354; assembly: GCF_044753585.1. NCBI lineage: Bacteria > Bacillati > Actinomycetota > Actinomycetes > Kitasatosporales > Streptomycetaceae > Streptomyces > Streptomyces sp. NPDC088354. The sequence continues at coordinate 50,065 of NZ_JBIVNJ010000014.1, read as the reverse complement.
GAGGTGACCATCGCGGCCCGCTCCAGGGTGCGTTGGTCGACGGGATCGAGTTCGGGGTGGCCCCGCAGCAGCAGTGCGCCGAGGAGTTCGCCGCCCGCGGTGACGGCGGCGGCCCAGGTGTCGCCCTGGCGCACGGCGCGGCCGTCCTTGCGGGAGCGGGCGACGGCGGCGGCCAGGTCGCCGGGTACGGGTTCGTGGTCGTGGCCCACCACGCGGACCGTCCCGGCGAGCACCTGGGCGACCGCGTGTGCGACGTCGTCCACGTCGCCGCCGCGCAGCACGAGTTCGGTCAGCCGGTCGTGCACCTCGGAGGCGCGCTCCAGCGCCGCGCTGTGGGTGCGGATGGTCTCGTTCGCCGCGCCGAGGTCCGCGAGGGCCGAACGGGTCTCCTCCAGCAGGTTGGCCGTGTCGATGGCGACGGCCGCGAGCGAGGCGAGCGAGGCCAGCAGGGCGATCTGCTCCCGCTCGAAGACGCGGGCCCGCCGGTCGGCCGCGTACAGCACGCCGATGACCCCGGTCCCGAGCACCAGCGGCACCCCGAGGATCGCGACCAGGCCCTCGTCGTGCACCGCGGAGTCGATCGGGGAGGTGTGGCAGAACCGCTCGTCCTCGAAGTAGGACTCGGTGACGTAGGGCATGGCGGTCTGGGCGACCAGCCCGCCGAGCCCCTCCCCCATCCCGAGCCGCACACGCTGGAAGCGCGCCGAGACCGAGCCCTCGGTGACCCGCATGTAGGTGTCGCCGACCTTGCGGTCGATCAGGCTCAGATAGGCCACGTCCGTACCGAGCAGGGACCGCGCCCGGTGCACGATGGCCTGCAGCACGGAGTCCAGGTCGCGCAGCCCCGCGAGGTCGCCGGCCGTCTCGAAGAGCGCCGACAGCTCGGCCTCGCGCCGCCGCCTGCCCTCCATTTCCGCGCGCACCCGCAGCGCCAGCATCTTGGCCTGCTCCAACTCGGCGAGCACGGTGGGCACGGCACCCTCGGCGCGGGCGGCCAGCACCGGGCGCTCGTACTCCTCCGCCGGGGCACCCCGGGCCAGCAGCCGCAGGTAGGGCGCGTCGGCGGGTCCGTACGCAGGCATGGGTCCGCTGGTGTCCTCGTGGTCGTCCCGGGCGGATGGGTCGTGGCGGTCGGACGGGCCGTGGGAGCCGGGCGGGTCGTGGTGGTCGGGCACGCTGTCAGGGATACCGGCAGATCAGTGCGCCGTCCATCCGCCGTCCATGGTCAGGGACGCGCCGGTGACGAAGGACGCCTGCGGGGAACAGAGATACGCGGCCATCTCGGCGACCTCCTCCGGCTCCACCAGTCGCTTCACGGCCGTGTCCGCGAGCAGGATCTCGCCGACCACCCGCTCGGGGTCGATGCCGTGCGCGGCCGCCTGGTCGGCGATCTGCCGCTCGACCAGCGGGGTGCGTACGTAGCCGGGGCACACGCAGTTGGAGGTCACGCCGTGCGCGGCGCCTTCGAGCGCGGCCGTCTTGGAGAGCCCTTCGAGGCCGTGCTTGGCGGCTACATAGGCGCTCTTGTACGGCGAGGCGCGCAGTCCGTGCACCGAGGAGATGTTCACGATGCGGCCCCAGCCCTGGCCGTACATGTGCGGCAGCGCGCCGCGCATGAGCCGGAACGGGGCCTCCAGCATCACCCGCAGCACCGTGGAGAACACCTCCGGCGGGAAGTCCTCGATGGGCCGGACCAGTTGGAGTCCGGCGTTGTTGACGAGGATGTCGGTGCCGGCGGCTGCGTGCTCGGCGGCGTCGAGGTCGGTGAGGTCCAGTGTGAGCGCCTCGACCGTGCCGGGGCGGCCGTCGTCCGTGGCCCGTTCGACGAGGGCTGCCAGGCCTTCTGCGTCGCGGTCCACGGCGCGCACCTTGGCGCCCGCGGCGGCCAGCCGCAGCACGCACGCGCGTCCGATGCCGCCCGCGGCTCCGGTGACCAGAGCGGTGCGGCCGCCCAGGTCGGGGACGCCCGGCTGGGGGGTGGAGTCCGTCATGGCCACGAGGCTAGGCAACGACGGCCCCCGCACCGATGTGGGCAACGCCCACAGTCGCCTCCGAGCTGGTGGGCGCGCTCCACACTCACTCTTCCGGCGGCCCCGCCGGCTCGAACCAGGTGGGCCCTTCGGTGAGCGCGTGCTTGAGGCGCAGCCGGCCGTGACCGCCGAGCTCGGGCAGCTCGTCCATGCCGAACCAGGCGACCTCCAGCGACTCGTCGTCCGCCACGTGCGCCTCGCCGCCCACGGCACGGCAGCGCAGGGTGATGTCGACGTACTGGCAGCGGTCGCCGTTGGGATACAGGACCGGCTTGATCGTCTGCACCAGGACGACGCGTTCGGCCACCGCCCGCACGCCGGTCTCCTCCAGTACCTCCCGGACGGCCGTCTCGGCGGGCTGCTCACCGGGTTCGCTGATCCCCCCGATCAGGGACCAGCGCCCGTTGTCGGCACGGCGGTTGAGCAGGACGCGGTTGTCGTCGTCGAGGACGACCGCCGTGACACCGGGCAGCAGCAGCTGCCGGTGGCCGACGAGGGCGCGCAGCTCACGGATGAATTCGGGAATCGGCACGCCCTCGAGCCTACGGGCTCGGGTGGATCATGTCCGCCGAGGCGGCCGGGCCGACGCGGGTGCCACGGTGTTACCGCACGACATATCCACACCACCACGTCACAGCGGTTACCGTGAGCCCGGGGAGTCCCGCCCGCACGGGGTGGCGTCAGGGGGTTCGGGGATGAACACGACAACGGGAGACGCGGCCGGCATCGCCGGTGACGACGCCCCGCCCGACAGCCCGCGATCCGGCCGGGCCGACGCCGTCGGAGCGGCGCTCCTGGCCTCGAGCGCGGTCTGGGCGCTGGTCTCGGCGGTCGGCCGCCCCGCACGTCCCGAAGGCGTCCTGCTCGCGGTGCTCGCCGTCGCCGCCGGGTTCGCCGCCGGAAGGATCGGCGGGGCCCTGCGGCCGGTCGCGGTGCCCGCCACCGCGGCCGTGGCCGCGGTCGCGCTGACACTGCTCCTGCCCGGACGTCTGTCGCGCGGACCGCACACCCCTCCGCTGGGATACGTCAACGCCGACGCCGCCCTCATGGTGCTCGCCACCGGCGCCGCGTGCTGCGCCGCCTGGGCCGCCCGCCCGGGCCCACCGCGTCTCGGACTGCGGCTGCTCGGCGCCCTGGCGGCGCTGCTCGCCCTCGGCCTCGGCTCGGCGGCCGGTTTCGCCGCCTCGCTCGGCGTACTCCTGTGCTCGCTCGCCGCCGACCGCACCCCCCGAGTGATCGGGCTCGCCGGACTGGCGCTGGCCACCGTCGTGGCGGTCGGCGGCACGTACGCGGTCGCCGTGGACGCCCTGCCGCCAGGACTGTCCGCGTCCCTGGCCGGCCAGCTCACCCCCGCGCGCGTCAGGCTCTGGCACGAGGCCCTGCACATCGCCGGGACCAGCCCGCTGCGCGGCGTCGGTCCCGGACGGTTCGTGGAGGTGGAGGACACCGGTGTCAGGTCGGACACCGACGTCACCGTCGGCAGCGGCACACCGCAGTCCGCCCCGCTCCAGCTCGCCGCCGAGCAGGGCGCCCCGGGCGTCGCACTCCTCGCCGCCTCCTACGCCTGGGTCCTGTGGGCCCTGCGCCGCTCCCCCCGCACGACGTCCGTCGTGCTCACCGCCGCGGCCGCGCTCTCCGGCCTGGCCATGCAGTCGGCCGTCGACCACGTGCTCAGCTACGCCGCCGTCACCGCCGGCGCGGGCCTCCTCGCCGGCCTCGCCACCTCCCGCCCCACCCGCGACGGCCCACCACCGGTCCGCTGAGCACGCTCACGGTGCCGTTGCGGTTGCCGTTGCCGAGGGCGGGGGCGGGGGCGGCACGGCCTTCCCGGGCGGGAGACGGACCCGGTCACGGACCGAAGAGGACGACGCGGATGTCCTCCGCCTCCAGCTTGCCCCTGAGCCGCAGCTCCGTGCGCAGCGCCGCGACCAGTTCGGACATGCGGCGCTGCACCACGGGATCGGAACCGACGAACCCGCCGTCCCGCTCGATGGCGGCCAGGAGCCGGCCGGCCTCGGCGTTGCCGTAGGTGGCCAGGCGTGCCTTCGCGGAGGAGACGAGCACCAGGGACTCGGTGATCCGGTCCTCCAATTCGGCTGCCCGTTCCGCCGTCACGGCGTGTCCGGCGCCGTGGAGGCGTCCGCGGTACTGGGCGTTCTCGGCGATGCCGCGCATGAAGTCGACCAGAGCGTCGCCGGCGCGTTCGGCCCGCTGGCGGCGGTCCTCGTTGCGGCGGGCATGGAGCGCGTTCACGGACGCCAGCACCACACCCGCGGCGAATCCGACCACCGCGATGACCAACTCACCCGCGAGAGACGCGTCTCCGGCCGCCGACCACATCACGATCTCCCCCCACCCCACACAAGCCGAGCACTCAAGCCTAGGCGGCAGCCGATCCCACGGCAGGCACTTGCCGCGGGTCGGGAAGGCGATCTACGATCGGTGGCGCTTCGAATCGATTCGACATCATCGGCACCACGACCCCGCCGCCGAGAGGAGCCGCATGGCCACGATCAAGGATGTCGCGGCTCGCGCGGGAGTCGCGCCGAGCACCGTGTCGTACGTCCTGAGCGGGTCCCGCAAGATCTCGGAGGACACGCGCCGCGCCGTGCGGCAGGCGATCGACGAGCTGGGCTACCACCCGCGGGCGAGCGCGCGGACGCTGCGGAGCACACGGACTCAGGTGCTGGCCCTCGCGCTGCCGCGGGTCGCCGGGGGCTACCGGGCGGTGGACGGGCGCTTCGCCATCGGCATCAGCGACGCGGCCCGCGCGCACGGGTACGACGTCCTGCTCACGACCGCGCGGGAGGGCGTCCCGGGGCTGCGCCGGATCGCGGGCGGCCGGCAGGCGGACGCGGCCATCCTCATGGCGGTCGAGATGGAGGACCCCCGCATCGAGGCCCTTCGCGAACTCGCCTTCCCCACCGCCCTGCTGGGCCGGTCGGCCGACGACACGCAGCCGTGGACCGATCTGGACTGGGAGGCCGCCACCGCGCTGGCGGTCCGTACGGTCGTCGCGGCCGGGCACCGCGACGTGGCCTTCCTCGCGACCACCGACCACGAACTGCGGGCCCGGCGGGGCTACGCGGTCCGCGGGGTCGCCGGCGCCCGCCGGGCCGCCGCGGAGACGGGTGCGGACGTCGCCGTCCGCGAGTCGACCGGCGACATCCCGCGGCTGCCGCAGGTGCTCCGTGCCCTGCTCTGCGGCGAACGGCCGCCGACCGCGCTGGTCGTGCAGCACGTCGCCGCGCTGCCGCACATCCTGGGCGCCGTCACCGCCGAGGGGCTGCGGGTCCCGGAGGACCTGTCGGTCATGGCGGTCGGCAACCTCCCGGACGATGTCGGCGGCCACGAACTGCCGCGCGTCGAGCTGCCGGTGGAGGAGATGTCCGCCGAAGTCGTGCGCTTGGCCGTGGAGACGATCGACGCCCACGCCCACGGCGTGCCGGTCGGCCTCGCTTCCGGCGGCCGGCTGATCGCGCCCGTCCTGCTGGCGCGCGAACGCGTCGCACCGCCCCGCCCGCGTCCGCGCCCCGCCGTGCGCTGAACCGACCCGGTCGTACCGTCACGCCCCACGCGCATCCGCATCCGCACCCGCATCCGCACCCGCACCCGCAGCACCGAGCCGAGGGAGACCCTTCCCGTGCCCACCGAACTCCCGTCCTTCCCGCCCGGATTCCTCTTCGGCGCCGCGACCGCGGCCTACCAGATCGAGGGCGCCCACGACGAGGACGGCCGCGGGCAGTCCATCTGGGACACCTTCAGCCACACCCCGGGCCGTACGGCGGACGGCGCCACCGGTGACGTCGCGTGCGACCACTACCACCGCCACGCCGAGGACGTCGCGCTCCTCGAGGGCCTCGGCGTCGACTCCTACCGCTTCTCCGTCGCCTGGTCGCGCGTGCTGCCCGAGGGCCGCGGGCGGATCAACGACAAGGGCCTGGACTTCTACGACCGTCTGACCGACGACCTGCTCGCCGCGGGCATTTCCCCCGCCATCACCCTCTACCACTGGGACCTGCCCCAGGCCCTGGAGGACGAGGGCGGCTGGCGCAGCCGCGCGACCGCCGAGCACTTCGCCTCGTACGCGGCGGTCGTCGCGGAGCGGCTCGGGGACCGCGTCGGGCGGTGGATCACCCTGAACGAGCCCTACTGCTCGGCGTTCGTCGGCTACGCCGAGGGCCGGCACGCCCCCGGCGCCCGCGAGGGCACGGGCGCGCTGGCCGCCGCCCACCACCTGCTGCTCGGCCACGGCCTCGCGGTGCCGGCCCTGCGCGCCGCGGGAGCGCGCGAGATCGGCATCACCCTCAACCTCGACCGGATCGAGGCCGCGAGCGACTCGGCGGCCGACCAGGGCGCGCTGCGCCGGGCGGTGACGCTGCACAACGACACCTGGACGGAACCGCTGTTCGCGGGCCGCTACCCGGCAGGCGAGGCCGAGACGTGGGGCGCGCTCGCCGACGGCTCGTACCGCCGCGAGGGCGACCTCGAGGTCATCGGGGCCCCACTGGACTTCGTGGGCCTCAACTTCTACCGCCCGCTCACCGTCGAGGACGCTCCGCACCGCGAGACCGACCCGGCGCGGCGCACTGCCGTCGACATCGGTGTGCGCGAGACCGATCCGTACGGGACGCGGCACACCACCATGGGCTGGCCCGTCGTACCGCGGGCGTTCACGGCGCTCCTGCTGGAACTGCGCGACCGCTACCCGTCGCTGCCCCCGGCCCTGATCACGGAGAACGGCTCGGCCGAGGCCGACGTCCGTTCCGCCGACGGCCGCGTCGACGACCCGGACCGGGTGGCGTACCTGGCGGACCACCTCCACGCGCTGGCCGACGCGATCGACGCGGGCGTGGACGTGCGCGGGTACTACGTATGGTCGCTGCTGGACAACTTCGAGTGGGCCCGCGGGTACGGGCAGCGCTTCGGCATCGTCCACGTCGACTACGACAACGGGGCCGAGCGGATCCCGAAGTCCAGTTACGCCTGGTACCGCGACCTGATCGCCGCCCACCGCGCGCGGACCGGGAAGCGGCGCTCCTGACGCGCACAGGGGCCCGCTGGGCCACCCGGGTGAACCCGTGGGCGGGCGGCCGCCCGCCTACGGCCGCGGGCCCAGCCGGGTGCGGATGGCCCGGACGGCGCCCTCGGCGTCATCCACGGTGACCGTGAAGTGCCGCCCGTTGCCCAGGTCGATCACCACACCGGGGCCGCGCCGGACGACCACCGCCGTGCCCTGCTCGGGGCGCCAGCGGTAGCCCCAGCCGCCCCAGTGGCGCGGGCTCACCAGGGGTGCGAGGTGGGCGTCGTTGATCTCGTTCCACGGGATGCTGCGGCGCGGCACGCCGATGTGGCCGCAGCGCACCTGGAGCCCGTCCCGGTCCACCTTCACGCGCACATGCGTGAACGCGACGGTGCCGAACAGCACCAGGAGCCCCGCCGCGATGCAGCCCACCACCGACATGATCAGCGGCGCGACGCCGGAGGTGTAGGCGGAGTCCACGGCGAGTTCGATGCCCAGCGCCATGCAGGCAGCACCCACGCCCGCCAGCAGCCACTGGAATCGGTTGCTGGCGTGGCCCGTCCACACCTGGGGCGTACGCGCGTCGTCACACTGCGCGTCCGTCATGTGAGCAGGGTACTCATCCGCGGGGCGGATGGCAGCCGTGCGAACGGGAGCGGGGGCGCCGGGCCGTCAGAGGACGGGCGCAGCGCCGGACGCGGCGGAGGCGGTGTCGGAGAGGTACCGTCCCTCCGCGTAGGCCAGGGCCTGCGGCGTGACCGCGCCCGGCCGGCCGCTGAGGATGACCGCGAGCCCGCCGGTCGGTGCGTAGGCGGGGGCCGGAGCGGCTCCGATCCGCCGCAGCGTCTGCGCGGCGACGGCGTCGGCCGAACCGAACAGCGGGGCCGCGGTGCCCAGCGCCGCCCGGATGCGGTCGGCGACGAGTTCGTAGTGGGTGCAGCCCAGTACGACGGCCTCGGCGTCGGAGGGCGTGAGCGCCGCAGCGGCGGCGATGGCGGCGGCGATGGCGGCCTCGTCGGCCCTGTCCACGGCGTCCGCGAGACCGGGGCAGGGCACCTCGGTGACGGAGGCGCCGTTGCCGAAGTCCCTGATCAGGTCGCGCTGGTAGCGGCTGCCGGTGGTCGCCGGGGTCGCCCAGATCGCGACGGTGCGGGCACCGGCGGCGGCCGGCTTGATCGCGGGCACGGTGCCGATGACCGGGATGGAGGGTTCCAGTTCGGCGCGCAGCGCGGGCAGCGCGTGCACCGTCGCGGTGTTGCAGGCGACGATCAGCGCGTCGGGGCCGTGCGCCGCGGCCGCGCGTGCGCAGGCCAGCGCGTGCTCGGTGACGTCCTCAGGGGTGCGCGGGCCCCAGGGCATGCCGTCGGGGTCGCTCGAGAGCACGAGGTCGGCGTCGGGCCGCATCCGGCGGAGCGCGGCGGCCGCGGCGAGCAGCCCGATTCCGGAGTCCATCAGCGCGATCTTCACGGAGCACCACTTTACGTGATGCGATGGTCGGACCAGCGGCCCGGCGGGGGCGGGGGGCGGGGGGGCGGGGTGCTCCCGGGTGGGCGGCGGTGCCCCCCGGGGAAATGCCGCGCGGGTGGGGGCCGTGACGGCAGACTGCGGGGGTGACGTGGCTGACGTGGGCGACCGTGGTGTCGCTGCTGGCATGGCTGTGGCTGCTGCTGGCGCAGGGGATGTTCTGGCGAACCGACGTACGGCTTCCTCCGCTTCCTCCGCTCCCCCCGGCGGACGCCGGCGGGGGCGACGAGTGGCCCGACGTGGCCGTCGTCGTACCCGCACGGGACGAGGCCGGGGTGCTGCCGCTCAGCCTGCCGAGCGTGCTGGGGCAGCGGTATCCGGGCCGGGCCGAGGTGGTGCTCGTGGACGACGGCAGCACGGACGGCACCGGTGAGCTGGCGAAACGGCTGGCGGAGGAGACGGGCGGACTGCCGCTGCGGGTGGTCTCGCCCGGGCCTCCGCCCGCCGGGTGGACGGGCAAGCTGTGGGCGGTCCGGCACGGCATCGAGGTGGCCGGGCAGTCGGCCGTGGTGCCGGAGTTCCTGCTGCTCACGGACGCCGACATCGCCCATGCCCCGGACTCCCTGAGTCACTTGACCGCCGCGGCACGGGTCAACGGGCTCGACATGGTGTCGCAGATGGCGCGGCTGCGGGTGGCCACGCCGTGGGAGCGGCTGATCGTGCCCGCCTTCGTCTACTTCTTCGCCCAGTTGTATCCATTCCGCTGGGTCAATCGCGAGCGTGCGAGGACCGCGGCGGCCGCGGGCGGCTGCGTGCTGATCCGCCGGAGCGCCGTCGAGCGGGCCGGCGTCCCCGCCTCGATCCGGCACGCGGTGATCGACGACGTGGCGCTGGCCAGGGCGGTGAAGGGCACTGGCGGCCGGATCTGGCTCGGGCTGGCCGACGAGGTGGACAGCGTCCGCCCCTACCCGGGGCTGTCCGAGCTGTGGCGGATGGTCTCGCGGAGCGCGTACGCCCAACTGCGGCACAGCACGGCCCTGCTCACGGGCACGGTGCTGGGGTTGCTGCTGATCTACGTCCTGCCCCCGGTCGCCGCCCTCGGCGGGGCGCTCGCCGGGGCGTGGTGGCTGTGCGCCGCCGGGGCGGCGGCATGGGCGGTGATGTGCGGGACCTATCTGCCGATGCTGCGCTACTACCGGCAGCCGCTGTGGCTCGCCCCGGTGCTGCCCTTCACGGCGGTGCTCTATCTGCTGATGACGGTCGACTCCGCCGTGCAGCACCACCGCGGCCGTGGCGCGGCCTGGAAGGGCCGCACCTATGCGCGGCCCGACGCCTCGGCGTAGGCGACGGCAAGGCGGGCGCCGACGGCGGCGGTACCGAACTTGCGCAGGGTGCGCTCGGCGAGGGCGGCGGGCTGGTGCCGGGGCAGCGCCGCGGCAGCCTCCACCAGGGCGTGCGCGAAGGCCGCGGGGTCCCCGGGGGCCACGAGGAACCCCCCGTCGTGGCCGACGAGTTCGGGCAGGGCACCCGTCCGCGTGCCCACCACCATCGTGCCGCAGCCCAGGGCGTCCAGGGCCCGCAGGCAGAAACTCTCGACCTCGCCGGCGACCGCGTAGAGATCGGCGTGGGCGACCGCGTGCAGCGCCTCGGCGCGCCCGCGCGCCCGGCGCACGGTGACGGCGGACGCCGCCCCGCACCGGCGCAGGAGGCCGCGCAGCTCGCTGGGGACCTCGGCGTGCCCCTCCGCGATGATGTCCAGCCGCAGCCTCGGGTCCTTCAACCGGGCGGCGGCGAAGGCGTGCACGAGCGTCTCCCACCCCTCGTGCGGCCCGAAGCTCCCCGCGGCGGCTATTCGCACCGGGTCCTGGCTGATCCGGGCGCGGGCCGGGACGCGGGGCAGGGTGTCGGGGCCGACGGGGTGCGGCACGACGCGGTGCCGCCCCGGCATCCGCTGCTCCCCGAGGCGCAGGAGGAGCGCGTCGCTGACCGCGAGCACCGAGGCGGCCTCGCGGTAGGCGCGGGCCCGCCCGCGGCGCATGCGCGAGGGGTTGCCGAACCAGCGGGCGTCGTCCTCGGTGAGGACGTAGGGCAGCCGTGCGGCGCGCGCGACCCACGGCAACAGGTCGTCGGCTCCGGGGACATGGCCGTGCAGGACGTCGACCCGGCCGCACTCGGCCGTCTCGTGCCGCAGGACACCCCCGATCCGCCCGACGGTGACACGACGCGCGGCCAGTCCCCCCAGGGGAAGGACCACTTGGTAGTGGTGGGGCAGCTCCGGATCGCGGCCGGCGTAGGGGAGCCCGGGCACGGTGGGGAGCGTCAGCTCCCGCACCGCGACCACGTCCACGACCTCGGCGACGGTGGCCGCGGCCTTGTGCCACTCCTCCGGCCTGACGGGCCGTGCCTGCCCGAAGAACATGGCGACGCGCATGGCCCACTGTGGCACACCGGACGCGGGGCCCGGGGAAGTTCGCCGGAGTCACCCCGAAGCCTTGACAGCTCCCTCGTGCGGGTGAGCTGTTGGACCGAATGAGTGGCCGTTCCGTCACGCAGGGCAAGGAACGGAAACGCTTCCGGAAAGGCCGCGAAGGGGCCGCTCGTGCAGCCGCCCGGACGGCCGGTAACACCCCAGGCCCAGGGCTTTTACGCGATCGAAACGGCGACCGCGGCCCGTTTTTCTCCCATTCGCTCACAATCGGCTTCACACGTCACTCACTGCACATGAAATGACCCGCTAATCGGTCTCCCCAACCAGCACATCGTGGGCTTAACTTATGGGCTATGACCTCCCCCCGCGGTTCTTACGGCGGTGGCTACTACACGTCGCCGTTCTTTCCCGACACGCCCATCTACGACAGTCTTGTCGCGGAGCGGGGCACCCCTCAGATCGCGCCGATCCGCGTCCCGTCCGCGTACGACGTCGGCAGCAATCTCCCGGCCCTGCCCGCAGCGCTCCCCGCGCTGCCCGCCGGCCCCTCCTCGTACAACCAGGCCCCGAGCGCTCCGCCGCAGAGCACGTACTCGGGCTACCAGGCGGCACCCGGCGGTTACCAGCAGCCCCCGCTGCAGCAGACGCCGGCCCCCTACATCCCGCAGCAGGCCACCGCTCCCCGGCCCGCGGCGTTCAACGGCGGCTACCCGCAGCAGCAGTCGGCCCCCCAGCAGTACCAGGGCCCGGCCGGCTACGAGCAGGCCCGTCCGGTGGCGCCCCGCCCCGTGCCGCCGCGCCAGATGGCGCCGGGCGGCTACGACGAGCAGCAGCCCTACCAGCAGCGGCGCAACCTCGGTCAGGGCTACTACCCGGGCTGAGCATGAACGACGGACGGCCGGTTGCCCGCCGACGGGTGACCGCACCGACTGGCACGATGGCGGCATGACGACGCCGACGCCGCCACCACGCCTGAGCGCGCTGCACGTCTACCCGGTCAAGTCGGCCGGGGGCGTGCCGCTGTCCCGGGCGACGGTGGAGCCGTGGGGGCTCGCCGGGGACCGCCGGTGGATGCTCGTGGACGCTGCGGGGAAGTTCGTCACGCAGCGGGAGCAGCCCCGGCTGGCTCTGGCACGCGCGGAGTCGCTGCCGCACGGCGGGTTGCTGCTGCATGCCCCGGGGCAGGACCCGCTGGTCGTGGACGTGCCCACCCCGGGGGTGACCGCTCCGGTGACGATCTGGCGCGACAAGGTGGAGGCCGTGACCGCGGGGGTCGAGGCCGGCGCCTGGTTCGGCGCCTACCTGGGCAGGGAGGTCGCCTTTGTCCACCTCGACGACCCGGCCCGCAGACGACCGGTCGACCCAAACTTCGGCCGCCCCGGGGAGACGGTGAGTTTCGCGGACGGGTTTCCGCTGCTGCTGACCACGCAGGCGTCGCTGGACGCCCTCAATGCGCTGATCGCCGAAGGCGATCACGCGGAGGAGGGGCCGGTCCCGATGAACCGGTTCCGCCCCAACGCCGTCCTTACGGGTACGGAGGCATGGGCCGAGGACACATGGCGGCGTATCCGTATCGGGGAAGTCGAATTCCGCGTCGCGAAACCGTGCGGGCGCTGTGTGGTCACCACGACCGACCAGCGGACCGCGGAGCGCGGCAAGGAGCCCCTGCGGTCGCTCGCCCGGCACCGCAGGATCGGCGCGGGCCTGGTGTTCGGACAGAATGTCGTGCCCCTCGGGACCGGAACACTGCGGGTCGGCGACGCGTTGTTCATCATGGGGTGATGCGCGTCACGTGGTTGCGGCGCTGTCCGGGGATGCGTGCGGACCGGCTGCGGACGGACTGAGGGTGATATGGCTCTCTCCGACCCATCCGGTGCCGTGCAAGTCCCGTGCCATGTGCGGTACTTGGACGGTGAAGGAGTGCGGTGCGATGGCCAGGAGCGTGCTGGCATGGCGGTGGCGGCGCAATCCGCTGCGCCGCCGGTCGGATGTCTTCGAGGCCTGGGCGGGGCTCACTACCGCCTGCGTGATCGCCTTGGGCGCGCCCGCCGCGGGCTGGGCCGCGGGCGCCTCCGTCGGCAGCACGTTGCGGGAGACCGTCCGCGCCGAGCACGCGCAGCGGACCCAGCGTCCCGCCGTGGTCCTCAGGGCCGGTCCCCGCGAGGTGTCCGACAGCGACCCGGAGACCGGCCAGGTGCGCGAGGAGCGCCGCCTCGCCGTCGTCCGCTGGACCGCCGACGACGGCCGGTCCCACACCGCGAACGTGCTGATCTCGGCCGACCGGGGCAAGGGCGACCGCATCAGCCTTTGGACCGACCGGGCCGGGCGGGCACCGGCTCCCGCCCCTCTGGACCCCGGGACCGCGGACACCCATGCGACGCTCGCCGGGATCGGCACCTTCCTCGCCGCGTGCGTGCTGGGGCTCATGGCACGCCAGTCACTCATGTGGCACCTGATGCGACGGCGCCTCGCGGAGTGGGAGCGGGAGTGGGCCGCCGCCGGACAGAGCTGGGGCCGGGCCGGCGCCGGCGGCTGACGCATCCGCCAGGTGATCCATCTCCATCTCGGTGCTGACGGGCACCCGGCGCACGCTACCGTGGAGGCCCCCAGGTCGGCGCAGCGCAAGAGGACGGGGCACAGCATCTCCATGGCACAAGGCGTGGTTCAGGTGACGCATACCAGCAGCTCACGGTGGCGCCGCCGCACGGGAGAGTACGAAAGCCTGGCCGCCGCCCTGGAAGCGGCCGCCGACGGCGACGTGCTGTCGATCAACCCCGGCACCTACCGGGAAAACCTCGTCGTGGAGAAGGCCATAACGCTGCGCGGAGCCGAGGGCGCCGGATCGGTGCGCATCGCCCCGCCCTCGGGTGTCGCGCTCACCGTGTGCGCGTCGGCGACCGTTCAGGACCTGTCGGTCGAGGGCCAGGACATCTCCGCGGCCGCCCTGCTGATCGAGGGCTCCGCCGCTCCCGAACTGTCCGGACTGCGCGTCAGCACCCGTTCCGCGGTGGGCATAGAGGTGCGCGGCGGCGCCCGCCCCACGGTGCGCCGCTGCACGGTGGACAATCCCGCCGGGCTCGGCATCAGCGTCCTGGATGCCTCGGGCGGGCTCTTCGAGGACTGCGAGGTCGTCGCGGCCGGCCAGAGCGGCGTCTCCGTACGCGGTGGGGCGTCCCCCCGGCTGGAGCGCTGCAGGATCCGCAACACCTCCGGCGCCGGGCTGGCCCTCACCGGGGAGGGGACCACCGCGGAGGCGATCGGCTGCGAGATCTACGAGGTCAAGGGCACGGGCGTGCAGGTCGCGTCCCGCGCGGCCGGGCACCTGACCGACTGCCAGGTGCACCGCACCACGGGCGACGGCATCACGCTGGACACCGACGCCGTGCTGACCCTCTCCGACTGCGACATCCACGACATCCCCGAGAACGCGATCGATCTGCGCTCGCGCTCGGTGCTCACCCTCACCCGCACCGCGGTGCGCCGATTCGGCCGCAACGGCCTGTCCGTCTGGGACCCCGGCACCCGCGCCGACGCCAACCAGTGCGAGATCCACGACAGTCAGGGCGACTACCCCGCGGTCTGGGTGAGCGACGGCGCCGCGGCCGTCCTCGAGTCCTGCCGCGTCCACGACGTGCCCGACGCCCTGTTCGTCCTGGACCGGGGTTCGCGCGCCGACGTCGTCGACAGCGACATCACCCAGGTGCGCAACACCGCCGTCTCGGTCAGCGACGGCGCCACCGTGCAGCTCGACGACTGCCGGATCCGCGAGGCCTCCACCGGCGCCTGGTTCCGCGACCACGGCAGCGGCGGGACCCTCTCCGGCTGCACCGTGGACGACACCGCCACGGGCGTCATCGTGACCAAGGGCGCCGACCCCTCCATCGACCGCTGCGTCGTCACCAACCCCGCGGAAGCCGGCTTCTACGTCTCCGCGGGCGGCCGCGGCACCTTCACCGGGTGCCGGGTCACGGGCAGCCGCGGCTACGGCTTCCACATCATCGACGGGTGCCGCTCCACCCTCACCCGCTGCCGCACCGAACGTTGCGCACGCGGCGGTTACGAGTTCGCCGAGCCGGGCCCGGTCACCGAGGACTGCACGGGCGACCAGAGCGGCGAGATCGGGACCACCGGCGAAACCCCCTCCTCCGCCTCGCCCGCGCCCGAACGGCAGCCCGCGACACAGTCCTTCGGGCTGCTCGGCGGTGTGCCGGTGAAGCCCACCTTCACCACGCCCGCGTCCTCGGCGCCCGCGGCGCCGGCTCCCGACAGCCGGCCCTCCGAGGAGGTGCTGGGCGAACTCGACGCCCTGGTCGGCCTGGACAGCGTCAAGCGCGAGGTGCGCTCGCTCATCGACCTGATCGCCGTGGGCCGTCGACGTCAGAAGGCCGGGCTCAAGGCGCCCTCGCCGCGCCGGCACCTGGTCTTCACCGGCTCCCCCGGCACCGGCAAGACCACCGTCGCCCGTCTCTACGGGGAGATCCTGGCCGCGCTCGGCGTCCTGGAACGCGGCCACCTGGTCGAGGTCGCCCGCGTCGACCTGGTCGGCGAGCACATCGGCTCCACCGCGATCCGCACGCAGGAGGCCTTCGACCGGGCGCGCGGCGGTGTGCTGTTCATCGACGAGGCCTACGCGCTGGCCCCCGAGGACTCCGGGCGCGACTTCGGGCGCGAGGCGATCGACACCCTGGTCAAGCTGATGGAGGACCACCGGGAAGCGGTGGTGGTGATCGTGGCCGGCTATACGGCCGAGATGGAGCACTTCCTGTCCGCCAACCCGGGTGTCGCCTCCCGCTTCTCCCGCACCATCACCTTTGACGACTACACCCCGGTCGAGCTCCTCCGCATTGTGCAGGCGCAGGCCGAGGAGCACGAGTACCAGCTCGCCGACGATGCGGCCGAGGCGCTCTACAAGTACTTCACCGCCATCCCCAAGGGCCCGGCGTTCGGCAACGGACGTACCGCGCGGCAGACCTTCGAGGCCATGGTGGAGCGCCACGCGGGCCGCCTCGCCCAGGTGAGCGAGCCGAGCCATGAGGAACTGCAGCTTCTCTACCCGGAGGATTTGCCGCCGCTGCCCTGAGCCTGTGCGGGCACGACCTCCTTCCGGTGCTCCGAGACCCACGCGAGCAGTGCGCCGCGCTCCGCCGCGAAGGCGGGGTCGGCCTGGTAGTCGAAGTGCGTCAGCAGCGGTGCCGGCAGCGGATGTTGCTCGGTCCGCCCGTACGCCGCCGGGTCCGGCAACGGCCCGCGGTCGACCGGCGGCCCGGATTCGTCCAGATGGACCGGGCCCCCGATCGGGTCGGTACTGCGCCACAGGTTCCGCCATGCCTGGAGGTCCCGGTGGAGGGCGGTCAGCGCCCCGGGCCCGAAGTACGCGGGGAACCAGCGCCCGTACAGCCGGGACAGCGGCGAGCCGTAGGTCAGCAGGGCTATGCGGCCCCTGGTCGCCGGATCGAGCTGCCACACCGCGGCCGCGGCCAGCACGCTGCCCTGCGAGTGCCCGGAGAGGATGATCGGGCCGCGATGCGCCGCGGTCCAGGTCGTCATGCGCCAGGTGAGGTCGGGGACGGCGCGTTCGGCGTAGCACGGCGGGGAGAAGGGGTGTGCCGCGCGCGGCCAGAAAGTGCCGACGTCCCACAGGATCCCGATCGTCCGCC
Organism: Streptomyces sp. NPDC088354; assembly: GCF_044753585.1. NCBI lineage: Bacteria > Bacillati > Actinomycetota > Actinomycetes > Kitasatosporales > Streptomycetaceae > Streptomyces > Streptomyces sp. NPDC088354. Next base: position 33,463 of record NZ_JBIVNJ010000014.1, on the reverse strand, counting down.
GGGCCCCCGCGTCGCGATAGGCCCTGCGGCCCAGTGCGATCAGTGCCACCACGCCCGCACCCACCAGCCAGGAACCCAGGGCCTGGGCGGTCTGCGCGGCCGTGCGCACCACCGCGGGCGCTCCGTCGCTGGCCTCGCCCGGCACCGCGTCGCTCAGCCATGCCCCGGCGAGCGCGCCCGCGCCGAGCAGGAAGGACACCACTCCGGTGACACCGATGAACACCGATGCCTGGTCGGTGAGTTCGGCCCGTGCGCGGGCCATGGCGATCTGCCGGGTGCGGGCCGGCTCGTGCTCCTCACCCGGATAGTCCGCCTCGACCGAGGGCATCAACTCCCGCGCACGGCGCCACAGCCGCCGCAGCCGCAGCACGACGACCACGGTCAGTACGAGCAGCAGCACCGGAATGACCGCCGCCTGCCAGGAGAGCAGCACCGGTGGTCCGGCCACCGTGCTGCCCGCGGCGCCCGGCATCCCGCCCCGGTCCAGCCAGTCCGCCACGCGCTGGGCGACGCCTCCGCTGAGCACACCGCCGAGGGCGCAGGCCAGCAGTGCCACAACGGGGCCCGCCAGTCCGCTCAGTTCCCCCGGCCCGCCTCCGACCCGGTACATCCGGTGGGCGACCGCGCCGAGGACGGCCAGCAGTAACACCTGGAGCAACGCGATCCAGGCGAAGGCGTCCCCGACGGGGAGCCTGCCGACGGAGACCCAGCCCGGACGGTGCCAGCACGCGTACAGGGCGGCGGTCAGGAGCGCGGCGGCCGTGCCGCCCATCATCGCCCGGGCCAGCCGGGGGTCCAGCGCCTCGTCCGGCGCGTGCTCGCTGCGGCCCATCCCGCAGGTCACCGCTACCACAGCCACGGTCAGCCCCGCCAGACCCCCAGTGAGCAGCCATCCCAGGACCGCGAGAACCGCGCCGCCCCGCGGCGCCGTGTCGTGCTGCAGTGCGGGCACGACGAGCGCGACCGCCACCGTGAGCAGCCCGGCCGCGGTGTGCGCGGCCCGCAGCCGCGCCACCAGCCGCCGCCCGTACCAGAAGCCGCGCCGCGACAGCGGGGTGGCGTCCCCGGTCGCCGGTGGGGCCTGGGCCGTCGGCGGGACCGGCAGCGGGCGCTGGGACTCGTACGCGTACCAGGTGTGCCGGGAGAGCCACCAGAGCAGGAGAGTGAGACCGACCGGCAGCGCGGCGCCCGCGGCGACGCGACGCCCCGGCTCTCCGCCGGCGAGGAACGTCAGCCAGTTCTTCCCGCCCACGCACGCCGCGTTGCCCGCGCACTGCCAGGCCACCAGATCCATCGCGACCTCGCACGCCGCGGCCACCAGCAGCACGGTGAGCGAGAGCGCGAGCAGCCGCACCAGCACGTCGTAGGCCCGGTCCAGCCGGCCGCGGCCGACCGGTGGACGCATCCAGTGGGCGAGATTGGCGACCATGAACGGGAGCAGCAGCAGCCACAGGGCGCGACTGCCGTCCCCCGAGGTCAGATTGCACCATGAATAGGCGTCGGGCACCGGGGCGCCCGCGTAGTCGCCGGGGCGGCCTTCGGCGTCGGCGTCGTCGGCGCGGCGGTATATCCCGGCGGTGTCGTCGCCGCAGACCCGCGTGATCCGTGGGTCGTTGAGCATGGTCTGCGGGGTCGTGCCCCCGACGCCGTGCACCAGCAGTTCGAGCGAGAGCTCGGCTTGTACCGCATCCGACCGCATGGCGATCGCCTCCCCGTACTTTCACGTACTTTTCCGTACTTTCCCCGTCATGCGTGTACGGCAACGCGCGTACTCAGAATCGGGCACGCGTACGTGAATTGGACAGGGGTATGTCCCGATCCCACCCGATCGAGTTACGCGCGTTGTGTGTGTGACCCATCACGCCGAGCGACTCGCCCCCACGCATCGGCGGGCCGGCGTGGAAGGATGGCGAGTCCGCCGGTGCCTGGACAGGACAGGTACAGGACGGCGCGGGACGTCGGAGGATGGGACGGGACCTCGGGTGAGCGACAACCAGAACCTGCTCGCGGAACAGCGGCGCGCGCTGATCCTGGACGAGGTCCGGCGCCGCGGCGGGGTCCGGGTCAACGAACTGACCCGGAAACTCAACGTCTCCGACATGACCGTCCGCCGCGATCTCGACGCCCTCGCCCGTCAGGGCGTGGTGGAGAAGGTGCACGGCGGCGCCGTCCCCGTCGCGCCCGCCAGCAGCCACGAGCCGGGATTCGAGGCCAAGGCCGGGCTGGAGCTCGGGGCCAAGGAGGCCATCGCGCGGGCGGCGGCCCGGCTGGTCGTGCCCGGCAGCGCCATCGCGCTCTCGGGCGGTACGACCACGTACGCACTGGCGCACCATCTGCTCGACGTGCCCGACCTCACCGTCGTCACCAACTCGGTGCGCGTAGCCGATGTCTTCCACTCCGCCGCCCGCGGCGCCGGTACGGCGGGCGGCGCGGGTCGCGAGGGCGCCGCGACCGTCGTGCTCACCGGAGGTGTGCGCACGCCCTCCGACTCACTGGTCGGCCCCGTCGCCGACCAGGCGATCGGCTCGCTCCACTTCGACCTGCTCTTCCTCGGGGTGCACGGCATCTCCGTCGAGGCAGGCCTGTCGACGCCCAACCTCGCCGAGGCGGAGACCAACCGCCGCTTCGTGCGCTCCGCGCGCCGGGTGGTCGTGATCGCCGACCACACCAAGTGGGGCACGGTGGGCCTGAGCTCGTTCGCGACTCTGGAGGACGTGGACACCCTGGTCACCGACGCAGGCATCCCCGAGGTGCTGCGCGCCGAGATCTCCGAGCATCTTTCCCACCTGATCGTCGCGGGCGACCCGGAGGGTCCCGACCGTGCGGCCGCGGAAACCCACGCCGCGGACGGCTGAGGGATCGCCGAGCGAACGTCGACGGCGGCCGCTACCGGCCGAGGTGGCCCTTCGGCGCCGCCTCAGATCGGTGAGGACTCCGGCACCCCGGCCCGGGCCCGTGCCCGACACGATTCCCGCGCGGCCCTCCACGTGGCGCTCGGCGCGAGACCCCGGGAACGGGAAGCCGACCCCCGGTCTGCCGGGAAAGGACTCTTCCGCCAGCGGGGCTGCGGGGCGCTCGGACTCCGACGCCGGCAGCCCCTGACCGGAGGAGTCCGCCCGGTCACCGGAACCAGGACAGCGCGGCCCCCGGGTTGAGGGCGACGAGCACGACGGCCACCGTGACCAGGACGCCGATGATGCCGAGCCCCCTGCGCCGCCTGGGACGGCGCACCTCCTCGGCGAAGGGGTCGGGCCCGGCACGCCATGCCTCCGGCTGCGGTTGCCGCACAGCGGCCTTCGTCGCGCGGCCCCGGCGCTTGGCCTCACGCGCGGCCAGGGCGTCCTGCTGCCGCAGGCGCTCGGTGACCATCCGGGCGCGGGCCGACGGCTCCTTGGGCGCGGAAGCCCTGATGGCGGCCTCCGAGTCTTCGACGAACCGGTCCCAGACGTCGTCGGGCACGGAGGGAACGTCGTCGGGGTGAGGAGGCGTGGCGGACACCGGCGCCCTTTCATGTGATCGAATGCTGAATGGTCAACACTTTGTACCGATGAGCACACGCTCCCCACAAGCGCCGACGGCAATGTTCGCCGCGGATTTACCTGTACTCCGCGAGTCTCGGACGGACACCCACCAGGACGAGCACCGCGGCAAGTCCCAGTGCCCCCAAGGGGATCGCCGGCCAGCCGTCCAGCTGCGAGCGGGCCTCGGAGGTACGGGAGGCGAAGTCGGCCTGCTGCGCCCGCGTGAGCCGCTCCAGGGTGGTGGCGAAGTCCCAGAAGTCGAATCCGACCTTTCCCCCGCCGACGTTGGTCAGGATGTCGACGGCACTGTCGAGTTCCCCCCGGGTCATGTGCGCGCGCAGCTTCTGGTCGTCGGCCCGGAAGTGGCCGTAGCGCGCGGCGACGTCGGCATAGGCGGGCCGTTCCCCGGCGGAGGCGTAGGTGCCCGGTGCCAGCAGACCGTCCAGGCGCTGCATGAGGGAGTCCAGTTCGGCACGGCGCTCCGGATCGGCGTCGTTGACCACCCAGCGGCTCTGCGCGGCGGCGGACTCGGCCGCGACGGCCCGTGCCTGTCCCAGCCGGGACCACGGCCGCAGGCCTTCGGACACTCCCGCCTCCACATCGCCGGCGGAGGAGGTGAAGGACACCACCCCGGCGATGGTGACGGCCAAAGCGGCGACAGTCGCGACCACGAGCGCCGGGTTGAACAGGCGGCGGTGGCGGCGGGCCAGGTCGCGCTGCCACCACAGCAGGACGAGCACGGTGACCAGGCCCAGTCCGCCGACGATGAGCGCGAAGCGCCGGGCCGTGTCCTTGGCGGCCCGGGCGGCGCCGGCGGCCCGCGCGTCGTAGTCCTTCGCCAGGGTGGAGGCTTCGGGAAGCAGCTGGCTGTGCATGATTTCGCCGGCTTCCGCCGAGAAGTTCAGGGCGACCCTCGGCGGGCGGCCCGCCGCGCGATCGGGCTCCTTCTCGTCAAGGTACGCGGCACGACCGCTGGCGTCGTCGTAACGTCCCAGCGCGTCCAGCAGTTCGCGCACCTGGTCGGCGTGCCCGTCGTCGCCACCCAGCTGCCGCAGCAGGTCGCTGATCTCGGCACGGCGCTCGTGGGCGGTGATGAGGGCCATCAGCCGGTTGCCGACCAGCGCGTTCCTGTCGGTGGGGTCGTAGCCGGGCACCAGTTGATTGGCCCGCTGCGCGTCCAGGTCGGCCAGCGAGAAGCGCAGTTCGGCTGCGGCGGCCGCGCGGTGCGCCGAGGAGTCGCGCAACTCCCGGGCGTCGGACCGCACGGCGAGGGCGCCGACCACCGTGGCCGCGCACAGCGCGACGAGGGCGGCCAGCGTCACGCCGGTCTGCACCAGGAGCCGCACCGGCGGCGGCATGCGCCGGCGTCCGTTCCGGGCGGCCGGCGCGGACGCCGCCCCTGCCACGACGGAGGCCGGTGGGACGACCGCCGGAGGTGCCGCCTGAGAGATCGTCATACTCGGAAACTAGGAGCGCGGCGGGAAGGGAATGCGGAACTCCGGCGGCGCTCAGGTGACCACGACGTCACAGAACCGAACGGACGTAAGCCTCAGCCCTGCCAGGCCCCCGTGGCGAGGAACGTCTCCATGGTCGCGGAGTACGGCGCGATGTCGAGCCCCTGTTCGGCCAACCACGCGTCGGAATAATACTTGTCCAGATAGCGGTCACCCGGATCGCAGATGAGGGTGACCACGCTTCCGGTGCGCCCGGCGGCGACCATCTCAGAAATGATCTTGAAGGCGCTCCAGAGCCCGGTGCCGGTGGAGCCCCCCGCCTTGCGCCCGATGGCCGCCTCCAGGGTGCGGACCGCCGCGATCGACGCGGCGTCGGGCACCTTCATCATCCGGTCGATGGCGCCGGGCACGAAGCTGGGCTCCACCCTGGGGCGGCCGATGCCCTCGATGCGCGAACCGCGTTCACAGGCGACCGCGTCGTCACCGCTCACCCAGCCGTCGAAGAAGACCGAGTTCTCGGGGTCCGCGACGCACACCATGGTGTCCAACTGCATGTAGTGCACGTAGCGCGCGATGGTCGCGGAGGTACCGCCGGTGCCGGCCGTGGCCACGATCCACGCCGGGCAGGGGTTCCGTTCCAGCCGCAGTTGCTGGTAGATCGACTCCGCGATGTTGTTGTTGCCTCGCCAGTCCGTGGCGCGTTCGGCGTAGGTGAACTGGTCCATGTAGTGGCCGCCGGTCTCCTGCGCCAGTCGGGCGGAGACCTCGTAGACGGTCCGCGGATCGTCGACGAGGTGGCACTGCCCGCCGTGGAACTCGATGAGCCGCTGCTTCTCCCAACTCGTGGTGCGGGGGATGACCGCGATGAAGGGCACTCCGATCAGCGCCGCGAAGTACGCCTCGGACACCGCGGTCGAGCCGCTGGACGCCTCGATGACCGGCTTGCCCGGCCGGATCCAGCCGTTGCACAGGCCGTAGAGGAACAGGGAGCGGGCCAGCCGGTGCTTGAGGCTGCCGGTCGGATGGGTCGACTCGTCCTTGAGGTACAGGTCGATGCCCCATGCCTCGGGCAGCGGGAAACGCAGCAGGTGCGTGTCGGCGGAGCGGTTGGCGTCGGCCTGCACCTTGCGCACGGCGTCTTTCAGCCACGCCCGGTACGCGGGATCGGTGCGGTCCACATCGAGCGTGGACGCCGACGGCACGTCCGCCCCCGTCGCCGTACCCGCGCCCTCGTCGCCCGTCTCGATGGTGCTCACCCGCTCGCCTTCCCTCGGTCCCCGTGTGCCGATCATAGGCAGCCCCTGGTGCACGGCAGCCCCGGCCGGGCAGACTGCGATCGGACCGAGGAGGGGGATCACCGTGGCAGAGGCGGAGTTCACCGCGACGGGAGTGCGCATCGGACGGCGGCTGCGCTCGCTGACCCGCGGCGGGCAGGTTCTGATCCGCGACGGCCGGCTGGTACTGCTCACCAGCCGCGGCCGGGAGATCGACAGCGCTCCGGTGGAGGACGTGCGGGCCCTGACCACCCGCTTCACCGTGAAGCGCCGGACCCTGGCCAGGCTCAACGGAACGGGGTATCTGCTCACTCTGCGCCAGCAGGGCGCCACTTCGGCGAGCCGTTTCATGGAGGCGCTGCACACGGCGAGGCAGAGGGTCACCAGTCGGCGCTGACCGGACCCCGCCAGGAACGGAATGGGACTCTCCGCGTACACGGAGTTGCGGACCGCATCCATCGGGGTGACCCTGTAGGGGCATCACGGAGTCACTGCAGCAGTCACTCACAGCAATCCCGCAAAGGTGTTCCCATTCCATGCGGGGCGGGGCACGGCCCCGGTCAAAGGGGCCGCGCTCTCCCGCGGAGGGAGTCGCAGCCGTGATCAGCACCGAAGGAAACCACAGGCAGTGCGCTCTGGAGCTGGAGGCACTGCCGTCCCGGATCCAGCAGGTCCGCCGTATCGTGGCCGCTCAGCTGCGGTACTGGCGGTTGCATCCCCTGATAGACCCCACCCTGGTGGGTATCACCGAACTGCTCGCGAACGTCCACCGGCACGCCCGGCCGGACAAGCGCTGCTCCGTCGAGCTGAGCTTCGCGTCGGGGTGGCTCACCATCGCCGTCTCGGACAACGATCCGCGCCTGCCGCGGGTCCGCGACTTCGAGCCGCTGGCCACCTGTGGCCGCGGCCTGGCGATGGTCGTCTCGATGAGTGACAGTTGGGGGACCGAGTCGCTGCCCGACGGCGGCAAGGTCGTGTGGTTCACACTGCGCGCGGAGACCACGGTCCCGGCACGGCAGGTCGCCGAGCCCTCGGCCGTGGCTGCGCGCAAGGTCTCGCCGCGTGCGGAGACGGCCCTGCCGGAACCGTCGGAGCGCTGGACCCCCGAGGTCGAGCGCGAGGCCGCGGACGCCGTGCCGCTGCTCGTCTGACCCGCGCGGCCGCCGCACCCCGGGCGGGGCACGGCGGCCGTGGACCACGAGGCTGTCGCCCGCGGAGTCACTCCGCGGCGATGGCCCGCAGCACGTCCAGGCGGGCGGCCCGACGGGCCGGACGCCAGCCGGCCAGTACGCCGGCGACCAGCCCTACCAGCAGGACGACGGCGAGCTGCACCGGGGGCACCGCGTACGCCCCGGTGCCGGCGCTGTCGGAGGCCCGAACCAGGGCCCAGCCGAGGAAGGCGCCGAGGGCCATTCCGCCCGCGGTGCCGAAGGCGGCGACGAGCACGCTCTCCCAGCGCACCATGGCGCGCAGTTGGGCCCGGGTCTGGCCGACCGCACGCAACAACCCGAGTTCACGGGTGCGTTCGTGCACGGCGAGGGTGAGCGTGTTGGCGATGCCGAGCAGCGCGATCAGCACGGCCAGCGCCAGCAGGGCGTAGACCAGGGTGAGCATGATGTCCACCCCCGAGGCGGCGGAGTCCGCGTACTCGTCGCGGGTCTGCACCCGCGGGTTGCCGTAGCGGTCGGCCACCCTCGTGACCGCCGCTCTGCCCTGCTCCGTGGTGACGCCGCTCTTGAAGGCGACCGCGACGAGGTCGTCGGAGTCCTGCACCTTGTGCGGCGCCCAGGCGGCGCGCGAGATGACGTAGTCACCGGTGAGCCCCGCCTCCTGGTAGACCGCGCGCACCGTGAACGCCTGCCGGTCGCCGTCGGCGAAGGCGAGCACCGTGGTGCTGCCCGGAGCCCAGCCACGCCGGTCGGCCTCGTGGCGGGAGACGGCGATGCCGTCGCGTCCCAGGGTGCCGAGCGAGCCGTCCACGGCGCCGAGGTCGAGGACGCGCAGGAGCGCTCCGGGGTCGGTGACGGTCAGCCGGCGCCCACCGCCGTCGACTTCGGCGACTCCCTTTCCGAGTCCGACCGCGGTCGCGACTTCGGGGAGCGCGGCCACCGCCGGGGCGAGTCCCGGGCTCAGCCCGTTCGCCCCCGCGCCAAAGCCGGACGCCGTCACCGCGACATCGCCCGCGAAGGTACGGGAAACGGTCCGGTCCATGGTCGCCTTGAGCGAGGCGCCGAACACGGTGAACAGCGACACCACGGCGACGCCGATCATGAGAGCGGTCGCGGTGGCCGCCGTGCGCTTCGGGCTGCGCAGCGCGTTGCGTCGCGCCAGGGCGCCGGTCACACCCCGCAGCCGGGCCACCGGGACTCCCAGGACCCGTACGGCGTAGGAGGAGGCGACCGGGCCCAGCACCACGAACGCGACCAGGACCGAGGCGGCCCCCGCCGCCGCGAGCCACACATTCGGTGCGCCGGTCGCCCCCACCACCGTCAGTGCCGCACCCGCGGCGCCGAGGAACACGCCCAGCAGGGCCCGGCCCCGCGACGCGCCCGAGTGGTCCACCGCCGTCTCCCGCAGCGCGGCCAGCGGGGCGGTGCGGCCGGCGCGGACCGCCGGTACCAGCGCCGAGCCGGTGCAGACGACCAGTCCCACGGCGAACGGCACGGCCAGCGCGGCGGCATGGACGACCAGCCCGCCGTCGGGAAACGGGAAGCCCACCGCGGGGAACAGCGCCTGCAACCCGGCGGCGATGCCGATCCCGCCGAGCAGCCCGGCCAGGGACGAGGCACAGGCGACGGCGACGGCCTCCGTGAGCGTCGCGCCGACCACCTGGCGGCGGGAGGCTCCCAGCGCCCGCAGGAGCGCGTTATCCCGGGTGCGCTGGGCCACGACGATCGCGAAGGTGTTGAGGATGCTGAAGGTCGCCACCAGCAGCGCGATGCCGGCGAACACCGTGAGCAGCGTGGTGAACAGCGACAGGAAGCGGCCGGAGACCTGGTCGAGGTTCTCGTCGGTCGCCTGCTGTCCCGTGATCGCCTCCACGCCGGCGGGCAGCGTGCGCGTCACCCGGTCGGCGAGCTGCCGCTGACCGACCCCCGGCCCCGCGCGCACCTTGATGGCGGACGCCTTGCCCGGCGCGGGCATCAGATACCGCTCGGCGTCGCTCCGAGTGAGGCCGGTGAAGGTGGTCTGCCCCATGCCGTCCTCACCGCCGAACGTCGCCAGGCCGACGATCTTCACCCGCAGGGGATCCGGTGTGCGCAGCACAGTGGTGTCACCGACGCGCAGACCGCCCGCCTTGGCGGCTCCCCGGTTGACCACGGCTTCTCCGGCCGTCCTGGGGGCGCGGCCCTCGACCAGGGCGTACGGATTGAGTCCCGGGTCGTCGATCCAGTTCCCCGCGAGAGTGGGCGGACCCTGTCCTCCGATCGGGTCCCCGTCGCGGCCGATCAGCTGACCCGCGCCCTCGATGTCGGGAGCCGCGGCGGCCACGCCCGGGACGCCGCGCAGCCGGTCGGCCAGTGCGATGTCGACCGGTTCCCGTGTGCCCAGCCCCTCGCCCGGAACGGTCACGACGTCCGCGCTGCGCACGACCACCGCAGTGCCGGTGTTGGCATTGGCGAACAGAGTGCTGAAGCTCGCCTTCAGGGTGTCGCCCATGACCATGGTGCCCGTGAGGAAGGCGACGCCGAGGAAGACCGCCGCAAAGGTGCCCGCGAAGCGCCTCTTGTGGGCCCGCAGGGACGACCGGCTCAGGCGCAGCGAGGCACGTGCGGTGCCGCTCATGACGCCGCTCCTTGGGCCAGCGGAAGGCCGGAAGCCACGTCCCCGGTGCCGTCGAAGGCCTTCATCCGGTCCAGGACCTTCTGCGCGGTGGGGTCGGGCATCCGGTCCACCAGGCGCCCGTCCGCGAGGAAGACCACCTCGTCGGCGTGGCCTGCGGCGACCGCGTCGTGGGTGACCATGACGACCGTGCGGCCCATCTCGTGGACGGCCCGGCCCAGCAGCCGCAGCACCCCCTCCCCGGAGCGCGAGTCGAGGTTCCCGGTCGGCTCGTCGGCGAAGACGACGTCGGGGCGGCCGGCGAGTGCCCTGGCGACGGCCACCCGCTGCTGCTGACCGCCGGAGAGCTCGGCGGGCCGGTGCCGCAGGCGGTCGCGCAGTCCCACGACGTCGATCAGCGCGTCCACCCACTCGCCGTCGGGTCGGGCACCGGCCAGGTCCAGCGGGAGCGTGATGTTCTCCGCGACGTCGAGCGTCGGCACGAGGTTGAACGCCTGGAAGACGAACCCGATCCGTTCGCGGCGCAGCAGTGTCAACTGCCGTTCGCCCAGGGTGCCGAGTTCCGTGTCGCCGATGAAGGCGCTGCCGGAGCTGAGGGTGTCGAGACCCGCCGCGCAGTGCATGAGGGTGGACTTGCCGGAACCGGACGGCCCCATGATCGCCGTGAAGCGGCCCGCGGGGAAGTCGACGGTGACCCCGTCGAGGGCGCGGACACGGGCGTCGCCCGTCCCGTACGTCCTGACCGCGTCGACGACGCGGGCGGCGGTCATCGGTCGCTGCCCTTGGCGTTCCGGCCGAACTGTTCGTCCAGGACGGACAGACGGCGCCAGTACTCGTCCTCATCGATCTCCCCGGCGGCGAAGCGGCGGCCCAGGACCGTGAGGGGAGAGTGCTCGGTGAGCGCGGCCCTGGGGTGCCACGGCCCACGGCCGGACGTGCGCCAGAGGCTACGGCGCAGCAGGATGACACCCGCGATGACGGCCGCCCAGACCAGCGGGAAGAGCAGGACCCAGGGGCCGGGACCGCCGCCGTCCCAGTGGTCGGCGAGCGGGATCAGTGCGGTGGTGTCCATGCGGACTCATCTCCTTGGTGACGGCGGGATCGTGTGTCATCACCGAGCCTGGTCCGCGGAGCGCTCCGGGTCGTCGTACGGCCAGCGGCACTGCGGGTACCCCGCGGGGAGTACGCGGGCTGTCAGTGGCTGCGCCTAGCATGCGGATCATGTGGCGGTGCACAGGTCTGCGATGGCGGTCCGGGGGCCCGGCCTGGGCGTGGTGGCACCCGGGTCACGGCGACCGGAGCAGTCCGGTGCGCTTGGGCGACCCGCTGGCCCTCGCGGTGGAACCGGGCGCGGAACGCGCGTGCCTGGGGGTGTGGCGGGCCGGACGGTGGACGCCGTGCCCGCGGGCGCGGACGCTGCCGTCGCAGGCCCGGCGCGACCAGTGCGAGGAGTGCGCGGCGCTGGACCGCTCGCGGTCGGTGGCGGCCGACACCCGGCTGGACGACCCCCGGCCCTACGCGCTGTATCTGGCCTGGTTCGGACCCGGGTTGTGCAAGGTGGGCATCACCGCCGCCGAGCGCGGCTCAGCCCGGCTGCTCGAACAGGCCGCCGTTTGCTTCTCGTTCCTCGGCAGCGGACCGCTGATGGCGGCCCGCCGCGCGGAGTCGGTCCTCGGCACGGCCCTGGGTGTGCCCGACCGGGTGGCCGCGGCCACCAAGCGCGCGGCCCGTGATGTGCTGTCGCCGCCGGACGTACGGCACGCGGAGCTGCGGGCGGTGCGCGACGCGGCGTTCGCCGTGCCCGACTGGCGTGACACGCTGGTTCCCTGCCCCTTCGAAGTCGTCGACCACGCGGCCGTGTTCGGGCTGGAACCCGATGCGCCGCGGGCCACGGCCGCGGTCACCGGCCTCCAGCCCGGCACCGCCCTCGGCGGCACGGTGGAGGCGGTGGCGGGCGCCGACCTCTACGTCCGGGCGCCCGGGGCATCCGGCGATGTGGTGCTCCTGGACGCCCACTTGGTGTCGGGCTGGCCTCTCACGGCCGCGGCCCAGGGCCGGCCCGCCCCGCCGATGCGGCCGCTGAGCAGGGCCGACGAACCCCCCGAGCCGCTCTTCTGACCGCCGCCCCCGGCTCAGACGCCGAGCGCCGTCAGCGGGTCGTCGAGGACGGGCTGCCAGGCCAGTTCCGCCGCGCCGACCAGGCTGTTGTGGTCCAGGGCGCACGCCAGTACCGGAACGCTGCCGCTGCGTCCCCACAGGCTGCGGTCGGCGATGACGGCCCGCAGCCGTTCCGGGTCGGCGTCGAGCAGTGAGCGGTGGAGGCCGCCGAGCAGGATCCGGTCGGGGTTGAGGACGTTGACCAGACCGGCAAGGCCGAGGCCCAGGCGGTCGATCAGGCTGTGTGCGGCACGGCGGACGGCCGGGTCGTCGTACTCCTCACGGAGCAGGGTGACCGACTGCTCCAGCAGCGAGAGCTCCGGCCCGGGCGCCCGCCCGGCCTCCTCCAGGAAGGCCAGCGGGTCGACCTCGACGTCGAGGCAGCCGCGGCTGCCGCAATGGCAAGCACGTCCCTCGGGGTTGACGGTGAGGTGCCCGACCTCCAGGGCGAGCCCGGAGCTTCCGGTGTGCAGCTTGCCGTGCAGCACCAGGGCGCCGCCGACGCCGCGGTGGCCGGTGGCGACGACCAAGAGGTGCTCGGCGCCGCTGCCCGCACCATGGCGGTGCTCGGCGAGCGCTGCGACATTGACGTCGTTGCCGACGAAGCACAACGGCGCTGTGCCCGCGAGCGAGATGATCCCGGCGCGGGCGACCTGCTCCCTGAAGATGTCCAACACGGGCGCGCCCGCCGGCCACTCCAGGTGCAACGGGTTGAGCGCCGTGCCCTCGGGCTCGGCGACCGCGGACGGCACGGCGAGACCGGCCCCGACGCAGACCCGCTCGTGCTCGCTCAACAGCCGCGCACCGGCCGCGACCACGTCGGCGAGCACATGCGCGGGGTCGGCGGGCACAGCCATGCTGACCGGCGCCGTGGCGACGATGTGACCGCCCAGTCCGACGAGCGCCGCCCGGAATCCGTCGGTGTGGATCTGCGCGGCCAGCACGACCGGGCCCTCGGGGTTGATCGCCAGCCGATGCGAGGGACGCCCCTGGGCCCCCACCGGACCGCCCGGCCGTGTGTCGACCTGGATCAGCCGCAACGCCTCGAGTTCGGAGGCGACGGCACCCGCGGTCGCGCGCGTCACGCCGAGTTCGGCGGTGAGCACGGCGCGGGTGGGCGCACGTCCCGTGTGCACGAGCGACAGCGCGGGGCCGAGCGCAGCCCGGCCTCTCTCCAACCTTGTCCGAGTCTGGGTCACAGTCCTATTCTCACTTTGTGCCGAGCCTAAACAAAATACGGAGCGTACTCGCAGGACAAGATCACACAACCTCCCCGGTGCCGCTCCGGCGGCTCCGCATCGCGCTGACGGCCTTCTTCGCCCTCGACGGCTTCGTCTTCGCCGGGTGGGTGGTGCGCATCCCGGCGGTCAAGGAGCAGGTGGGCGCGTCCGCCGGGGCGCTCGGCCTCGCGCTGCTCGGCGTGTCGGCGGGCGCCCTCGGCACGATGATCCCGAGCGGGTGGCTGTGCCGGCGCTTCGGCGCTGCTCCGGTGACGATCGCCACGGCCGTCGTCCTGTCACTGAGCGTGGCGCTGCCTCCGATGACCCACTCCCCTCTGGCACTGGGCCTGGTGCTGCTGCTCCTCGGCGTGGGCTTCGGCGGCATGAACGTGGCGATGAACAGTCTCGCGGTCGACCTGGTGGCCTCGTTGCGGCGCCCCATCATGCCGGGTTTCCACGCGGCGTACAGCCTCGGCGGGTTGGTCGGCGCCGGCGTGGGCGGGCCGCTGGCGGCGCACCTGACGCCCTCGCAGCACCTCCTCGGGGTCGCGGCGTTCGGCTCGGCGGCGACGGCGTTCCTCGGGCGGGCGCTCCTGGCACACCCCTTGGTACGGCCCGCGGACGGTCCGGCCGACGAGGCCGACGCGGCGGGGAACGGCGCGGGCGACACGGACGGTGCGGGGTGGTCCCGCGCACGCACCCGATGGCTGGTCGCGGTGTTCGGGCTGATCGCCCTCTGCACGGCCTACGGCGAGGGTGCCCTGGCCGAGTGGGGCCCGCTGCACCTGCAGGACGACCTGCACACCGGGCCCGCCCTGGCCGCGGCGGGCTACGCGGCGGTGGCGCTCGCCATGACGGTCGGCCGCCTGTCGGGCACAGCCCTGCTGATGCGGCTCGGGCCGACCCGGGCCGTCGTCCTGGGCGGGCTGACGGCGTGCGCCGGCATGCTGGTGGCGGCGCTGGCGCCGGCGGTGTGGCTGGTACTGGCGGGATTCGCGCTGACCGGCCTCGGCCTGGCCAACATCTTCCCCGTGGCGATCGCCCGGGCCGGCGCCCTGGGCGGCCCGAGCGGTGTCGCGACGGCCTCGACCCTGGGGTACGGCGGTTTCCTGCTGGGTCCGCCGGCGATCGGCTTCCTCACCGACGCCTCCGGTCTGCCGGTCGCGCTGACCACGGTCGCCGTGCTCGCCGCGACGGCGGCCATGATCGCCGGCGCGGCACGGCGCCTCGCGGGATCCGACGGAAACTGACGCGTCATCTCCACCCATGAGGACGGCGGGGAGGGCCATGGTGGTGGTATGCCCTGTGGATCACACCCAGCCACCGGAGGAGACATGTCGATTCCCCACCGGCTCCGGGCAGTGGCCCGGTCGGTGTACCGAGAGCGCGTCTCACGCGTCTACCTGGGCCTGGTGACCGCGGCCCTGGTGTTCCTGCTCGTCGACACGGCCTTCGTCTCGCACGAGGACGCGACGTTCTCCGGGGTCTGGCTCGTGCTGTTGACCCTGCCGTGGATGCCCATGTTCTGGCGGCTGTTCGCCGCGGCCGGCGGGCAGGAGGCTGCGAACGCCGCGTACGGCTGGGGCGCTTGGTGGACGGCGGTCCTCGCGGCACTGCTGTCGGCCGTGCTGAACGCCGCGGTGCTGGGGATCATCGCTCGGGCCAGGAAGCGGCGTCCGCAACTGCACTGACCACCCCGGCGCGGGGGGTTGTCCGACCCCGGTGCCACAATCACGCCATGGAGACCGCCGAGTTCATCGAGACGCTCCGCACAGATGGCACGTTGCTGGCCGACGCGGCGGAGCGGGCCGGCCTGGAGGGAGCCGTTCCGCCGTGCCCGGGCTGGCGGGTGCGCGACCTGGTCCTCCATCAGGGGATCGTGCACCGCTGGGCGACCCGGTTCGTCGCCGAGGGGCGGATGCAGCCGGAGCCGATCACCGCCGGGACACCGGCCGGCGACGCGGAGTTGCTCGCCTGGTTCCGGGACGGGCACGAGCGTCTGGTGTCCGTACTGGAGTCGGCCCCGCCCGACATGGAGTGCTGGCACTTCCTGCGGGCCGATTCCCCGCTGGGCTTCTGGGCCCGGCGGCAGGCGCACGAGACCGCTGTGCACCGTGTCGACGCGGAGATCGCGGCGGGCCGCACGCCCACGGCCGTCGATCCCGTCTTCGCGGCCGACGGCATCGACGAGCTGCTGACCGGCTTCCATGCGCGAACGAAGAGCCGCGTACGCAACGAGATACCGGGGACGCTCCGCGTGCGCGCCGTCGACGTGCCCGCGGAGCGCGGGGACTGGCTGGCCCACGTCTCGGCAGATCCCCTCATCGTCGAGCACGCGGTCGAGGACGACGCGGACTGCACGGTGAGCGGCACCGCCGCCGACCTGTACCTCGCCCTGTGGAACCGGGCTCCGTACGAGAACCTCCAGGTCACCGGCGACACCTCGCTGCTGGCGCTGTGGCGGCGCACGGGGGCCATCACCTGACGTACGCCTGCACAAGGAGCATTACCGGCGAGTAACTTCGTGCTACCGTCACGCCCATGGCACGACGCTCCCTCACCCCCGCAAGCCTTCGCCGCGCGATCAACTGGTGGCCGCCCTACCTCTTCGCGGGCATCCGGGTGCTCGACATCGCCGACGACTGGAGTTCGGCCTGGGTCCGGCTGCGTCTGCACCGGTTCAACCGCAACTACGTGGGCACCCACTTCGGCGGTTCGCTCTTCTCGATGGCCGACCCGTTCTGGATGCTGCTCACGATGAACCGCCTCGGCCGCGACTATTCGGTGTGGGACCGCGCCGCCGAGATCGATTTCCTCTCGCCGGGCCGGGGCGACGTGTTCGCCGACTTCAAGCTCACCGAGGACCGGCTGGACGAGATGCGCGACCTCACCGCACACGGCGACAAGGCGCTGGTGTGGCTCGAGAACGACGTGGTCGCCGACGACGGCACGGTCGTGGCGCGGGTGCGCAAGCAGCTCTACGGCCGGCGCAAGCCCGCCGTCCGCTGAACCCCGAGGACCGCCCGCACAGGACCGGCCAGCGGTCAGGACTCGCCGAGGATCCGCTCCAGGACGGCACGCTGGACCGGCCTGGCCTCCTCGTGACGCGCGCGCCCGGCGTCCGTCAGCCCCACCCGGACCCCCCGCCGGTCCTCGCTGCAGCTCCCGCGGCTGACCAGCCCTTCCTTCTCCAGCCGGCCGACCAGGCGGGACAGCGCGCTCTGGCTCAGGTGCACGCGGTCCGCGAGCTCCTGGACGCGGAAGGTGCAGCCCTCGACCACGTCGCCCTCCGCGAGGATGTCGAGCACCTCGAAGTCGCTCGCCCCGAGGCCCAGCTGGTGCAGTTCGCGGTCGAGCTCGCACGCGGTCCGCGCGTGCAGGGCAAGGACCTCCCGCCACCGCTCCACGAGCGCATGTTCACTCTTCACGCCGGTCATGGGCGCAGGATAGCAGAAATCCGCCAATCCATGTACACACATTAAATGCATTTGCATTTGATGCACATGCATGTACTGTCCTCCGCATGACCTCTCCCGACACCACCGTCCCCGGTACGGAAGGCCGCTGGAGCGCCCGCCAGTGGGGCACCCTGCTCGTGCTGTGCGCCGCGCTCTTCCTCGACGCCCTGGACGTCTCGATGGTCGGCGTGGCCCTGCCGTCGATCGCCCACGACCTCGACCTGACCACCTCGTCCCTGCAATGGGTCGTCAGCGGCTACATCCTCGGCTACGGCGGCCTGCTGCTCCTCGGAGGCCGCGCCGCCGACCTGCTCGGCCGGCGCCGGGTCTTCCTGATCGCGCTGGGCGTCTTCGCCGCCGCCTCCCTGCTGGGCGGCATCGTCGACTCCGGCGAACTGCTCATCGCCACCCGGTTCATCAAGGGCCTGAGCGCGGCCTTCACCGCCCCCGCCGGGCTGTCGATCATCACCACGACCTTCCCCGAGGGTCCCGTCCGCAACCGGGCCCTCAGCATCTACACCACCTGCGGCGCGACCGGGTTCTCCATGGGCCTGGTGCTCTCCGGACTGCTCACCGAGGTGGGCTGGCGCTGGACCATGCTGCTGCCCGCCCCGGTCGCGATCCTGGCGCTGGTCGCGGGACTGCGGCTGATCCCGTCGAGTCCGCGCGAGAAGGGCGAGGGCCGGGGCTACGACCTGCCCGGCGCCCTCACCGGGACCGCCTCGATGCTGCTGCTGGTCTACACGGTCGTCTCCGCCCCCGAGGCGGGCTGGAGTTCGGCCCGCACGCTGCTGTCGTTCGCCGCCGTCGCCGTGCTGCTCACCGCGTTCGGCGTCATCGAGCACCGCAGCAGTCACCCGCTGATCCGGCTGGGCGTGCTGCGCTCCCCGCAGCAGATCCGCGCCAACCTCGGCGGTGCCGCGTTCTTCGGCTCGTACGTGGGCTTCCAGTTCATGGTCACCCAGTACATGCAGTCCCTGCTCGGCTGGTCCGCGCTGCAGACGGCTCTGGCGTTCCTTCCCGCGGGCGCGCTGGTCGCCCTCGCCTCGACGCGCATCGGGCCGCTGGTGGACCGCTTCGGCACGCCCCGGGTGATCGCCACCGGGTTCACCCTGCTGTTCATCGGCTACGTGCTCTTCCTGCGGATCGACCTGACCCCGGACTACGCCGCCGTCATTTTGCCCTCGATGCTGCTGCTCGGCGCCGCCTGCGCGCTGGTCTTCCCGTCGCTCAACATCCAGGCCACCAACGGCGTGCGCGACGAGGAGCAGGGCATGGTCTCCGGACTCCTCAACACCTCGTTCCAGGTGGGCGGCGCGATCTTCCTGGCCGTCGTGACGGCCGCGATCACGGCAGGCGACGGGCGCGGGGCCGCCACCCCGCAGGCGGTGCTCGACAGCTTCCGGCCCGGACTGGTCGTCGTCAGCGTCATCGCGCTGGCCGGACTGCTGATCACGCTGACCGGGCTGCGCCGCCGGTCCTCGTACGGATTCGTCGTCGCCTCGTCCGACGGCACGCGGAAGGCCGCCGAGGCCGAGCGGGTCACCGTGGGCGAATGACACCCGGACCGCCGTCCGGACCCGCGCGACGAACGGGGGCGCGGGTCCGGACGGCCTAGCCGAGCCAGCCGGGCCGCACCAGGCCGGACTCGTAGGCCAGGACCACCAGTTGGGCCCGGTCGCGGGCGCCGAGCTTGACCATGGTGCGGCTGACGTGCGTCTTGGCGGTGAGCGGGCTGACCACCAGGCGCCGGGCGATCTCCTCGTTCGACAGACCGATCCCCACCAGGGCCATCACCTCGCGTTCCCGTTCGGTGAGCCGTTCCAGCTCCGTCGCGACGGCGGGCGCCTTGGAACGGGCCGCGAACTCCGCGATCAGGCGCCGGGTCACGCCCGGTGAGAGCAGCGCGTCGCCGTCCACCACCGCCCTGACCGCGCGCACCAGTTCCTCGGGTTCGGTGTCCTTCACCAGGAAGCCCGAGGCGCCGGCACGGATGGCCTCGAAGACGTACTCGTCCAGCTCGAAGGTGGTGAGGATGACCACCTTGACGTCCGCGAGTGCCGGGTCGTCGGTGATCCGGCGGGTGGCCTCCAGACCGTCCATGACCGGCATGCGGATGTCCATCAGCACGGCGTCCGGGGCCAGTTCACGGACCAACCGCAGGGCTTGCGAACCGTCGGGAGCCTCCCCGACGACCTCGATGTCGGGCTGGGCGTCCAGCAGCGCGGCGAAGCCGGCGCGTACCAGCACCTGGTCGTCGGCGAGCACCACCCGGATCATCGGATCTCCTTGTCGAGGACGGCCGTGGCCGCGACGGTATCGAAGGGCAGCCGGGCCAGGACGCGGAAACCCCCGTCCGCACGGGGTCCCGCCACCACCTCTCCGCCCAGCGCG
Organism: Streptomyces sp. NPDC088354; assembly: GCF_044753585.1. Lineage (NCBI taxonomy): Bacteria > Bacillati > Actinomycetota > Actinomycetes > Kitasatosporales > Streptomycetaceae > Streptomyces > Streptomyces sp. NPDC088354. Next base: position 14,202 of record NZ_JBIVNJ010000014.1, on the reverse strand, counting down.
GCGGCACGCTCCCGCATGCCCAGCAGCCCGTTGCCGCCGCCGGTCTCCGGGGACGGGGACTGCCCTGCGACGGCCGTGGCGGGACCGTCGTCGTCGACGCACAACTCGATCTCCCGTGCGCGGTGGACGATCCCCAGGCGCGCCGTGCGCGCCCCCGAGTGCCGGATGATGTTGGTCAGTGCCTCCTGCACGATCCGGAACGCCGCCAGGTCGACGCCGGGAGGCAGGGGGACGGCGGTTCCCTCACGGGTCACGTCGACGCCGAGACCGGCGCCGGCGGCCTGTTCGAGCAGTTCCGGCAGCCGGTCCAGGCCCGGCGCCGGGGACCTGGGCGCCTCGCCCGGGGAACGGAGCGTACCGAGGACCTGGCGGACCTCGCCGAGCGCCTCCTTGCTGGCTGCCTTGATGGTCGTGAGGGCCTGGCGGGCCTGCTCGGGACGTTCGTCCATGAGGGCGAGGGCGACACCGGCCTGCACGTTGATCACCGAGATGCTGTGCGCGAGGACGTCGTGGAGTTCGCGGGCGATCCGCAGCCGCTCCTCGTCCGCCCGGCGGCGCTCGGCCTCGGCCCGCTCCCGTCGCTCGCGGACATACTGCTCGCGGCGCAGCCGCCACAGTTCGGCCACGGCGAGGATGGCCAGCAGCCATGCCGCGGCGCCGGACACCTGCGCCCACGAGGCCCGGCCGTCCCCGGCGGGCGGCAGGAAGCGGTACAGCCACAGCGTGACGATCACGTAAGCCGTGTACAGGCAGGCCGCGACGACGAAGACGGACCGGCGCCGCCCGGCGGCCACCGCCGAGAAGTAGGCGGCGACGACGCTGAGGAAGACCGGGCCGTAGGCGTAGCCCGCGGCAAGGTAGACCAGCGTCACCGCGGACACGGCGGCGGCGACCACGACAGGCGCCCGCCGGCGCCACAGCAGGGCTACGGGGCCCGCGATCAGCAGCAGGTAGCCGAAGTGGTCGAGCGGGACATGGCCGGTGCCGTTGTGCGACGCGGCGGTCGTGCCGACCACCTGGACGAACGCGAGCACGATCGACGCGATCCAGGGGCGGCGCGGGAGGCCGTCACCGCCGCCGTGCCCGGGTCCGCCGTGGCGTGTCCACGACGGACCCCATCGGGGACCGCCCTGCGGCGCGGATCCGGCTGCGTCGTCGCTCATGCGGCCACGCTAGAACGACGGACCGGCGGTCGGCGTCCGATCACGGCGGTGACCTCGTCTACTCCTCCGGGAGTACAGGATCACGGCGGAGACCGGCCTGGTGCGCCAGGCTCGCCATGGCGTGGTCGAAGAACTCGTCCCGTGCCTCGACCACATTGTTGAACTGGCCGAAGAGCTCGAAGCCGATCAGGCCGAAGAGCTGGGCCCACGCGGCGATCAACGCCGGCAGGGCCTGCGGCGGCAGGTCCTGGTCGAGGTCCTTGACGAGCCGCCACGCGTCGGCGTGCACGCCCGCGCTCAGCGGCGCGTCCGGCGCGGGCAGGGCCAGGCGTCCGTCGGCGTGGGCCCTTTCGGCCACCGTGAGCAGCACGAGCGCGACGCGGGAGGCCGGGCCGATGGTGTCGAGCGGCGCGCTGTACCCGGGCACCGGGGATCCGTAGATCAGGGCGTACTCATGGGGGTGTTCCAGTGCCCAGCCGCGCACGGCCCGGCTGACCACGATCCAGCTCGTGACGGGGTCGGCGTCCCCCACCCCCTCGAACGCGGTCTCGGCGGCGGCACCGACGGCGTCGTAGGCGTCGACGATCAGCGCGGTGAGCAGCTCGTCCCGATTGGGGAAGTAGCGGTACAGGGCCGAGGAGACCATGCCGAGCTCCCGGGCCACCGAGCGGAGCGAGAGGCGTGCCGCGCCTTCGTCCGCGAGCTGCCGGCGCGCTTCTTCCTTGATGGCGGCGGTCACTTCACCGCGAGCCCGTTCCCTGGCCGTCCTGATCACGCTCATGAGGATCAGTGTAAACGGATCGGAGTGCGCGACCAAGATTGAGAGCACCGCTCTTGCTTTCACGGCCCTGCTGCTGCACACTGTTCTCAAGCGAGAGCACCGCTCACACTTTACGGAGGAGTCCTCATGTCCGAGATGTCGGAGCACGTCAAGAAGCCCGGTTGGATCACCGTCAATGTCCTCAACCGCTTCGTCGGCTGGCTCACCCGGCGCGGTGTGAGTGTGTGGGGTTCCCGCGTGCTGGCCGTCAAGGGGCGCAAGAGCGGGGAATGGCGCCGCACACCGGTCAACCTGCTCGTCGTGGGCGGGGAGCGCTTTCTCGTCGCTCCCCGCGGCCACGTGCAGTGGACCCACAACATGCGGGCCGCCGGCGGCGGTCAACTCCTGCTGGGCAAGCGCGTCGAGGAGTTCACCGCCGCCGAGGTGGGCGACGACGCCAAGCCCGAGGTGCTGCGTGCCTACCTCAAGCGCTGGAAGGCGGAGGTCGGCGTGTTCTTCGGAGGAGTCGGCCCCGATTCCACGGACGAGGAGCTGCGCGCGATAGCCCCCAAGCACCCCGTCTTCCGGATCACGGCCATCAGCTGAACCGCACCTCCACGCGCTCGAAGCCGAGCGAGATCAGCAGACGTTCCAGCATGGCGCGGGTGTTGGTCTCCGCCCGCTGCGCCAGCTCCGTCTTCTTGGCCGCGTCCTGGATCTTCTTCGCGGCCAGCTGCTGGATCTGCTGCTCGTCGTTGGGGTGCGAGGAGAAGAAGTCGCCGAGCCGGTCGAAGAAGCCCCGCTCCTCGGCGACGATGTAGGAGCGGTCCGGGTCGAGCGAGGTGCGCTCCAGCTGGGCGTGCGGCAGGGTCAGCACCGCCGACTTGCGGTCCTCGGTGACCTGCACGCCCTTCGGGCCCACGTCCCCGAGGTCCACATAGGCGTCGACGCTGCCGGCGCCGACATAGAGCGTGCGCCGGCCACGCACTGCGTCGGGCAGGAACTTGGCGTCCTTCTCCAGGTCGACGACGACCTGGAAGTCGCCGCTGGCTCCCTCGAAGCGGTTCATGTCCTGGATCGCCTTGAGCACCACGGGGCCGGTGCGGTCCTTGGTCTCCTCGGCGAAGGGGTTGGGCAGGCCGGGTATCAGGTCGGCTTTGGCGACCAGCAGCAGCAGGCCCGCCAGCACTATGAGCCCGGTCAACCACCGGGCCCACCAGGGCAGTCGGCCTTGTTCATTCCTCAACGGCATGTCAGGGCTACCTCCAAGAAGGTGTCTGCCCCTCAACACCCTCTTTAAGGCAGGCAGTAGATGGACAGATGAAGATCAGGAGCGGTCGAATGACTCTAGCGCACGACGGGCCAGGGGATGGGTCCGAACGATCTCGGCGAGCGAGGTCGAACCGCGAGTGATCCGGGCGAAGGTGTTCCACGCCGGCGGGAGGGTGGTGAGGACCGCGTGCAGCAGACCGGGGCGCTTCTCGAAGATGCCGAGCATGCGGCGGCCCACCCCCATCTCCACACCGAGACCGGCCTTGACCGCGAAGGCGTAGTTGAGCGCCTGACGCCGGGCGTCGACCGCGTCGTGCGACTCGGAGATCCGCACCGCCCACTCCCCCGCGAGACGGCCCGAGCGCAAGGCGAAGGAAATGCCCTCGCGGGTCCACGGCTCCAGCAGGCCGGCGGCATCCCCGCAGACGAGCACCCGGCCGCGGGACAGCGGGGAGTCGTCGGCACGGCAACGCGTCAGGTGGCCCGAGGAGATGCTCGGTTCGAACCCGGCCAGACCGAGCCGGCCGATGAAGTCCTCCAGATAGCGCTTGGTGGCGCCGCCGTCGCCGCGCGCGGAGATCACTCCGACCGTCAGCGTCTCGCCCTTGGGGAAGACCCAGCCGTAACTGCCCGGCAGCGGGCCCCAGTCGATCAGGACCCGGCCTGTCCAGTCCTCGGCCACCTCCGGGGGGACCGGGATCTCGGCCTCGAGGCCCAGGTCGACCTGGTCCATCTTGACCCCGACATGGGCGCCTATGCGGCTGGCGGAGCCGTCGGCGCCGACGACCGCCCGCGCGAGCACCGTCTCGCCGTTGTTGAGGACCACCGCGACCGTGCGCCGGTCGGGGACGGAGGTGCCGTGCTGCTCGACCCGCGAGACGGCGGCACCGGTGCGCAGCTTGGCGCCCGCGGCAACGGCCGCCTCGACGAGCTGGGCGTCGAACTCGGGCCGGTTGATCAGGCCGAAGAGCATGTGCCGGGACCGGCGGGTCCGGGTGAGGCGCCCGTTGAGGCTGAAGGTGACCGCGTGCACGCGATCACGGAGCGGAAGTTCGAAGCCCGGCGGGAGTGCGTCCCGGGACGGCCCGATGATGCCGCCGCCGCACGTCTTGTAGCGGGGCAGCTCGGCCTTCTCCAACAGCAGGACACTGCGTCCGGCCGCGGCCGCGGCATAGGCCGCCGATGCCCCGGCGGGCCCCGCCCCGACCACGACGACATCCCACACCGATGCGTCCTCGGCGCCGTCCGCCGAACCGCCGTCCTGCGCCTGGTACTCGCTGCTCACGTGCTCCCGCTCCCGTCCGACCCGCAGGCTGCTGTCACCCCTGCTCAGCCGCATACTAATCCGCGGGTGCGCGGACACGGCTGTGGCACCATCGATCCCGAGCACCAGTACACGAACCACGCGTTCGACCGAACACGCACCCACCAGGAGCGCCCATGTCCGCCGCACCACTCGCCGCAACCGTCGCCGCCCTGATGCCGCGGGCCCGGACCGAGCTGGCCGAGCTGGTGTCGTTCCGCTCGGTGGCGGACCCGAGGCAGTTCCCGAGGAGCGAGTGCGAGAAGGCCGCGCAGTGGGTCGCGGACGCTCTGACCGGGGAGGGTTTCCAGGACGTCGCGCTGCTCGACACCCCCGATGGCACGCAGTCGGTCTACGGATACCTGCCCGCCCCCGAGGGCGCGCCCACCGTGCTGCTCTACGCGCACTACGACGTTCAGCCGCCGCTGGACGAGGCCGGCTGGCTGTCCCCGCCCTTCGAGCTGACCGAGCGCGACGGCAGGTGGTACGGGCGCGGTGCGGCCGACTGCAAGGGCGGTCTGATCATGCACCTCACGGCGCTGCGCGCGCTGCGCGACAACGGCGGGGTGCCGGTCGGCGTGAAGATCATCGCCGAGGGATCCGAGGAGCAGGGCACGGGCGGCCTGGAGCGTTACGCGGAGGAGCACCCCGAGCTGCTCGCCGCCGACGCGATCGTCATCGGCGACACGGGCAACTTCCGCTGCGGGCTGCCCACCGCCACGGCCACGCTGCGCGGCATGGCGATGGTCGAGGTCAAGGTGAGCACGCTGCAGGGCAACCTGCACTCCGGTCAGTTCGGCGGCGCCGCGCCCGACGCGCTCAGCGCCCTGATCCGCATCCTGCACACCCTGCACGACGAGACCGGGGCCGCCGCGGTCCAGGGGCTCGCCATGGACGCCTCGTGGCAGGGGCTGCAGTACCCGGAGGAGGACTTCCGCGGCGACGCCAAGGTCCTGGACGGTGTCTCCCTCGTCGGCGGCGGCACGGTCGCCGACCGCGTCTGGGCCCGTCCCTCGGTCACCGTGCTCGGCATCGACGCCCCGCCCGTCGTGGGCGCCACGCCGTCCGTCCAGGCCACCGCGGGCGCCAAGGTCAGCCTCCGGGTCCCGCCGGGCGTGGACGCCCAGGAGGCCGCCGATCTCCTCATCGCCCACCTCAAGGCCGCCGCCCCCTGGGGCGCCCACGTCGAGGTCACCCGGACCGGCTTGGGCCAGGCCTTCCGCGCCGACACCTCCAGCCCGGCGTACTCCGCCATGGCGGAGGCCATGCGCGCCGCCTACGGCAAGGAGCTCGAGATCGCCGGCATGGGCGGCTCCATCCCGCTGTGCAACACCCTTGCCACGCTGTACCCCGAGGCGGAGATGCTCCTCATCGGGCTGAGCGAGCCCGAGGCGCAGATCCACGCGGTCAACGAGAGCGTCTCCCCGGAGGAGCTGGAGAAGCTCTCGCTCGCCGAGGCGCTGTTCCTCCGCGGCTACGCCGAGAGCAAGGCAGTCTGACACCCCGGCCGCCGACACCCGGTGCCCGTGCGGCCGGGTGTCGGCACGCCTCTCCGGCGGCCTGCCCGGACGGTCGGCCGGTCGACCGTCCGGGCAGGCCGCGCACCGGCATCGATCAGCGATCAGCGATCAGCGATCAGCTGCCCACGGGCACGCCCGCCTCCAGGTTGAGGACGGTGGCGCGCTCACGGGCGCGCAGGGCCCACCGCAGGCGCGTGAGACGGACCGGCGGCAGCATGGCGGCGGCCTCGTCCTCGCTGGCGAAGCGCCAGCCGCGCAGTTCGGCCCCCGGCAGGAGGAGGCGTTCGGCCTCGGCGGCCCCGAGACGGCCGCCGTCGAAGAGCAGCCGCAGGCCCCCGTAGCCGGGCGGCAGGGGCGGTTCCCAGTCGACGACGAGCAGCCGGGGAACGGTCGGCAGGTGCAGGCCGAGTTCCTCGGCGACCTCGCGCATCCCGGCCCGGGCGGGGGCCTCACCGGGCTCGACGACCCCGCCGGGGAACTCCCAGCCGGGCTTGTAGGTGGGGTCGACCAGCAGGACGCGGTCCTCCTCGTCGAAGAGGAGCACGCCCGCGGCGAGCGTCTCCGCCGTGGGCTCCGGGGTCTGCACGATGTCGCAGACGCCGGCGCCCTCGCGTATCGCCTCGGCGACGCGCTCCGCGGTGGCGCGCGGGCCCATGCCGGTGGTGTCGACGACATGGGCGTCGGCGGTCAGCCAGGGCAGCGCCTCTCGGTAGGCGGCGAGCTGCTCCAGGCACCAGCCGCGGACCTCCGCGTTCGCCACCGGGTCGCCGGGGATGTCCGCACGCTGCTCGATCCGCTCGCGCAGAACCGTTTCCTCAGCGTCGAGCACGAAGTGCCGCACCGGGATTCTGCGGGCCGCCAGGCCCCCGAAGATCTCGTCGCGGTACTCCTGCCGCAGCAGGGTCATCGGCACGACGAGCGGCCCGCCGCCGATCTCGCTCAGCAGCGCGGCCGCCGTGTCGACCACCAGCCGCCGCCAGCAGGGCAGGTCCTGGTAGTCGGAGACCTCGCCCAGCCGCTTCTCGGGGAGCATGAGCCGCAGCCCGGTGCCGATGAGTTCCGGGTCGTAGAGCACGCTTCCCGGCAGCAGATCGAGCAGTTCGCGTGCCGCAGTGGTCTTGCCCGCGCCGAACGTGCCGTTGAGCCAGACGATCACGGTGCCCCCTCTTCCGTTGCCCGGTAGCCCCCTACGAATTGCCCGGATCATCGGCGTCGGCAAACGCACAGACCCGGCCATCGGCGCATACCGGTGGCTTCAGAACCCGCGTACCCCGAGCTCAGCCCGTGTCGGCGTCCCGGGCGAACGGGCTGTGAACCGATCGCACGGCAGCGCGCGGACCAGGAACGCGGCAGCGTCAAGAGTGCCGATCCGGCCACGAGCGCGACCTGTCGGAGGACCTCGGTCCGGACCGCTCCGGGTGTCCCGGGACAGCGCAGTTACGTTCCCGGCGCATGCCGGACCGCGCGCGGGCCCGGATACCGGGGATCCACGCGCTCCTGGTCGTTCCCGGCGCCCGTCACGCGACCGCGCCCGCCGGGGGCGGCCCGTCGTCCGCTTCCTGACGAACGGGGCGGCCGCCGCGCCAGGGGGTGAGCGCCACGACCCGCGGCCGGGCGTTGCCGGCGTGCCGCACGCCGACCCGGACGTCCGGCGGCTCGGGGGAGCCGGACGCCCGCGGACAACTGGGCCCGCGTCTAGATGATCGATTCCAAGGGTTCGGTCACGAGATAAGGCGAGGGTGTCCACTCTCAGTGTGTGACGACCGAGATAGACACCCTCGCGACTGCACTCTACGTGCGTGTCGACGACTTGTTGAAGGATTCGCCGCATCTGGCGCCGTGGCGGCCCACGGTGGGCATCGCCCCGCGGCTGTCGGACGCCGAGCTGGTCACCCTGGCGGTGATGCAGGCCCTGCTCGGCTACACCTCCGAAGCCCGCTGGATACGGCATGCCCGGACCCGCTTGCGGCACCTGTTCCCGTACCTGCCATTGCAGCCCGGCTACAACAAGCGGCTGCGGCGGACTGCCGAGCTGATCCGGTTGACGATCCGGATCCTGGCCACCGACACCGCCTTGTGGAACGACGATGTGTGGGTGGTGGACTCCACGCCGGTGGAATGCGGCCGCTCCAAGGAAACCGTGCGTCGCTCTGACCTGGCCGGATGGGCCGAATACGGCTACTGCGCCAGCCACAGCCGCTACTTTTGGGGACTGCGGCTCCACCTGGTGTGCACCCTGCACGGGCTCCCCGTCGGCTTCGCGCTCACCGGCGCCAAGGCCGACGAACGCGAGACGCTGCTGGACCTGCTGACCGTCGACGGCGACCTGGCATCCGACCGCCCGGGCCAGACTCTGATAGCCGACCGGCACTACTACGGTCGCGAGTTCGAGCGGCGCCTGGCAGAACTGGACGTGCGGTTACTGCGGCCGGCCCGCAAGGGCGAACCCGAGCGGGCCGGAGCACAGCTGTTCAAGCCGCTACGGCAGCTGATCGAGTCGGTCAACGACACCCTCAAAGGCCAACTGGACCTGGAGCGGCACGGCGGCCGCACCCCCGGCGGCGTGGCCGTCCGCATCCTGCAACGACTCCTCGCCCTGACCGCCGCGATCTGGCACAACCACCACACCGGCCAGCCCACCCTGCGCTCCCTGACCGCCTACGACCACTAACCCTTGGAATCGATCATCTAGCGGGCCGCGCCGAACGCCTCCAGGCCCAGCGCCTCGCCGGCCGCCGCGGCGGCGCCGACCAGGCCCGCGTCCGTGCCGAGCACCGCGGGGACAACCTTCACCCCGGCCGCGAACGACAGGGTGGCGTACCGGCGCAGATGGGTGCGCAGGGGATCGAAGAGCAGCGGGCCCGAGCCGGCGACGCCTCCGCCGATCACGGCGATGTCGATCTCCACCAGCGTCGCCGTCGCGGCGATGCCCGCGGCCAGTGCCTGCGCGGCGCGGTCGAAGGACGCCAGCGCCACCGCGTCCCCGGCGCGGGCGGCACGGGCCACGGCGGCGGCGTCGGCCGCCTCCCCCGCGGCGGGGAGCCAGCCGGCCTCCTGGGCACGCCGCACGATGTTGGGGCCGCTCGCCAGCCGCTCGACGCAGCCCCGGCCGCCGCAGGGGCACAGGTCGCCGTCGAGGTCCACGCTGATGTGGCCGATGTGGCCGGCGTTGCCGGTCGGTCCGGGATGCAGTGCGCCGCCGAGGACGAGGCCGCCGCCGACGCCGGTGGAGACCACCATGCAGAGCGCGTTGTCATGGCCGCGGGCCGCACCCTGCCAGTGCTCGGCGGCGGTGATCGCCATGCCGTCGCCGGTCAGCACCACGGGCAGTCCGTCCACCCGTGCGGCGACCTCCGCCACCAGCGGGTAGTCGCGCCAGGCGCCGATGTTGACCGGGCTGACCGTGCCACGCGAGGCGTCGATGGGTCCGGCGCTGCCGATGCCGACGGCGACGACGCGCGACCACTCGGCCGCCGCGCGCAGTTCGTCCAGCACTTCGGCGACCGATCCCATCACGGTCTCCGCGTCCCGGTCCGCCCTCGTGGGACGCAGGGCGCGCAGCAGCAGCCGCCCATGCGGGTCCACCAGGGCGCCCGCGATCTTCGTGCCCCCGACGTCCACGGCGGCGACCAGGGGACCCCGGTCTGCGGCCTGCGACGGCGGTGCGATGGGTTCAGCTGTGCTCTCGAACGGCATGGGCGTAGTGTCGCCCTTTGTTGACAACGTTGTCCAGCCCATAGGATCCCGGCGTGACCGATATTCCGCGTACCGCCCGGCCCACCATGAAGGACGTCGCCGCTCGGGCCGGTGTCGGCCTGAAGACCGTCTCCCGCGTCGTCAACGAGGAGCCGGGGGTCACCGACGACACGATCGCCCGCGTGCAGGCCGCCATCGACGCCCTCGGCTTCCGCCGCAACGACAGCGCCCGCCTGCTGCGCAAGGGCCGGACCGCCAGCATCGGGCTCGTCCTGGAGGACCTCGCGGACCCCTTCTACTCCCCGCTCAGCCGGGCCGTCGAGGACCTGGCCCGGGCGCACGGCACGCTGCTGTTCACGGGGTCGAGCGCGGAGGACGCCGAACGCGAACAGGAGCTGGTGCTGGCGTTCTGTGCTCGGCGCGTCGACGGCCTGGTCATCGTCCCGGCGAGCGAGGACCACCGCTACCTGGAACCGGAGATAGCGGCAGGGGTCGCCACGGTCTTCGTCGACCGGCCCGCCGGGGGCATCCACGCGGACGTGGTCGTCAGCGACAACGCCGGCGGCACCCGTGAAGGCGTCGCGCACCTCATCGCCCACGGGCACCGGCGCATCGGCTTCATCGGTGACCTCCCCCGCATCCACACCGCCGCCGAGCGCCTGCGCGGCTACCGCGAGGCGATGGCCGACGCCGGCCTCCCCGTCCACGACGGCTGGGTCTCCTGCGGCACGACCGCGCCGGACCGCGTGCGTTCGGAACTCGACCGGATGCTGGCCGGGCCGGAGCCCGTCACGGCGATCTTCGCGGGCAACAACCGGATCACCGTGACCGCGGTACGGGTGCTGGCCGACCGCCCGCAGCTCGTCGCGCTCGTCGGCTTCGACGACTTCGAGCTCGCCGACCTCCTCCGGCCCGCGATCACCGTCGTCGCCCAGGACCCGGCACAACTCGGCCGCACGGCGGCGCGGTTGCTCTTCCAGCGGCTCGACGGCGCCGCCGGTGCGCCCGACCGCCTGGTACTCCCCTGCCGGCTCGTCGCACGCGGCTCGGGCGAACTCCCGCCCATGACCTGACGGCCCCACCGCGACGACGGGCCGTTGACACCTCGGGCGCCGGGCGGCCCGATGGCCGCCGATCAAGGAGGGGACGTACCGCCATGCGCTCACCGACCTGCCGTCGGACGTACTGCGCACCTACGCACCGGAGACAGCGGAGCCGGAGGACTTCGACGCTTTCTGGGCCAAGACCATCACCACCGCCCGGGAGACCGCCGGGGGCGACGCCGAGTACCGGCCCGTGGCGGATTCGCCGTTGCGGACGGTCGAGGTCTTCGAGGTGCGCTTCCCGGGCTGGGGCGGTCAGCCCGTCGCCGCGTGGCTGCTGCTGCCGCGCGGGGCGACGGAGCCGCTGCCCGGCGTCGTCACCTACATCGGCTACAGCGGTGGACGCGGCCTGCACCACGAGCACTTGCTGTGGAGTGCCGCCGGGTACGCCCACCTCGTCGTGGACAGCCGCGGCCAGGGTCACGACACCCCGGATCCGGACGCGATGCCCGGGCCGCAGTACGTCGGGGGCTTCATGACGCGGGGCATCGAGGACCCCGAGCACTACTACTACCGACGCCTGATGGCGGACTGCGTGCGGGCGGTCGACGCCCTGCGCGAGCACCCGCGCGTCGATCCGCGGCGCGTGGTCGTCTCCGGCGTCAGCCAGGGCGGCGGGCTCGCACTGGTGGTCGCCGGGCCGACGGGCGGCGCGGTCGCGGCGGCGCTCGTGGACGTGCCGTTCCTGTGCCACTTCCGGCGCGGCGCGGACACGGCCGCCGACTGCCCGTATCCCGAACTCGCGCAGTATCTCGGGGTGCACCGGCGGGTGGACCCCAGGAGGTGTTCGGCACGCTCTCCTACTTCGACGGCGTCCACTTCGCGCCGCGCGCGAGCGCCCCAGCGCTGTTCAGCGTGGGCCTGATGGACCCGATCTGCCCGCCCTCGACCGTGTACGCGGCGTACAACCGCTACGCCGGCGAGAAGGACATCCGCGTCTGGCAGTTCGGCGACCACGCCGGGGGCCGTGGTTCGCAGCCGCTGGAGCAGATGCGCTGGCTGAGCGGGCGCGGCCTCGCCCCGGACGGCCCGGTGCGCTAGCCACCCGTCCGCGTGTTGCCGTGCCTACGCCCCTCCCGATCGGGGGGGGGTGGCCGATGACGTACCGCCGCCCGCCGGTGTCCGCCGGCATCAGCGAGGCGGGGACGGCGGCCGGAGGCGGCGGTGCGGGTGCCGATCTGGGCCTCGGGCCCCGAACGCCAGGAGTTCGTCAGGGCGGCGTCGGACCTCGGCCCCCTCCCGACCGCGCGGTACGACATCACGCCGGCGGACCACCGGCGGTACAGGCCGACATCGGCGTTGCCGGTCCGGCCGTGCACGGCGGACCACGGCCACCCGGACTTCCCACTCACCCCCACTACCCACGCTCCCCCGGAGCCACCACCGTCGTCGGCATCGCGGTCGTCACCGGCTACGGCGTTCTCGGCCCTCGACACCGTCCGCCGCCGGGGGCGCGGCTGGTACCCGGCACGGCACCCGACCGCCGAGCCGGAGGGGCGCCGGATGACCGTCACCGAGTACGCGGACCTGCCCGCGTGCGACACCGACGCGGCCCGGCGGCTGAAGCGCGGCATCGGCCTCGGGCGGGACCTGCTCTACGCGCAAGCGGGCGCCCGAGGTCGGCAAGGCTGTCGAGCGCGACCCCGTCTCCGCGCGGCCTGGGACAGGTGGTCCCGCTGCGTGGCGGACGCAGGATTCACCCGCCGGCCCGACCTCGTCGCGGCCTTCACGGACGACGCCTGCGAGCGCCGCCTCCGTACGGCCGAGGTCCGGCACGCCGTACGGGTACGGGAGCAGACCGAGGACATCGCCCTGCGCCGCGACCGCCGCGCCGCCGGGCCGCGGGCGCTGCAGACCTACCCGGCCGACGTCGCCGAGTGCCGCGAGAGCTCGGCCAGTCGGGCGCGCGGGCGCCGTCCACGGCCGGAGCGACGGCTAGCCCCGGCCGGGCACTCCCGCCAGCGCGTCGAGGTCGCTTCGCGAGAGGCCGGTGGCGGCGGTGACCTCGTCCGGGTCGACGGCGCCGCAGTCGAGGCCGCGCAGGAGGTAGCCGCTCAGCGCCCTGGCGGTGGCGGGCTCGTCCATGACGTCGCCGCCGGCCCGGGCGACGTACGCGGCGAGGCGGGCGGCGGCCGCGGGGAGGCCCTCGCGGTAGAAGGCGTAGACGGCGGCGTAGCGGGTGGGCAGGTGGCCGGGGTGCATGTCCCAGCCCTGGTAGTAGGCGCGGGCGAGGGAGCGGCGGACGAGCCCGTAGTGCAGGCGCCAGGCATCGTGGACCTGCGCGGTGGGCCCGACCGGGAGGACGTTCGTCGCGCCGTCGGAGAGCCGGACGCCCGTGCCGGCGGCGGCCACCTGCATGACGGCCTTGGCGTGGTCCGCGACGGGGTGGTCCATCGACTGGTACGCCGCACTCACGCCGCAGGCGGCGCTGTAGTCGAAGGTGCCGTAGTGCAGTCCGGTGACCCGGCCCCCGGCCGCGTCGATGAACCGGGCGACGGTGGCGGTGCCGTCGGGACCCAGCACGGACTGCGTCGTCTCGATCTGGATCTCGAAGCCGATCCGTCCCGCGTCCAGCCCGCGGGCCTTCTCGAACTCCTCCACCAACCGCACCATCGCCGTGACCTGCTGAGGGAACGTCACCTTGGGCAGGGTGAGCACGAGCCCGCGCGGCAGGTCCCCGGCGTCCATGAGGCCGGTGAGGAAGACGTCCAGGGTACGGATGCCCCGGTCCCGGACCGCCGCCTCCAGGCACTTCATACGGATGCCGAGGTACGGGGGCGCGCTGCCGTCCGCCACGGCGGCGTTCACGAGGCGTGCCGCGGCGGCCGCCGCCGCGTCCTCCTCCGCGTCGGGCCGGGGACCGTAGCCGTCCTCGAAGTCGATGCGCAGATCCTCGACGGGCTCCCGCCGCAGCTTGGCGCGGACGCGGTCGTGGACCGCCGCCGCGGACCCGGGCGGCAGACCGAGGACTTCGGCGAGGGAGGCGGCGTCCGGCGCGTGCTCGTCGAGGGCGGCGAGGGCGCGGTCGCCCCAGGTCCGCACGGTGTCGTGCGCGAAGGCGTCGGCGGGGACGTAGACCGTGTGCACGGGCTGCCGGGTGCCGGGGTCCCCGGGGTAGCGGCGGGCGAGTTCGGCGTCGACACCGGCCAGGGACGCGCCGATGTCCTGGCGCACCGCGTCGCCGAGTGAGGTGCGGACCGTCCCGTCCTGGGCCATCTGCCGCCCTCCAGCGTTCCATATTCAACAAACCGTTGAAACAACGCTAAGGCCGTCCAGCCGGGCCGTCAATGACGCGCGGAGCCCCGCGGTGCCTGCGTGGCACGGCGGGGCTCCGTCGCAGTACCCGTGGAGGTCAGCCCTTGCGGGCCGTGACCTCCTCGGTCAG
>NZ_JBIVNJ010000013.1:0-199654 GCF_044753585.1 Streptomyces sp. NPDC088354 | reverse complement strand
CGAGCTTGCCGCCTTCCGGCCCGCTCTGCCGCCCGTGGCCCCGCCCAAGCCGCTCCGTGCTCCCGCCCCTGTGCGGCTGCCGGACGCTGCCTGACATCGGAAGGAGAACGATCATGCGGTCTCTGCGCGTGGACGCGGTGCTCGTGCAAGCGGTCATCGCAGGGGCGCTGTCCTTCGCCCACTTGCACGACCTCGCCGCCGCTGCCGGGCAGGACGGATGGAAAGCCTGGGCCTACCCGATCAGCGTGGACCTGCTCCTCGTTGCCGCCTGGCGGAAGCTGCGATCTCTTCGTCCGGCCGGGGAGCCGGTGCGGGCTGCGTGGTTCTGGTTCGCCACGGCGCTGGCCGCATCCCTCGGCGCCAACGTGGCAACCGCCGGGCTCCTCGACCTGGACCACGTGCCGGACTGGCTGAGCATCCTCGTGGCCGGATGGCCTGCCCTGGCCTTCCTCGGCGGCACCCTCCTGGTGCACTCCCCGAGTCCCGCCCTCGAACGCCAGGAAGTCCCGGCCCCCGAGATGACCGAGGCGGCCGACCTCGAACGCGCCCCTGAGCCCGAGCCCGTGCCGGATGCAGCCGAGCCCGTCCCGGCCCTGCCCGCAGCCCCAACGTCGGCACTTCCCGCGGTCCCGGCCGCGCTCGTGGCTCACGCCCGGAAGGTCGCCGACGACCACCACGCGCGCACCGGGACCTCGATCGACACCGACACCCTGCGCGTCCGGCTCGGCGTCCCCGCCCAGCTGGCCGACGCCATCGCCGCCCACCTCACCTGACAGGAGGACAAAGCATGCGCCCGCAGATCCGCGCCGCCCTGGAACGGTCCGCCGAACTCACCCGGAACAACCGCCTGGTGGACGCCATGCGCCTGGGCGAGGACGCGATCAACCAGGCCACCGACGACGAACACCCCGAGATCCGCCAATGGCTCACCGACCACGCCGACGACTTCACCGGACAGGAGGACTGACCCCATGCCCGCCCGCGACTTCTTCCACTCCGTGATGCAGATCGGCCCCGTGCAGATCGGCACCCACCGAGACCGGCACGGCCAGACAAAGCACGCCGCGGTGTGCACCAACGACCGCTGCGGCTGGTCCGCCGACTACTCCAGCCAGTCCGCCGCCCAGCTCGCAGCCCGCACCCACCGCTGCACGGCCCGATAGGAGACACCCGCCCGTGGACGTCCCGCTCTGGTTCGCCCTGATCGTCGTCGGCTACCTCGGCTGCAAACTCATCCGCCCGCCGCTCTGGCTCGTCCTGGTCCTGCTGCTCGGCGGCTACCTCATCGCCGACAGCCTGCTCGCCCCCGTCATCGACACCCTCATCGAGAAGTAGGAGACCGCTCATGCTCCGGCCGAAGATCCCCACCAACCCGACCCCGACCGGCGTGACCATCCCGCTCCCGGTCGAGTCGACCGCTGTCGTGCAGCACACCCCGGGCCCCGCGCCCGTCCCCGCGGCCCCGGCTCCGGTGTCGTCCCGGCCGGTTGTGCAGCTCACCCCTGGCGCCCTGGTCGCGCTCGTCGGCGGCGGCACCGCGGTGGTCCTGGTCGTCGGCACGGTCCTGGTGTCGCTGCTGTTGGCGGTTGCCGTCACCGCCGCATCCGTCGCGGTCTGCGCTGTGGTCCTGCGCTCGATGCTCAACGGCCAGCACAAGCGCTGACCGGCCCCCAGGGCGGCCTCAACCGCCAAGTATCGCCCGCCCCGGGAGCCGTGCCCCTGCCCGAATCAGAGATCCGGAAGGAACCCCCATCATGACCCACCCGACACCGCCACCGGCGCGGATCTGCCCGGCCTGCGACGGCTTCGCCTCCGCCGTCATCACCCTCGGCGGACGCGACCGGCGCGGCCACCTGCGTACCCTCACCGTCCACTGCCCTGCCTGCCACGGCGCCGGTACCCTGCGCTCCGCTCGGACGCGGGAGGGCGCCCGTGTCTGACACCGCGACCCTCGCGGGCCTGGACCCGACCACCCTCGGTGACCTGCTGAGGGTGGCCGGGTCCCCGGGCTTCCACCGCTGGGAAGACCAGATCCGCCGCACCGGCGGCTGCTCCGACCCGATCCACCTGACCGGCTGGACCCTCACCAAAGACCGCACGACAGGCGAGACCCTGCACCACTACTCCACCGAGAACGAACCCAGCGGACGCCTCCGCATCGCCTGCGGCAACCGCCGCGCCTCCCGCTGCCCCGCCTGCGCCTGGACCTACGCAGGAGACACCTACCACCTCATCCGTGCCGGCCTCGCCGGAGACCAGCGCCGCGACATCCCCGCCACCGTCCGTGACCACCCCCGCGTCTTCGCCACTCTCACCGCCCCCTCATTCGGGCGCGTGCACAACCGGCCCGACACCGGCCGCTGCCGCTGCGGCACCCAGCACCCGGCGGACGACCCGGCACTCGGCACAGCGCTCGACCCGGCCACCTACGACTACGCGGGGGCGGTGCTGTTCAACAACCACGCCGGGCAGCTGTGGCAGCGCTTCACCAACCGGCTCCGCCGCGAGATCGCCGCCCGCGCCGGCCTCACGCAACGGGCCATGCGCGAGGTCCTGCGGGTCTCCTTCGGCAAGGTCGCCGAGTTCCAAAAGCGCGGTGCCGTCCACTTCCACGCCGTCATCCGCCTCGACGGCCCCGAAGGACCCGACACCGAGCCACCCTCCTGGGCCACCGTGCAGCTGCTCACCGACGCCATCCGCGCCGCCGCCCACCACGGCTACACGAGCGTCAGCGTCCCCGCCGCCGGCGGCCAACCCGCCCGGACCTTCCGCTGGGGTACCCAGCTCGACGTCCGCCCGGTCAAGGCCTTCGGGGATGGCTCCGACATCACCGAACAGGCCGTCGCCTCCTACGTCGCCAAATACGCGACCAAAGCCGCCGAGAACACCGGCACCCTCGACCGCCGCATCGGCGAACTGGCCGAACTCGACCGTCACCAGGTGCCCGACCACGCCCGCCGCCTCATCCAAGCGTGCCGCGACCTGGACGACCTGTATCCGGACCGGCGGCTGTGGGCCTGGGCACACATGCTCGGCTTCCGCGGCCACTTCTCCACCAAATCCCGCGCTTACTCCACCACCCTCGGCGCACTGCGCCAGGAACGCGCCGACTACCGCGCCGCCCAAGAGCACGCGGACCTCGGCCTGGAGCCCGTCGAGCCGGACACCGTCCTGGTCCTGGCGGACTGGCAATACGCCGGCCACGGCCACACCCCCGGCGAATCCCTCCTCGCGGCGTCGATCGCCCGGGACCTCCAGCTCAACCGCGACACCGCACGCGAAGCCCTGCGCGACCAACTGGCCCTGGAAGGAGCCGCAGCATGAAGGACCGATACCTCAGCGTCGACCAGGTGGCCGAGATGCTCGGAACGTCGGTGCGCTTCCCGCGTCGGCTGATCGCCGAGCGCCGCATCACGTTCGTCAAGGTCGGCCGTCACGTCCGCATCCCCGAGAGCGCGGTCGAAGCCTTCATCGCGGATCACACGGTCCAGCCGGTCACGAACGGCACGGCGCTGCTCAAGGCGGTGGCCTGATGGCGAATTCCAAGGGGCGCCGTCGTCGCTTCGGGTCGGTGCGGAAGCTGCCTTCGGGGCGTTTCCAGGCGCGCTACCGGGGCCCGGACGGGCTGATACGGACGGCGGACAAGACCTTCGCCTCACAGACCGACGCGGACCGCTGGTTGGTCAGGCAAGAGGCCAAGATCCTCGACGGCGACTGGCAGAACCCCGATGTCAAGATCGCGTTCGGCGCGTACGCCGAATCCTGGTTCAAGGACCGCGACTACGCGGCCACCACCCGCGAACGGAACGGCAGCGCACTGAAATTGCACATCCTGCCGACGTTCCGCGCGGTGCCGCTCCGGGACATCACCACCCCGCAGGTGCGGCGTTGGCGGACCAACCTCCTCGACCAGGGCGTCGGCGGGGCGACCGTCGCCAAGGCCTATCAGATCCTCCGCGCCATCATGAACACCGCCGTGGACGACGGCCTGGTCCAGCGCAATCCGTGCCGCATCAAGGGTGGCGCCACCGCCCCGAGTGCCGAGCGGCCGTTCCTCTCGGTGGCGGAGGTCTTCCGGCTCGCGGACGCAGTGCCCGCGCGCTATCGGGTGATGATCCTGCTCGCGGCCTTCACCGCGTTGCGCTTCGGAGAGCTGGCCGGCCTCCAGCGGTGGGACGTCGACCTGGAGCGGCGCACCATCTCGGTCCGCCGGTCGGTCGCCGAGACCCGGTCGGACGGATTGACGGTCAAGGCCCCCAAGTCCGCGGCCGGCGTTCGCACCGTGGCGTTCCCCGCCTCGCTCACCGCGGAGCTGGCGGCGCATCTCGCCGACTACTCCGAGCCCGGCCGCACGGGTCGAGTCTTCGTCGGGCCGCGCGGGGGAGTGCTTCGGCGGAACAACTTCCGGCGGATCTGGCTGCGCGCCATCGCTACGGCCGACCTCGGTGATGTTCACTTCCACGATCTGCGGCACACCGGCAACACGCTCGCCGCGACGGGCGGGGCCTCCACACGAGAGCTGATGCACCGCATGGGGCACTCGTCGGTGCGTGCCGCGCTGATCTATCAACACCTCGTCAACGGCCGCGACCACGAGATCGCCGGGCACGTGGACGACCAGATCCGGCGGGTCAAGGGGACGGGCTCCGATGTGGATTCCGGTGGACTTTGTGGCACGTAAGTGGCACGGCGGCCCTCACGGGCGGCAAAAGATCAAGGCCCAGGCTTCCGGGCTCATGCCGGATGACCTGGGCCTTTGTCATGCGCTGGGGCTGGTGGGCGTGGACGGTTTCGAACCGCCGACATCTGCCTTGTAAGGGTAGCTATGTCGCTTCCCTGACCTGCGATGCTGCACGAAAGGAAGATCATTCGGGCGATATACGGGCGATCAACTTTCATCCCAGATCGCGTCCCAGCCGAGCGCACGCATGGCCCGCTCGTAGATCCCCTGCAGCCCTTCCAGCCTATCGCGGCGCATGTCCGGCGTGGGGTGCTGGTAGATCGCTTTCGTCCCCGGCCTCTTGTGGCCGGCCTGCTCGAACTCGAGGGGCGCCTTGACCCCCAACTGCTGCTGGTACGTGTCGTGGGTGTGGCGCATCGCGCGCATCGTCAGACCCGCCATGATGGGCGCCCACTCCGGCCGCTCGGCATGCCCCTTCGACGTCGGCAGGGCCTTGCGTCCGTCGGCAACCGGCCGCATGACCTGCCGGCCGAAGTTGCTCCGCCGCCACCACGTTCCCTCACGAGTGCAGAACAGATACTGATGCTGGTGCTCAGCCACGTGCTTGGCCAGGAGCTCGGCCAGGAACGGTGGCAGGTCGATCCGGCGCTTCGATTCCCTCGTCTTCACCGGCTCGAGTTGGATGACCATCGGAAGCTTCCTCCCGTCCTTGTCCCGCGGCTGATACTCGGCGATCTCGTTGACGATGCCGAGCGTGGGACAGACGAACTCACCACCCTCGAAGGGCTCCCGCCGCTCACCAAGGGAATCCGCCTGCAACGCCAGGCTCTCGCCCCAACGTGGCCCTGCGAACGCGGTGGTGAGGATGTGCAGTCCGTCGATGCGGCCGGCGCGCCGCGCCAGCTGCAGCACGACCTCGGGCGGGGCCCAGAGCTTGCTCTCGTCCTTCTCCTCCACCTGAGCCTTGACCCTCGCCGGACGGCTCCGGCGCCGTCCCGCCAGGGGATTGACGAGCAGGTACTCGGCGTCCACGGCACCGGTGAGCATCATCGACATGATGGTCAGGCACTGGGTGGCCGTTGCGTCGTCGCACTTGAGGTTGTTGGCCCAGTCCTCCGCCTCGAACCAGTTGATGCCCCGCAGCGGGACGTCCTCCCAGCGAGGCAGGATGTGGGCGTCCAGTCGAGCCCACCGTGTGGAAGTTGTGTTGCCGCGCGGCGACTTGGTCTGCATCCACTTCCGCGCCCACACCCCGAAGGGGGTCCGCATCCGTTCGGGATCAACCCATCGGCCGGCCCGGATGGCCGCTTCCTGCTCTTCGGCGTACTGCTCCGCGAGCTTCTTCGTGGGGAAGCCCGGCTCGGAACCCCAGGTGTTGTCAGGTCGCTTGTACCGCGCACGCCAGGTGATCTTTCCCTTGGAGCCCTTGGCTGTGCTGACCCGCTTCTGCGCGAAGGCCATGTCAGACCTCCGAGGCCGCGGGACGCTGCTCAGCATTGCGGTGCGCGGCCCAGTGCAGGGCGTACACCTTGTGTCGAAATCCCGTCGTGTGGTTCCTGCGGCTGGCCCCTGGCGTCCACCGGACACGCCAACTGGCAGGCCCCGTACCGTCGTCGTCCCGGCCTGTGTGCTGCTTGGGAAGTGCCATGTTCGACCTCACTGAATGCGGAGTGTTCCTGCGGATCGCTCACATCAAGGCGGCGCGACCGCAGGGACCTCTCCGTCCAGCTACGGTCAGTCGGTGGCGCCGATCCGCGGGGGCAAGTCGCGAGTGCTGCGGCGCCGCCAGGTCATGGAGCGTTTGACCAGCTCGTCGTAGATCGCCTGAGTGACGCGCCGGCTGTAGATGCCCTTGTCGAAGTACCAATGGCTGCTTGGAGTCTCGTCGTCCTCGAGGAAGACCTCGACGCCCGCGGGCAGATCGACGCGGTAGACGTGGACCGTCACCCGGACCCACGTTCCGGCCTCCTCAGGCGGAGGCTTGTCCCAGCCTTGTGCCAGGTCCGTCAGCGCATCGGCGAGGAGTGCGGCGTCTTCGTTGCTGATCTCCAGCTCGTCGATGCGCATGACCACATCGTCACCCTCATCTGTGAAGGTGAGTGCTACTCCGTCCGGCAGTTCACTGCCAGGAACGCGGAGAACGTATACACGCATGTGTCCCCCAAAACCAAGATCCGGTGGCCCCCGATCGCGGTGTTGGGCTATGCAATCACATCATTGGCTCAAATGTGGCCCCCTTGTTGATATGCGACGAACGGGGATTTTCGGACTATGCCCCCGGCTTGTCGTCAGGAGCAACTTCACCCATGCGCTCCATGTCAGCTTCAGCCCGTCTCCACGCCTCCAAGGCCCGGTGCTGCTCGGCGGCAGACGCCCCCGGCGCAGCGCGCACGATGACCACGGCCCGAGCGCCCTTGGCGCCATAAGCCTCCAGCGACAGGGAGCGCGCGTCCAAAAAACGACCCTCGCCAAGCTCCGCCTGGATTCGCAGCGGCAACTCGTCGAGCACGGTGCTGTCGGTGTCAGTTCCGCCGGCGCCCCGAGGTGACTCTCCGGGCGCGCCCGCGTCCGGCCGGATGGTCGGCTTCCCGCCGGCGAGGACCGCATCGATGCTGTCGTCGGTCCAACCCAGCAGGCGGGCATAGGTGCGCATGGTGGCGGTGATCTTCTTGCGCTCGACACCACGCTCGATGGTCTGGATCGGCCCGCGCGAGGCACCGATGCCCGCGCCCGCCTCCTCCTGAGTGAAGCCCAGGAGCTCTCTTCGCGCAGCAAGCTCTCGCCCAAGCGCCTTCCAGTCCGTCTCCATGCTGCACATCATGCCCCATCGCCATGCAGCAAAAAAGCGTACTTCCAGCCGCTTGACCAGTGCGATGGCATCAAAAGAGCGCCCTTTGGGGCGCACGGGGCGCATGAAACTGCATGCAGCGGCACGCCGGTGCGTGCAGCGCCATAAAAAATGGCATGCGATGTACGCAAGTGCTTGCATCGCGCGCCACACAAGGCTACTTTTTGTGGCGTGAGATCAGACGGCAACGCCATCCGAGATCTCCGCAAGAAGCGAGGCCTCACGCTGCGCCAGCTCGGCGACCTGGTCGGATGCGAATCCGGCTATCTCAGTCGGCTGGAGCGCGGAGTGGTCACCGACCCGAGCGACGAACGGATCGCCCAGATCGCGAGAGCACTGGGGGTGTCCGAGAGCCGCATCACGGCTGATGAGAACACCAGCACGGTGACCGCCGACTCTCCGGCCGCCCAACGGCCAGAGAGCCCCGCTTCCCTGCCGGAGCTCGACGACAACCGCTACTACACGCTGCAAGAGGCAGCGCCATACACGCCGTTCGGAGCCCGGACGCTCCGGAGGAAGGCCGCACAGCGAGAGATCGCGCACGCCACCGCCAACGGCAAGCGCATCCTCTTCCGCGCCGAACACATCCGCGCGATTCAGGCCTCCTGCGAAGTGCCCGTCTATCAGCACCGCGGCGCCTGACCTGCAGTTTCGAGGCCCGCCCCGACCACCGCCAAGCAGCGGGACGGACCTCTCCCGACCAGCCCTCTGAACCCAGAAAGCGAGGTACTGGCCTTGATCGCACAGGCTAGCCCCCCAGCCACCCGCCTCGACAGCGACGCCGAGCGTGAGCTCGTCGACCGCGCCCGCGGCGGCGACCGTGAAGCGTTCGGCGCCCTCTACAACGAGCACCGCGCCATGGTGTTGCGCTTCATCTACTACCGCGTCAACGGCAACCGCGCCCTCGCCGAGGACATCGCCAGCGAGACCTTCGTCCGCGCCCTGCGGAACGTCAGCCGTTTCACCTGGCAGGGCGGCGGCTTCGGCGCATGGCTCATCACCATCGCCCGGAACCTCGTCATGGACCACTTCAAGGCGATGCGCACCAAGCGCGAGATGCCCCACGGCGACGACATGTGGGAGCTCGACGGTACCGACGTGGTTGACGTGGTCGTCACCGACTGCATCGGCATCGCACACCGCGAGCTGCTGGTGCGCGCCGCGCTGCGCTACCTCAACGAGTACCAGCGGACCTGCATCTACTGGCGGTTTTTCCGTGACCTCACCGTCGCCGAGACCGCGGCGGCCATGGGCATCAAGGAGGGCGCGGTCAAGACCCTCCAGTACCGCGCGATCCGCTGCCTGACCGAGCACCTCTCGGCAGACGATCTGGCGGTGACGGCATGAGCATCCACCCCGCAACCGAGCTCATCCGCACCGGCGTCGCCCCGTACGCCGGCGACCAGGCCGACGAGGCCGCGGCCGCCATCGCCCGCATCCTCGACAAGGCCGGATGCCTCACCACCGCCAAGGACGCCGCCGGCGTCGGCCCCGCGCTGCTCCCCGTCGAGGCCGTGCCCCCGGCCCTCGAGGCGGCGACCGCACCGGCCACCCTCGAAGCCGAGGCGCTCGACTGGGACGCGGCATGCGCCCGTGCCGCCTATCTGGCCGACCACTTCCGCAGCTCCTACGCCAACCGGGACGACGTCACCTCCGTCGAGCACGACGGCAACCGCGTCGTCATGACCCTGGCCGTCAACGACCTGCGCCACTGGTTCGGCTGGCTCACCCCCTTCAAGGCCGACAGCGAGCTGTACTTCGAGCGCCCCGGCGGCCTGATGGCCGTAGCCGACGGCGTCTGGGCCTCCATCGCCGTCCGCATCCAATCGCCGGACACGGCCGACCTGGTGACCGCCGCCGCCGACACCGCCATCCGCCCGGTCTGGGCAGGCAACCGCCTGTACGACCTCGCCCAACAGCTCGTCGACGCCACCGGCGCCGTCTGGGAGTACGCCGGCAAGGACGACACCGACGGCGTCCCCCTGGTCGCCCAAGCCGGGACCGGCAAGGAGGGCCGCCTCGACGCCGCCGCCCGGGCCTACGGCATCACCCCGTACCTGGGCGAGCAGCCCGAGGACACCCCGGAGGCGGAGGCTGAGGCCACCGACGAGCCCGAGCCCGACGAGGGCACGGAGCTCACCCCGGCCGGTGAGCTCGCGCTCCGCCTGGGCGACATGCCCCACGCCGCCGGCATCGACGCCTTCGCCGTCATGGCGCCTACCGCGCTCACCCTCACCGTGCGCCCGGAGACCGCCGAGAGCTGGGCGTGGTGGCTCGATCTGTTCGGCATCCCGTACGACCGCATCACCCGCGACGACACCACCGCCAGCGGCACCGGCGAGCGGGACGGCGTGACCGTCGCCCTCACCGGACTCGACGCCGCTGCGCTCGCCCTCGGGGGTGCCGACGATGAGTGACACCACCACCCCTCGCCGCACCGTGCTCCTCGAGGAGATCCGCCGCACCGGAGGCCAGTGGGGCCGCGTCCGCGCCGCGCGCTTCAACGAGGCCCAGGGCTTCGGTGGCAACCGCGACACGGCCCGCCAGGACCTCCGCGCCCTCGTCCGCCGCGGCGCCCTCGTCCAGATCACCACCGACGGCCGCTGCGCCTACACCGCCGCTACCGCGGGCGGTGACCGGTAATGCAGATGAGCTCGGTTTACCCGCACATCGGCTACGCCGACGCTGTCCACGGCGCGCTCGGCAGTGCGTGCGTGGAGCCCGACGTCATGAGCGTGACCGTCACCAGCGGTCAGGAGCTCTTCACCACCCTCCGGTGGGCCAGCACGGCCGCCCTGCCCCGAGGCCTGCGCCTCGTCTGGTCGCACATCAACGGCTGGCGCTGCGACGATCCGACCACGGGTGACCCCCGCCTCCTCCCCGTCGAGACCCTGGCCGCGCCCGTCGTGATCGCCGCCGTGGCCGCGCTGCTCCTCACAGGGGAGCGGGAAGTGCCGCCCTCCGAGGAGCGATGGGTCCTCGCGGACCAGTTGGCGCGCTGCCTCGACGCCTGGGAGAGCGGAGAGGACGAATGAGCCTCCTCATCGGCCTCGCCCTTGCCCTGCTCGTAGGCGTCATCACCTGGTGGATCGGCGGCCCCCGGCGCAAGCCCCGCCGCGCCGAGACGTCGCAGAGCCCCGAGCTCACCGCGGCCGTCCGCCGGCACCCCTCCTCCGGCGGCTCCGGCCGCCCCCTCCGCACGTTCATTCCTCGCCCCCGCCACGGCGGAGGCCCGCACCACCCGAAGAGGCAACGATGACCGCCACGTACGTCTTCGAGGACGCCACACGCGAGTCCGCCATGGCCCGCATCGCCGTCCAGGGCCCGGCCGGCTCCGGCAAGACCAAGACCGCCATCCGCATCGCCGAGGGCCTCGCGCAGGGCGGCATCATCGCCATCGCCGACACCGAGCGCCGCTCCGCCCTCAAGTACGCGCCCGTCCCGGGCCGCCCCGACTTGGGTGGGCACGTCTTCAAGCACCTCCCCATGGACAACCACGACCCGCGCAACCTCATCGGCGTCGTCGAGGCCGCCGAGGCCGCCGGCGTCAAAGTCCTGATCGTCGACTCCTGGTCGCACTTCTGGAACGGCAACGACGGCCTCCTGTCCATCGTCGACGAGGCCGGATCTGCCAACCGCGGCGGCTCCTTCGGCGGCTGGAAGGTCGGCAACAAGGTCGAGCAGGACATGCTTAACGCCATCTTGAACTTCCGCGGCCACCTCATCGTGACCATGCGGACCAAGACCGATTACGTCATGGAGGGCAAGACCGTCCACAAGGTGGGCGTGAAGACGGTCCAGCGCGAGGGCGCCGAGTACGAGGTCGACGTCGTACTCGACATGGTCGACCGCGTCGCCACGGTCACCAAGACCCGGTACGACGGCCTCGACGGCGCCGTCATCGAGCGGCCCGGCCCCGAGGTGGGAGAGAAGATCCTCGAGGAGCTCGGCCACGGCGTCGACCGCTTCCAGCTCACCATCGACGAGCTCAACGGCCCCGGGCTCACCCTGGACCGGCTCCTGCAGTTGCAGACCCTCGCCCACAAGCGCCGCTTCCTCACCACCTCCGTCGCCCGGCCGGACGGCGGCACGGTCAAGCTGAGCGACCTCTTCACCGCGCGGCTCGGCGCCATCGTGGCCGCCCTCCTCGCCGACCCGGCGCTCACCTATAACGGCGCCCTCGACCTGCACCAGCGAGCCTTGCAGGGCGGCTGGGGCAACGTGCCGTACAGCGTCGACGGCGACGAGCCGACGCCGCTGATCAACATCATCAAGGCCCGCGGCCAGCAGCTCTCCCCGGTCCGCTCCGTCCCGCAGCCGGACGCCCCGGCCGCATGCGGCGACCAGGCCGAGGACGAGGCCCGGCACCTGACGGACACGGAGCTCGCCGCGGCCGCCGCATCCGGCCACCCCGAGGTCGAGGCCGCCGCGCACGCGGTCATGGACGCCCGTGAGCACGCCGAGCGCGCCTCGTACGACGGCACCGGTACCGCCGCCGAGCCCGACGACGGCTCCTCGGTCCCGGACCCGGACGGCCCGTCCGCCCCGCCCCAGCTCCGCAACATCAACAACCTGTTCGCCCAGCTCGACATGGGCGGCGACGAGAACCGCGGCCGCCGCCTGACCGCCGCCGCCCTCCTCATCCAGCGAGCGCGGCCCCTCGAGCGCCTCAACGACCTCACGTACGGCGAGGCCGAGGGCGTCCTGACCCACCTCTTCGTCCTCGAGTCGTCCGGGCCTGACGGGCTCCGCGACCACCTGAACGACCTCCTGCAGCGGGCCAAGGCCCCCACCGGTGCCCCCGCGGGCGCCAAGGCTGCCTGACCCCACCGACTGCGGGGCCCCGGGGACCGGTCCCGGCCCTCACCGCCCAACCCCCGGGGCCCCGCACCCCTTTCACGGAGGAACCCTCATGGTGGACCCCACCCCAGAGCAGCGCGTCGCCATCGACACCTATGGCGACGGCGTCGACATGGTGATGCAGGCCGGTGCCGGCTGCGGCAAGTCGAGCACGCTCAAGGAGATCGCCCGCAGCGACATCCGCCGCCTGATGCTCTACGTCGCCTACAACAAGCCCATCGTCGCCGAGGCGAGCCGCTCCTTCCCCGGCAACGTGACCTGCAAGACCGGCCACGGCCTCGCATTCGACCCGCGGTACCTGCCCCGCATCCAGCGCCCGCGGCAGACCGCGAAGGACGCCGCCGACGCCCTCGACGTCAGGGGCATCCTCAACATCGTCGGCGCCGTCCCCACGATCAAGAATGACGCGGGACAGCTCACGCCCATGGTCACCAAGGTCGTCATGCGGCTGGCCCTCGAGACCGTCGACCGGTTCTGCCACTCCGCCGACGACGAGATCACCGCCCGCCACGTCCCGCACATCGAAGGCCTCGACAAGCCCGAGGCCAGGGCCAAGCTCCTCGAGCTCGTCCTACCCGTCGCCGTCGCGGCCTGGGGCGACATCCTCACCGACAACGGCGTCCTCAAGTTCAGCCACGACTACTACCTCAAAATCTGGGCTCTCGGCCGGCCGCGACTCCCGGCCGACGTCGTCCTCCTCGACGAGGCACAGGACACCAACGACGTACTCAGCAGCGTCCTCCTGGACCAGGAGCACGCGCAGCGCATCGCCGTCGGCGACTCCGCCCAGCAGATCTACTCCTGGCGCGGCGCCAACGACGCCCTCACCAAGTTCACCCGCGAGCTTGGCGCCTCCGAGCTCACCCTGTCGCAGAGCTTCCGATTCGGTCCGGCCATCGCGGAAGCTGCGAACAAGTGGCTGCGCTTGATCAACGCGCCGCTCCGGCTGACCGGCTGGGACGCCTGCGACTCCCGGACAGGCCTCATCGAAGCCCCGGACGCGATCCTGTGCCGCACCAACGCAGGCGCCATGGGCCTACTGCTCGAGGCCATGGACGCGGACAAGAAGGTCGCCATGGTCGGCGGCCGCGACGACCTCCGCCGCCTCGCCTGGGCCGCCGAGGCCCTGCAAGCCGGACGCCCCACCGAACACCCCGAGTTCATCGCTTTCCCGAACTGGTCCGCCGTGCGGGAGTACGCCGCGGAGGAGGACAACAGCCTGAAAGTCCTCGTCGACCTCATCGACGAGCACGGCCCCGCCGCGATCCTCACAGCAGCCGAGGGCCTGGTCGACGAGAAGCAGGCCGACCTCGTCATCTCCACCGCCCACAAGTCCAAGGGCCGCGAGTGGAACCGCGTCCGGATCCATGGCGACTTCAAGGGACCGCGCCCCGACCCCCAGACCCAGCACATCGCGGTCCCGCGCGAGGAGGCCCGCCTCGCGTACGTCGCGGTGACTCGGGCCCGCGAGGTCCTCGACGCCCAGGCCCTCGCCTGGGTCGACACCGTGACG
Source organism: Streptomyces sp. NPDC088354 (assembly GCF_044753585.1). NCBI lineage: Bacteria > Bacillati > Actinomycetota > Actinomycetes > Kitasatosporales > Streptomycetaceae > Streptomyces > Streptomyces sp. NPDC088354. The sequence continues at coordinate 185,752 of NZ_JBIVNJ010000013.1, read as the reverse complement.
CTGGTGACCGACTGATGCGCGCCGTCCGCAGCCGCGACGACGTCGCCGAGCTCCTGCGCCAGGGCCTCACGGACCGCGCCGTAGCGGACCACATGCAAATGGACCGGCGCACCGTGAAGCGTTGGCGCGAGGAGCTCGGCATCCCGCAGCCGGAGCGGACGCAGCGGCCGTACGGAATGAGCCGGCGGGAGGCCTTCGAGCACCACACCGTCCCCGGGAAGGACGGCCACGTCGGGTGGAAAGGCACCGTCGACAGGGGACTCCCCGTCTTCATGTTCCGCGGGAAGGTCCACTCCGCCTACCGCGTGGCATTCGTGCTCGGTCACGGACAGGCACCGATCGGCAAGGTGAAAGCCACGTGCGGCCGTACCTGTGTGGCTGTCCAGCATCTCGCGGATGACCGCCTGCGGGGGAGCCCCTCGAGCCGCACCCCTGCGGAAGTGGCCGAGCTCCTCGGATGGCCTGCCCGCGGTGCCTGTTACGGGCGCCCTGCCGGCCTGTGGAACTGGCCCACGACGACGGCTGCCGAGGAGGACCGCGCCGTAGTCGCCCGCGGCCTGTGCCGCACAGCGTGCCCCGTGCAGGCCGAATGCCTCGAGCACGCGATGGCAGGCGAGCAGGGCCTCAACCGCGCAGACCGGCAAGGCATCCGCGGCGGCCGGGACGGCGGCGAGCGTCACGCCCTCGAGACCGGCCGCGCCATGCCGGAGGAACACGGCAGCCCTGCCAGCGCACGCCGGCACCGCCTCCTCGACGAACCCATCTGCTGGCGCTGCCGCAACGCCTGCGCCCTCTCCTGACCTCGGTGCGCGCTGCCCACCTGTCCACACTTCACATACGAGACGGCGACTAGATGACGAATCCTCTTGCAATGCCCGCGCCGATGACCGACATCGTCGCCAGTGGACTGCAGCACATCGGGCTGATTCAGCAACGTGAAGCCGCCCTTGCCGAGAAGCGCCGCGAGGCAGAGCAGCAGTTCCTCCACAGCGTAGGAGCAGCCCACCGCGCGGGGGAGCTCGATGAAGGGCAACTGCACGCCGTATTCGAGGCGTACCGCGCGCTCGGCACAGAGCACCCGAGCGTGATGTGGGACGCGAACGTGGACACACCTTGGAACCGAATGTGTCGGCTGCACCGGTACCTGCCCAACCAGCCGGACGGCACCTGGGCAGGGGAGTGGCCGACGAACGGCGAGTCGACGCCGGAATCGGGCGTGGCCGTCGTCTACGTGCTCTACGACGCGGCCAACGTGCCCTGCTACGTGGGCAGCACGAGCGTGCTCCGGGAGCGCCTGGCCCGCCACACCAACGACGGCAAGGCCTTCGTCCGCTGGCAGGCCCACCCCTGTAGCACCCGCGAGGAGGCGTACCGCCACGAGACGCGGCTGCTCCGCCAGCACAAGCCCTACCTCAACGAGAAGGCCAGCCGGTGACGGCTGCGCGCTTACAGCTGGTGTGGACGCACCCCACTGCGATCCCCCCAACTCCCACCCAACCCGAGACGAGTTCGAGTGAGCGTAGAAGCGGTGAATTGGGCGATGGATGACGCGCCGATGCTGCTTACCGACAAGGGCAAGGCGGACACCACGGCACGTCACGTCTTGCAGGCCTTGGCCGAGCACGCGCATGCGGACGGCGGGGGTGCTTGCCCCTCTGTCCTGCGGCTGCGGTACCGGACCGGCTTCGACCGGCGGACGGTACAGCGAGCACTGCGGCGCCTTGAGGCCGCCGGCCTCATCAAGGCCACTGGGTCGGTGAACGGCCGCACTGTGTGGTGCCTCGACCTGGCGGCGAACCGACCGAAGTCCGACTGGGCGGTCCTTGAGGCCGAGGAGTCCGCCGAGCGGGAGGCAGCGGCCGAACGGCAGCGGCGATCCCGCGCGAAGCGCGTCACGCACACAGGCGACGTGACGGTCACGCAGTCTGACGACGTGACGGCGAGTCCCGTCACGGATGCAGAATGCGTGACAAGCGGGGGTGTCACGGATTCTGCGTCCGCACGTCACGGATTCGAAGTGCGTGACGTCACGCACTCTGCGTCCGCACGTCACGCACTCAACGCCGCCCAAACCACCAATGAACCACCAGAGAACCAGTCCCCTGACGGCCGTAGGCCCGGTGCAGGTAGTGGGGGCGACGGTGCCGGCGGCTTCGCCGCGTCGGACAAGCCAGCAGCGGATCGGATTCCCCGGGGCGCCATCGGCGCCGTCATCGCCGCCCTCCCGGCCGCGCTGACGCGCCGTCTGCCGGACCCGGTCCCCGGCGCCGTCGTCGACGCCATCACCGCCGAGCTCCGCCGCGGAATCGACCTGGACGTCATCGCCGAGCGGATCGCCCGCCGCTGGCGCGGCCACGGCTACGAGCTCGACAACGACACCGAGGGCGGCGGCCCCGGCCTGCTCCACCCCGTCGGCGTCGCCATCGCCCTCGTCCGCCGCGGCGCCTGCACTTCGCCCCGCTGCGACGACGGCCGTGACGTCGACAGCGGCGAGGCGTGCCGGACCTGCGAGCGGGAGGCGGTGGACCGCTCGAAGGCCGCGGCGACGGTGGTGCAGGGCGCCTTCCTGACGGCGGTACCGGGCGCTGCCGCCGTCCTGCCGCCCGGGCGCCCCGCGGCGGCCCCGGCGCAGCCCATGCGGACGTGCCGAGGCTGCGAGCGGCCGTCCCGGTCGCTCCCGGCCAACGGCATCTGCGCCGACTGCCGTGAGGACGGCGTGGCCGTAGGGGGCGGAGCGTGAACCGCGCCAAGGTCGCCGACCTCGGCCGCGCGCTCCGCGTCCTCGGCGCCTACGGCGAGCAGTTGGTCCCCGCCACGGCGACCAGCGAGCAACTGGCGCAGATCCGCGAGGATCTCCGCCGCGCGCTCGCCATGGTCGCCGACGCCGACGGCGAGGCCCCGACGACCCGCTGCCCGCAGCATCCCCACGGCCCGGTCGAGCCCGGCACCGACGGCGACTGCCTGCTCTGCCACACCCGACGCGGAAGGGCCGCCAGGGCCGGGGCCGAGGATGTGCCCGCCGAGGTCGTGGCGGCCGCCATCGAGGAGCTCGGCGAGCAGCAGGCCATCACCGTGTACGGCGGGGCCGCGGTGGCCCGGGTCCTCAACGCCGCCTACCCGAGGCGCCCGGTGAAGGGGCCGGGCGCGTGACCGGCCGCCCGCTCCGCTGGCCGGAGCTCGCCGTCGCCTGCTCCTGGTGCCACGCCCAGCCCGAGGCCCTGTGCACCAACCAGCGCGGCACCAGGGAGAAGCGGGACGGCACGCACGAGCAGCGCCGCGCGGCCTGGGTCATCGCCCACGTCGCCTGCCCCGACTGCGAGCAGCCCGTGGGCGCGCCCTGCCGCGCCGCCACCGCCGGCCTGACCCTCACCGGCGTCCACGCCTCCCGGGACGCCGAGGCCGTACGAACCCAGCCGGCTGCCAGGACCCCGCGTGTCGAGGCCCTCGGCGACCAGCTGTCCATCCCCCCAACCAGCTAGGCAAGGAGCCCCAGATGGCAGGCGAAACCGTCATCACCCTCGTCGGCAACCTCGTCGACGACCCCGAGCTGCGCTTCACGCCCTCCGGGGCCGCGGTCACCAAGTTCCGCGTGGCGTCGACCCCGCGGACCTTCGACCGCGAGACGCAGGAATTCAAGGAGGGCCAGGCGCTCTTCCTGACCTGCTCCGTCTGGCGGGAGGCCGCGGAGAACGTGGCCGAGTCCCTGCAGAAGGGCATGCGCGTCATCGTCCAAGGCCGCCTCAAGCAGCGGACCTACGACGACCGGGAGGGCGTCAAGCGGACCGTGTACGAGCTCGACGTCGACGAGGTCGGCGCGTCGCTGCGGTACGCCGTCGCGAAGGTCGAGCGGAACCAGCGCCGCCAGGGCCAGGGCGGCGGCCAACAGCAGTCCTCCGGCTGGGGCGGAGGCCAGCCGCAGGGCGGCAGCAACCCCGCCGACGACCCGTGGGCCACCGGCAGCAGCTCCGCCCCGTACAGCGACGAACCGCCCTTCTAAGGCCGCCCCCTGACCGGCTGCGCGGCCACCCGGGCCGCGCAGCCCCCCTCACCGCATCCGCACAGCACCGGAAGGCACAACCACCGCCATGACCACCACCGAGGCCGTCACCGCCCACCTGGCGTTCACCAGTGGCCCCACCGTCGAGCTCGCCGACGCCGAGACCACCGATCTCGGCCCCGACTTCTACGGCTGGGCCCACCACCAGCTCGCCGGCTGGCTCACCGCGTATGACCCCGACCGGTGCCCGAGCGGCACCGATCAGGTCCAGAGCGCCACGGGCCAGGGCATCGACGTCTCCGCGCTCGCCGAGACGAACGTCGAGGTCAGCACCCGCCGCATGCTCGGCGGCCCCCACTCCGGCATCCACATGATCATCACGTGGCGTGGTCGGCACCACCCCGACCAGGACCAGAACGCGGCCGCCGACAGGGAGCTCGTTCTGGCCGGCCCCGGGATCGGCGCCGTCGAGGTCGTCACGACCTTGCGGACGCCGCCCGAGCCGCTGCCTGGCTGCGCCTGCACGGGCACCGACGTCCGCTACTTTCTCGAGCTCAACGGCAGCGAGCCCGTGCTCCGCCACGCTGCCTGTGGCGGCGAGGTCGACACGGCCTGGCCGAGCGGCGACACGCTTTTCATGGGGCCGATCCCCGTCACCGCCGAGGTCGTCCAGGAGCCGGAGGACTCCCACATCGGCCTCACCGTCGGCTTCCCGCCGGCGGATGAGCACCCCGAGACCCTCGTCTTCGCCGCGCTCGCCCGCGAGGTCGAGGAGTGGGGCCACGACGCCACCCCAGCGGCAATCGTCGCCGCTGCTCAGAGCGCCATCCAGCCCGTCATCGACGCCCTCCGTATCGAGGCCGCTCAGCCCCTCGGCTTCCGCCTCCTCGGACGCCTCGACGCTGCCGCGGCCGAAGCGGCCGCCGAGGAGCACCGCCTCGACTCCTGTGACTGCGTCGAGCCCGAAGGCCCGTACCTCTTCGAGGTCGACGCCGACAGCATCTCCGTCGTCCACCAGGCTTGCGGCAAGGCGCCGTCCGATGACGCCTGGATCGACGACTGCCACTTCGGGCCGCTCCCCGTCACCGTCCGCTGGGAGTCCGACTGCACCGGCGGCCACCAGGGTGCCTGCGACTGCCACTGGTGGCCCGTCTACAGCCCCGTCCCGTCGTCCACGGTCCAGGCCGAGCAGGTCCACAAGATGCGGGAGCTCGCCGGCATCCTCGTCCACCGCCGCGAGCCCATGGAGGGCCGCGCCCTGGCCGACCTGATGACCCGGTGGCTCGACGAGGTCAAGGGCGCAAGCCCCTGGGTCCGGCTCGTCGACGGCCTCAACGCGCTCGCCGAGGCCGACATGCCGTACCACTTCGAGCCCGCCGGCGTGATCTCCAACCCGCTCGGCCCGCAGGTCGTCGAGTTTGACGCCGCCCGGCTCCGCTGGGTCCTGCGCTTCCACTGACACCCACCCCACCCCACCCACCCCACCGCCAAGGGGGACACCGTGCTCCGATTCCTCGCCGCCCTGCGCCAACTCGTCGCTACACCCGGTGAGCTCGCCGCCACGCAGCGGAAACTCGCCCGCGTCACGGCCGAGCTCGAGCAGGCCCACCGCGACTTCATCACCGCCGACACCGAGGCCGGCGAGGAGATGCGCGCCATGCGCCAGCAGCACCGGCGCCAACCCGACGACGCCCACGGCCTGGTCCGCTTCCTGTGCGGCCAGGTCCTCGACACCGCCGCCCGCAACGGGGGTGCCCGGTGAGGATCCGAGTCGACGTCAAAGAGCTCCTCGAGCAGGGCCAGTCCAACGGCGCCATCGCCCGCGAGACCGGCGCCGCCTGGCGGACCGTCGAGAAGCACCGCCAGGCCCTCGGCATCGCCCCCACCTCGCAGGGCCGCCGCCCGACCCCGCCGCCCCCACCCGCCGAGGCCTGGCGCGAGCACACCGAACCCGCCGACGGCGGCCACCTCCTGTGGACCGGCCCCACCCTCCCCGACGGCACCCCCCGCCACATCGCCGCCGGCCGCGCCTACTCGGTGCGCGTCCTGGCCTTCCAGCACCGCACAGGCCAGGTACCCCACGGCCCCGTCCTCCCCGACTGCGACCAGCCCGACTGCGTCGAGCCCCGCCACCTCGAGGACCAGCTCGGCCGCGACCGCCTCGCCCAGCTCGCCACCGCCATCGGCATCTGACCACCCCTCGCCCGCACCGAACGGACCACACCCATGCCCAACCCCGGCTGGTACGGCATCGCCGCCGCCATCTACCTCGGCACCAAGCTCCTGCTCTCCCTGCCCATCCCCAGACCCTGGCGCCGCCAGAACACCACGCCCCGGCCCGTACCCGACCTGTTCGTCCACGGCGTGATCACCGTCTACAACGAGGCCCCGGAGATGCTCCACCGCTGCCTCGAGTCGATCCTCGCCCAGACCGTCCGGCCACGCTCCCTCACCGTCATCGACGACGCCTCCGCGGACCACTCCGCCGCCCACGTCGTCGACGAGCTCCGCGCCCGCTTCGCACGAGCCGGCATCACCATCCGCTTCATCCGCTTCCCCGAGAACCGCGGCAAGCGCCACGGCCTCGCCGCCGGCTTCCGCGACGCCCCCACCGCCGACGCCTACCTCGCCGTCGACTCCGACACCCTCACCGCGCCCAACGCCGTCGAGGAGCTCCTGCGCCGCATGGGCAAGCGCCGCGTCCACGCCGTCACCGGCCTCGTCCTCGCCCACAACCGCAGCACCAACCTCCTCACCCGCCTGATCGACATGCGGTACGTCAACGCCTTCCTCGGCGAACGCGTCGCCTACTCCCGCCTCGGCTCCGTCCTGTGCGCCTGCGGCTCCCTGGCCCTGTACCGCGGCTGGGTCATGCGCAAGCACCTCGACGACTTCCTCGAGCAGCGCTTCCTCGGCCGCCCCGCCACCTTCGGCGACGACCGCCGCCTCACCTACTACGCCCTCGCCGAAGGACAGTCCGTCATCGCCCCCACCGCCCTCGCGTACACCGACGTCCCCGAACGCCTCGGCCACTACACCCGGCAGCAGATCCGCTGGGGCAAGTCCTTCATCCGCGAGGGCCTCCTCCTCGCCGCCAAGCCCCGCCACATCCTCCGCACGTTCTGGTGGCTCAACCTCGCCGAGCTCGCCGCCTGGCTCGGCTTCACCGCCGGCCTCATCGTCGCCCTCGCCCTGGCCGTCACCCACCCCGCCGGCCCGGCCATCCTCACCGGCTACCTGACCTGGGTCTGCGTCATGTCCTGGCTCCGCAGCGTGCACTACCTGCGCCGCGCCCCCGGCCTCCCCCTCCGTGAACGCATCCCCACCTTCGCCGCGGCCCCCCTCTACGCCCTCCTCAACCTCGGCCTCCTCCTGCCCCTGCGCCTGTACTCACTCGCCACCCCGCACATCACCACCTGGGGCACCCGCCAGAACGGCGCCGAGGTCCACCACGACCAGACCCCCACCGCCGCGGCCGCCGAAGCCCTCACCGTCCCCATCCCGCGCCCCGCCCTCCCCACCGACGACACCGTCCCCCTCCGCCTCCTCATCGGCCACGACCCCGACCAGACCCTCGAGCTCGACCTCCGCGCCCACTGACCACACCACCCGCCACACCGCATGAACAGGACAAGTCATGACCGCTCGGCCTGAGATCGACTTCGACGACCCCCGCGTCATCGCCCTCGCCCGCGCCCGCCAACACCTCGCCCACCGGTCGCTCTACTACCCCACGTACGACGAGCTCACCGACAAGGAGCAGCAGGACAGCCGCATCGACGCCCGCCCCTACCTCGCCGCCGCCATCGACGCCGGCCTCATCCCCCCAGCCGACATCGACACCGCCCCGGCCGCCGTCCTCTGGGCCATCACCCGCGTCCTCGAGCACGAGTTCATCCCCCGCCCCGACCCCGCCAGCGTCATCACCGTCACCATCCAGGAGCGCAAGCCCGACGGCAGCGTCAACACCTGGGACGGCAGCGCCGAGGCCGCCGCGGCCCGCATCACCGCAGCCACACTCCTCGGCCACCCCGAACCCGACCCCACGAAGATCACCCGCGAGATCGCCCGCGACGTCCTCGCCCACTACGGACACACCGGGTACGGCCATGGCCCCGGCTCACACGCCGGTCACATGATCGCCGCGATCGAGACCGCCGACCCGAAGAAGCGTGCGCTCCTCGGCCTGACCCACGGTCCGTACGTGGAGGCCGTCCGCCTGGCCCGCGACGTCGACGGCGGCACCGAGGTGCTGCAGCGGATCGCCCGCGGCGAGCTCCCGGCGGCCCCCGAATGACCGCCAGCCCCTCAGCGCGGGCCTGGCACAAGCGCGGCGACCAGCGGACCCCGTCGCCGGTCTTCAAGCAGCCCAAGCTCTCGCCGCAGGACCGCGACGAGATCGTCCGGCGCTTACGCGACGGCGACGACCCCAATGACCTGGCGCTCGAGTTCGACGTCAGCGTCCGCACGATCCGCCACTACCTGTGACCAGCCCTCACCCAACGTTCTGGAGCAGCACATGACCACGACCGACCCCGTTGCCGCCGATGCCGAGCCCGCGCCCGTCGACTGGAACCAGTACCCGTACGACCAGCTCCTCGTGGAGCAGCGCCCCGCCGTCGAGGCGTACGAGGCCGCCGTCGCCAGCGTCCGCGAGGCCTGCGCGGTCACTGCCGGCGACCTGCGCGACTGCGCCGTCATCGCGCTCGAGGCAGGCCTGAGCGCCGCCCACCACGTCGACGGCCACGTCCGTATGCATCTGGCGCTGCTGGACACGTGGCACCAGGCGCTGGACAGCCTCGACGCTGCCCTCCGGAACGCGGCCGGCCACCACACCGCCCCGACCCGCGAGATCGTCTCCGACGAGGCTGCGCAGATGCAGGACGCCGTCCAGGCGCTGCACCGGGCGGTCATCGCCTACCACCACGGCGCGACCGGCCCCGTCCCCGACGCGGCGTACGGCGACGCCTACGCCCTCTCCAACGGCACCATTCACGCTGCCGCGAGCACCATGGCCATCATGGCCGCCTCACCGGCCGCCCGTGAGCGCCAGGCCTCCGTCGACCACGTCCTCCGCGCCAAGGCCGCCGAGATCATGGCGCTCGGCGAGGCCAACGACTGGTCGATCTGGGCCGCGCACTACCTCCACCCCGACGTCGAGTTCGTCAACACCGGCGAGCAGAGCGGGGAGACGCTGGCCGCCGTCGTGCAGCGCCGGCACCGCGCGGCCGCCTTCCACGAGGCGGCCGAGGCCGTCGCCGCCCTGGACTACTACTCGCGCCACGCAGGCACCGAGTTCGACCACGCACGCGACGCCTGGATCACCGGCAAGTTCGACGCCGTCGAGCTGCTCCGGCAGAAGGCCACCGCCCCCGCCGTCCCCGGCACCGACCCGGTCACGACCGCGCTGCACTGGCGCCCTGGCACCGAGGCCATCGTCACCGTCGACGAGCAGCCGGCCCGCGGCCACTACGTCGGCTGCTCCGTCGAACCCGGCGGCGCCGACGGCGCAAGCCTCCTCGTCATCCGCGTCCTCGTCAGCCGTCCCGACGACGCCCCCGAGGACTGCCCGGAGGCTGACCGATGAGCCGCCGCGCCGTCGCGCCCCTCGTCGAGCTCCTGCAGTTCCACGCCGCCGCCGTCACCCAGGCGCGCCCCTGCCTGCTCGTACGGCACGCCCGCCGGGACGGCCTCGTCGTCCCCACCAGCCGCGGCCGCGCACCCGAGTTCGTCGGCGGCTTCGGCCGCGCCACGGTCACCGAGGCCGAGCTCGCCGGCCTCGTCGTCGTCGGCACCGAACTGCGCGGCGTGCCCGAGTACGAGTGCGACTCCGCGTTCTGGCGGTGGCGGCGCGGCACCCGCGGCTACGCCATCGCCCTCGGCCCCAACGCCCCCACACCCGTCATCGACCAGGAGGTCACGTCATGACCAAGGCCACGCTCGGCGGCGACCAGGCCGCCGTCAAGACCGCCCGCAGGGCATGGAACGGCGGCATGACCGGCGACACCCCGGCCGAACGCCTCACCCCGCCCAGCTCCTTCACCCGGGAGTGCCACATCGACGTCTGCGGCAGCACCGACGGCGTCGCCCCCGCCCCAGGCATAGAGTTCGTCCACGTCAAGGGCTCCCGCGAGCCCGGCCGCTGGTACTGCCCCGGCCCCTGCGCCGGCTACGGCCGCGCCCTCGCCGACGTCCGCACCCTCCCCGAGACCATCCACGGCCCAAGGAAGCAGAACCGATGACGCGCCGCCCGATCACCCCCACGCCCCGGGACATCGACCTGTTGCTCCGGGCCCTCAACGCCGCCCGCGGCTGCGGCATCGACCTGCCGCTCGGCCCCAACGCCCATGTCGGCTTCGACCCGCTCGAGCAGCGATTCGTCCCCGCCCATGACGTCACCGTCCAGGACGTGGAGCCCGCCTCCTGGGAGGGCGGCCACGCCCTGGTCGTCGAGCTCGGAGACTGCGAGCTCCACGGCCGCTGCCAGTGCGGCGCCTCGCTCGGCACCATCCGAGTCGACAAGCCCCTCGACCTGTTGGCGGGCCCTTGGGAGCGGCACGTCATGGTCGACGTCCCCGCCGCAGCACGGTTTTGAAGCATCGCCCGACTGCTTCCTCTTCGCCTTGTCGGTGGTCGGGCGTACCGTGCAATCAGTGCGTTCCGCGCAAGCCATCTGGGTGGGGGGATTCTGTGGCGAACGGTGTATGGCACTCCGGCCTCCAGCGGATTCTTGAACTGGACAAGGAAGACCTGGGGTTGGGCGGAGCGGTGACCAGTGTGCTGTCGCTGATCGAGGAACTGCTGCGCCCGGTCGCCGAGAGGGACCGTGAACTGCTGGTGTGCGTGGAGAGTAGCCAGCACCGGCAGTGCAAGGCTGAACGCAGCGGGGTGAAGAGCCCGTTCATGTACGTGCGGAAGCACCGAGGGCCCGACGGTGCCCTGCGGCTTCGTGCCGTCCACCTGCCCACCGTGCACAAGATGACGCCGGAGGAAAGCGACCGGCACAAGGCCATGAAGGACTTCATGGCACGCACCGCACAGCAAGCGGGCCTCGAAGTCCACGTCGAGGTAACCACCACCACCCGCACGTCCCGGCCGGACGTGACGATCGTTGGAGCTGGCGGAGTCAGCCTGGGATGCGAAGCCCAGTATTACAACGCCAGCGCGGGCACCGTCCTCCGCCGGTCGAAAGCTCACGCAGATGCCGGCCTCGCCGCCAACTGGATCACCCATGACGACCGATTTCACCTGATTGACCGATCCAACTGGATGCTGACCCGGCCAATGACGTGGCGAGAGATCAGCAGCGCGGCAGACCTCACCCTGTACGGCGGCTACCGCGCGCTCGCGGAATGGCGCTGCACCATGACTGCTGAGCGCCCATGCCTGAACGCCAACGGGTACACAGCCTGCGGCAAAGTACACCTGCAATGGGAAACTCCGCGCGGCCTGGACGACGAAGGCACCGGATGGACCAGGGCTCAGGGCAACACGCAAGGCGCCACTGTCGGCAGGACCCTCATCGCTGCGGCCACCGGGAGCGTCGCCCAGCTCTTCGTCCCGTCCCGAAAGGACCGGCGAGCAGGCGCATTCATGTGGGTTCCCGCAACTGACCGGACCAGATGGACTGAATTCCAGGGCGAAGAATCGCCCGATTTGGATGAGAGCCAAGCAGGGGAAGAAGCAATCCGGTTCTCGGGCGACGACGCCGACGACACCTGTAGATTCGGCGAGAACACGTGGGCGCCCAGTGCACCACTGCAACGGCGGGGCACCCACCTCGCGGGACTCGCCATCACAATCGACGACTTCCCTTCACCTCAGCCCGCTGTGGCTGTCCCTGCCCCTCGCCACGCAAGCGACGTCACCGGCATTGCGTCGATTGGCGAGCAGGAGGAAACGCTGCCGAGCCCGGTACCTCTGCCAGCAGTCCCGCGCGCCGGGATTGAGCTCCCCAACGCCGCACCTGGAGCAGGGACCGCGATGCCCGCGGCCACGGAGCCGGACCCGTCCGCGCGGACCTGCCCCAGTCAGTCCATTGGCAGCTGCGCCAAGTGCCAGCGCGCAACGCACCGATACGGGACCGGCGGCTGCCCGCTGTGCCAATGGTGTATGGCCTCGGCAATGGAGAAGTGGAGCCCGACCGTGCGCTACGTCTCCGCGAGGATGACGAGACGGCTTGCCTCCTAACCAGCGTGACGTGCCCGTCGAAGCCCGGGTCGATGAACCCGGCCGTTGAATGCGTGAGCGGACCCAGCCGGTCCAGCGAGCTCTTGCCCTCCAGCCGCGCGGCCAGGTCCGCGCCCAGCGTCACCCGCTCGTACGTCGACCCCAGGACGATTCGGGTGGAGCACGAACGGCTCCCCGTCCGGAACCTCCACCAGCCGCGTCAGTTCGGGCTGCTCCACCGCCCGGTCGATGTGCGTGTGGGCGTGCGTCTCGAACACCCGGAACGAGCGGTCCAGCGGTAGGTCGACCGATGCCGGTTGCAGCATCGCCTCATCGAACGGGTCCACGGTGAGCCGGGAACAAGCGGTCCCCAAGTGGTCTCACGCGCACGCTCTGGTGCCCGGCTGGTGGCGCAAGCCACACGTTCGTGACCACCGAGCCCGCCGCGACCCCCGCCTCATTCGTTGATCAGAGCGGGGAAACGCACGGCCGCCGGGAGCAGCAGCTCCCGGCGGCCGCCGCCCCAAGCCCATGGGCCTCGCGCTGGTGGCACTACGCCATCACCACCGCCGGCATCGCCGCCACCATCGCCCTCGTCATCCTCTGGAGCCCCCATTGACCACCGAGACCAGCGGAGCGCAGGCGACGCCCCGGCATCCCACCATCGACGCCTGGGGCCGCGTCCACGAACGCGCCAACGAGGCCGAGGCCACCCTCCGCCGAGGCCGCAGCATCCTGCGCCGCTGGGCCAAGCGCGACCTCCACCGCGACGCCGCGCAGCTCCTCAACGAGCTCCTCGTCGCCATCGAGACCGACATGACCAGCGACGGAATCGTCAGCGACGAGGAACCCCGCGACACCCGCGCCGACGCGCTCCTCGACCTCATCCAGCGCGCCACGCCCACCCTCGCCATCGGACACGACGGCCTGCCCATCCAGACCATCGTCGGCTGGAACCTGGCCATGGAACACATCCGCCAGCTCGTGGGCGAGATGGGCGCCCCCGGCCCCCGAGTCGTCCACTTCGGCACCCCGCCGCAGGTCACCGCCCCGCCCACCCCGGACGACACCGACCTGCGCCACGCCGCCCGGGCCCGAGGCCAGCGCCTCGAGCGCGCCGAGCTCCTCGGCCTGCTCTGCGCCAGCCTCCCCACGCAGGACTCCGTGATCTGCCAGCCCACCGGCGCCGACGACTGGTACCTCCTCCTCGTCCACGTCCTCGGCGAGCAGCTCACCTTCGTCGTCACCGAGGCCGACCTCCTGTACCTCGACGACGTCCGCTGGGCCCTCCTCGAAGACCCCGCCGCGCGCGTCGACCCCACCACCGCCGAGCAGCGGCACGACCGCGTCCGACGCGTCATCGACACCCACACCCTCGTCCGCGACGCCCGCCCACCCCACCCCGCCGAGGCCCCCGACCCCGACACGCTGCGCGCCACGCTCCACGGCACCGGCGTCGTCACCATCCACCCCACCCCGACAGGAACCCGCAGTGCGTAGCGCCACCCGCCACCTCCTCGCCGCCGCCACCCTCCTCGCCGCCGCCACCGGCTGCGTCACCGTGCACCCCCACCACCCCACCCCCGCACACGGCCGGATCACCTCGCTCGTCCACATCACCGAGCGCACCCACACCATGCAGGTCGACAAGCCCATGAGGATCTGCACGCCGAACCGCACGACCAATCGCCGCACCTGCCGGGACGTCATCACCGGACAGAAGGAGACCCGCCGCATCGTCGACCACGCCGAGTGCTGGCAGGTCACCCTCACCCACCACGCCCCGTTCTGCACCAGCAAGACCCGCTGGTACACCCTCCGCGTCGGAGCCCGCTGGTGACCGACCCCACGCCTTCCGCGGCCGCGGCCGCCGCCCGCTTCCACCAGGCCCTCGCCCCGAACCCCGCGGCGCCGGCCGTCACGGGCTTCGCCGAAGCCATGAAGCGCATGAGCGAGGCCTTCGCCGAGCTCTCCCGCCGCCTCCGCGAGTCCCTCGCCGCGCTCCGCGCCTGCCCCTGCGACAGCCCCACCCGCCAGCCGGACCGCCCGGCCTGGCGCTCCCCTCACGGACCCGCCCACCACCCAAGGAGCAACACCCATGGCCAAGACCCAGTTCACCGACCGTGCCGCCGCCCGCCAGCGCGCCGCCGAGCTCTACAACGCGGGCGCCTCCGTCCGTAGCGTCGCGGCCACCCTCGGCTGCTCGTACGGCGCCGCCCACCGCCTCCTCAGCGAGGCCCACGTCAAGTTCCGCTCCCGCGGCGGCAACAACCACCCCGGGCCGAGGCACTGATGGCCCCCTGCCGTACCCCCGGCAGCCAGCTTACGTCGCGCGCAGGCCTACAACACTTCAACTCCCCTCGCGTCGGCTATCGCTCGATGACAGGTGTCCCACGGCGAATTGAGAAGTACATCGACAGACATGTTTCCCCCGCAGCTCACCAAAGAACGCTAAAGGCCATCAATCTGACGCATCCGGAGAACTCTTTTGCGACCATCCGGCTCGGTCCTCCCTCGGCCCCTTCGAACGGCGAACTCTTGAAGATCTGCGACCGAAAACCGACTAATCACCTTGGTCTGACGTCGCGCCCCGGCCACGCCAAGAGTAATTTTGACGACGCAAGTAGCCGCAGCGGCAATTTCGCCAGGCAAGGCGTTTTCATTCGAAGCGAGGAACCTCACCGTTAGTGCAGTTGGCCCTGCCGCCATGACGCCGTCTGAGCGCCATTCGACACCGGTGCGGGATGCCGCGCTCATCGGAGTAGAGTAACTGTTGCTAAGCTCAAGTGGAATGGAATAAATTTCACCTTCTTTGCTGATCGCCTCCAGTGTTCCACTCATTTCGTGAAGCGGGAAAAAGCACGACTCCTCGATCTTTTGATCGACATAAATGCCGAGCTTGCCCTCTACGGACCACCATTCCCGCCCGCGCACCGATGTCTCCGAGGCTTCTGCAGAAGCCTCAAGCACGGCGAGCTGCGGTACGGACGCCGCAGGACTGAGAAGCTTCAACACTTCGAATCGAGTAGCGCTGCGGGTTCGCGTGCCATCCCGCATGGGAATCTCTCGCTCCACCGCACCACCATGAACGGTGACCAAGTACGGGGATCTGTCCGTCTGGAAAAGTAGTGCGGTAACTAGGCCTCCGTCCCCCACCGGGACTGCTAGATCTGTTATCTCCGGAGCTACCTGACCATCGAATCGCTTGCTCAACTGCGCCCACCATTTAGCCAGATCCGGCGGCTCTGGTGCAGTCAACGTTCGGGCCTTCTCATCCACTCCAATAATCCATACGATCTCCTCCCCTCGTGCGCTATTTGCATGCCCCGCGAGTTGGCGCGCCTTCGAGGCGTCAGGCCATTCCGATTTGAACTCAATTAGGGAATCTTCGTTTCCGAGACCAGTAAGGACCCGCTCCACGGCCTTGATCACCACGATTTCAAGTTGTTGACGTCGCACCTAACCCTCCTAGGGTGAAAACTGGACGGCTAGCCGTCTAGAGCAAAGATGGGACCATAATGCCAATAGGAAGATCCGTCGCGCGGCAACGGACCTGATTATGCCGATTCTGTTATTTCCCGTTGGCAGGTATCCAACTGTAGCTGCCCAGTGAAGTGTCTTTGTGAGCGAAGACTCGGTTGAACATTCCCTCTCTGGTTTCGGTCAGGTTATCTTCCTCCATTATCAAGTCGTGCACGATTTGTTTGAAGGCATCGCCCACGATAGGGGAAATTGACGAAGCACTGTTTATCGCTTCGGTGAATAGGATGACGGTCAGGGCGTTCAAAGCGTGACCGCGTGCAAGGTGGACGCTATCCTCGGGATCAACCTCGCCTGCTTGTATTTTCTGCAAAATCTCGCGGGCCCCGTTCCAGCGGATCTTTGCGTGCGCGTGCGCGAACTCGCCAAGCGCTTTGTTTAGAGCGGCGAGCCTCCGCCACCCCGCCGCAGCCAACCAATCCTTGGGGCTGCTCGCCGATGAAGCTTCCAACTTTTGGGCCCGCTCGGGCTTCTGGGTCCAAACCCGCCATCTGGCGCACTGATCCAGTAGTACGCGAAGTTCTGCTAGCGCCCGGTCATCGTCTTCTAGCCACAGCCAATAAGCCGACCTCAATGCAGTGGAACAAGCTGCGGCTGCGTCTCCCGCTCGGCTTCCTCTAAGCCAGACAGAGAGAATGCCTGCCATCTCGGCTGCTAGCAGGTAGCGGAAGTCGCGATTAGATAGGTGTTCAAAGTCAAGCTCTCCCATCCTTTTTTCTTCCAAGTCGAAGGCGCGCAGCGCCCATCGGGCAGCCCGCGCGCGGCGCTCGTAGAAGTGGAGATGGGCGAATTCGTCATCCCGGTAGAGTCTTCCGGCGGGTCGCCTTCCTCGCAGTACATCCCGGTGCGCCTGTGCGGCCTCCTCCAATCCAGCCACGATGGCGGGCCGCAGCCCTGCGTCGGGGAGTAGCGGAATCAAAGATGCGAACTTCGGTGGCGCGGAACCTGCGTACTCGCCTTCGAGAGAAAAGGAGAGAACTTTACCTGGAATGTCGAGCTTTCCTCGCTCCTCGCCGAGAGTTGCTAGGCAGAGCCGAATTTGACGGAGGTTCAATATCAAGACGTCTGATAGCGTTTCCGAAGCCTTCCTGAGTGGCTTTGGAGTCGGCCCCTCGAGTAGATCGCCGGCTTCCCAATGGACTACGTCCATCCACGGACCGCGCCCGTGGAGGAGTTCCGACATTAGATTCATCATGTCGGACGGGTAAACGCGGCGATCACCTAGCAATACCGACAGTGGGTCGCTATCGAGA
Source organism: Streptomyces sp. NPDC088354 (assembly GCF_044753585.1). Taxonomy (NCBI): domain Bacteria; kingdom Bacillati; phylum Actinomycetota; class Actinomycetes; order Kitasatosporales; family Streptomycetaceae; genus Streptomyces; species Streptomyces sp. NPDC088354. Next base: position 168,793 of record NZ_JBIVNJ010000013.1, on the reverse strand, counting down.
TTCAACGGCGAGGTGCTGGGGGGTTCTTCTTCAGGGCTACCGCCTATATTGCTGCGGACCGCGCGGCGGGCAAACGGGTATCCTGCTTGACATCTGGCCCAGGCGCGTGCCATATACTCGGCTGCGGGTTCTCCCTCCCTGTGTGCGACCCCGGTGTTGTGGGCTGCATTTTCGGCCCACCGCTCGAACTGGGACCGCAGAATGGCAGTGCCGCCTAGGAACTGGCCGCTGAATAGGAGTCGCGCAGCGGAATAGACACTGTCCGTTCCCCATCCCAAGTGATCTATCCAACTGCCGCCGTAAGAAGAAGGAGACCTGTCTCTCGTAACCCCTAATTCCCTGAGGGCAAAGTCCGTGTATCCGATACCCAAAAGTGCCGACATTACGGGCTCTACTGCGTCAGCTGGAAGCTTCGCCATATTTTCCATGCGCGAGTTGTGGCGATAAATGAGTGCTTCAACGATATAGTTGCTACCCAGGGCGGCCAAAGCTTCGTATTCGGGCAAGGTGGCGCCGCGTCGGCTGGCACGTCGCTGAGCTCGGTGCGCTTGGCGGGCAGCCCTGCGCGCATGTTCCGCCTCAGAGCCTGGCGGTTCTTGCAACTGCCTCTTGCGTCGACTGGCTTGACCCATGACCCCTCCCCGGGCGACTTCTCACATCTTGCCGTAGCCCATGGACCCGTTCATCGCATTTTCCCGATGGTCGAAGCGATCTGACTGTGAGTAGGACTCTTCGTGTGGGTTGGGTCGTTCCTGGCATGACCGCATCGCTTGCGAGGGTCGCGCGGGTCACGAAGGCCAGAGTGGACATCGTCACGACCGTAGGCGCGGTACCATCCCGCTACGGCAAGACACGTACGCCTCCCGCTGACACCCGGCACCCACGCTGCCAGGCGATCAATCGGCCAAGGTCCCACGGGGCCCGCTCCGCACCGGCACACCATTGCCCGGCGGAAGCGTGGGAGACCGCCAGGAACGAGTGCCCCATGCCGAAGAACCAGACCACCGCCGCACGCCGCGCCCGCGAGCGCCAGGCCGCTACCGGCGAGAACTACACCACCGCCCTCCGCACCACGACCGAGCCCCGCCCGCGGTACGACCACCGCGCGTTCAGCGCCCGCGGCGCCGGCTGGACACCCATCCTGCGGCGCGCGGAGCAAGAGCTTGCACACCTCTGGCCCGGCGGCCCCAAGCCTCACTGGGAGGAGAAGTTCGGCGACCTGTGCTGGAAGCGGATTCCGATGGACGCCCCGGCCGAGGCACGGAAGGTGATCGGCGGAGCGAAGGTTGAGGCGGCGGCGACGTGCCAGATGTGCCCGTCCCCCGGCCGGAAGCGCGTGGTGTGGACCTACGAGCACGACGGAGAGTTCTCGAGGTGGCTCCAGCCCTGGGTGAAGACCCTCTGCAACGCGTGCTCGCACGTGCTCCCGCACCTCCGCGACGACGTTGAGTACCTCGACCTGGTCGACGAGTACGAAGAGATCCGCTGGCTGCCTGTGCGCGGCGCGAACGGCTAGGTCAGGCGCGCAACGGAGCTGCTGGCCTCCATCACCACCGGCATGCTGACGAAGTCCAGCGGCATGCCCAGGCTCTCCGCGGCGTGCGCCGTGCGGCACGCCTTACGACATCGGCGTCATCGAGATCTGGTCCGGCGAGCTGGCCGTGAGGTTCGCCGTGGCCAGACCTCGGACCGCACGGCGGAGTGACTATCAGTCACCGTCCCCGAGGGGGCGGGAAGCGGATTCCTCTCGTCCGTCCGCGAGTTGTGAAGGAGCGCGATGGGGCGCGCAGGGGGCGCGCGGCGAAGTAGCGTCTTATAGGTTGAAGTTACTCGCGGTAATGATCTTCACGGGTGTGCAGGTGTACGAGTGAGGCCCGAACTACGCGCGTATACAAGCCGATTGGGGCGTAACTCTTTCCGGGCGTGTGCGGGACCGCGCGTATCATCAGTCGAACGGCGCATCGATGAGCCGTCCTGCACCAATGGAGAGCGCCTTGAGCAGCAAGCGGCACATCCTCTTCTCCGACGAGAGCGGAGACCTGCAATGCCGGCGTAGCCCCGACGTGACGAAGTACTTCGCCGTCGGCACTCTCCTGATCGAGGAGAACGAACTCGCTCGCCTGCGCGCCGCCATGGCCGGCCTCCGCGACGAACTGGCCTGGTCGCACCACGGGCTGGACTCCTGCTTCCACGCGACCGCGGACAGCCAGTACGTCCGCGAGCGCGTGTACGCCCTGCTCGCCGACTTCGACTTCCGCGTCGACGTGACCATCATGGAGAAGGACAAGGCGCAGCCGCACATCCGCACCACTGAGCCGACCTTTTTCAAGTACGCCTGGTACTACCACCTGCGATACATCGCACCGCAGATCTTCAAGCAGGACGACGAGGTCCTCATCGTCGCAGCCGAATTGGGGACCAAGCGAGTCCGCAAGGCATTCCGCCGCGCGATCGAAGAGGTCATGCAGCAGTGCCTTCCCTATCGCGTAAAGCGGACTCTCGCATTCTGGCGGGACGACAGTGAATACGCTCTGCAGGCAATCGACTATTGCCTCTGGGCGGTGTTCCGTAAGTGGGAGCGGGGCGACGACACCCACTACAAGAAGATCGCCAACAAGGTCGTCACCGAGTACGACCTCTGGCGCGTGGGGACCAAGCGTTACTACTGACCGCCCCCAGAAACCACGAACCCCCGATCAGCTAGGCTCGTAAGCCGAGCCCAGGGGCTCTTTCGCCGATCGGGGTCGCGTTGGGGCCAACCATAGCGCAACGCGCGTTGTGATGAAGACACGGGGCGGTAACTCTTGACGAAACTCATAGTGACCAGTTAGGGAATCACTCCGCGAAAATTATACGCAGAGTGATCGCGGCCGGTAGGTTGTTCGATGACCCAATTGACGACCTACCGGTTTCCCGCATCGCGGATGCTCGCCTCGAGCGCCGCCATCAGGTCGACGACCTCCACCGGCTCGGCCGGCTCCTCCACCTCGGTCCCGGCCATCTTCGCCACCACGAGCTGCTCGAGCGCCGCGGCGTACTCGTCGTGCAAGTCCGCGATCTCGACGCCGGCCAGCGAGTCCATGAGCAGCTCAGCGAGCTCGAGCTCCCGCTCGGTCACCGGGGCCGCGCTCGACAGGTCGTCCGGCTCCCGGATCTCCTCTGGCCAGAGCAGCGTGTGGAGGACGAGCATCCCGTGCCGCGGCCGCAGCACCGCCAGGCGCTCGCGCGTCCTGAGCGTCACCTTCGCCACGGCGACCGTGCCGTGCCGCGCGAGGGCCTCGACGAGGAGCGCGTACGGCCGCTGCCCCTGCTCGCCCAACGCCCCGACCCAGTACGGCTTCGCGTACAGGACCGGGTCGACGTCGGCCGCGTCGACGAAGCCCAGCACCTCGACCGTCTTGCGCGTCGGCAGGGGAAGCGCGGCCAGGTCCTCGTCGAGGAGCACCACCGTCCGCCCGTCCGGCCGCTCCCACCCGCGCGCGATCTCCGACTGCGGCACCTCGACGTCCTCACTCGCGCAGAACCTTCGGTGCTTGATCCTGGACCCGTCGGCCGCGTGGACCTGGTGGAAGCCCGCCCCGTGCTCCTCGGTCGCGGCGAAGAGCTGCACAGGCACCGTGACCAGGCCGAACGAGATGTAGCCGCTCCAGATCGCGCGCATACGGACACCATGCAACCCGGGGCCGTGCGGCGCGCGGTGGCCTGCTCCGCGCCGGTGACGTTGTCGAAAGCGGTATGATCGTGTACAGAGCGCAAGCTCTTGCCCGGCGCCTCTCGCGTGGGCCTCAGGGGGAGAAGTCTGACCGACCACAAGATGTAGTGGTCGGATGACGGTGGAACCACTACAGGTTGTGGTTTTGGGTCTCCAACCCGCCTCTCATCCTCTAGTCTTGTTGAAGCATCAGCGGCCTCGCCGTTGGTGCCCATGCTGTCGTGCGCCCGCAGGCCCGAACTGCCTCCAGCGCAACCCACGCGCACCCCGTTTCCCCGGGGGCACAAGACCAGAGGAGAACGGCCTCCCATGGTGCGGACCTACCGCAGCGCGCGCACCCGCGCACTCCCCGCAGCGAGGCACCGATGAGTGCCCCGCTCACGGCCACCGCGCTCGGCGCCCTCCCCAAGCTGCGCGTCTACGTCGACGAGACCGGCGACCGCGGCGCCCTCGGCTCCCCCTTCTTCGCAATGACCGCCCTCGTGGTCCCCGAAGAGGAGGACTGGAACGTCCGCTTCGTGGCCAACGGCTTGCGCGACATGATCCACACCAGCAACCCGGGGACGACGACCCCGCTCCACTGGGTCGACCACTTCAAGGCCAAGCGCCCGGAGCGCCGCGCGCGAGCCGCACGGGCCCTGTCCCTGATGCCCGGCGTCAAGGTCATCCACGTCATCGTCCCCAAGCGGAACGTCGTGCCCACCGGGGGCATGGCCGACGGCACCCGCTTCTACAACTACACGACCCGGCTCCTCCTCGAGCGCGTCGCCTACTGCGCCGCCACCTGGGCCGGAGGGCCCCGCCTCGCCCTCTCCTACCTCGGCACGGTCAAGGGTGTCGACCACGCGGACACGGCCGACTACCTCACCCGGGTCCGGAACGGTCAGTGCGGAGAGACCTGGGGCGTTCCCTGGCAGTACCTCAAGTGGCCGCCCAAGTGGACCGGTACCGACCGCGACGGCGTCCAGCTCGCCGACATCCACGCCGGCATGCTCAACGTCGCCCTCACGGGCGACCCGACCGACGAGGACTGCGCGCAGTACCTGCTCTCCTGCAAGCACCAGCTCTACCGCTCGCCGACCGGCATCATGCTGGGTTACGGGGTCAAGGTCTGGGGGTCGCAGGTTTTCATCGTGAACCGCTGCTGGTTCGCGAAGTGGGCCGTTCCGTAGCAAGACGAAGCCCCTTGGAGGGCTCCGGGGGCCACTGCCACCACGTGGGTGGAGGATCCAGTTGCCTGGTTCCGACCTTGTCCCGGCAGCCCGCCAAGGGGCTCCGTACCGCTTTCGCGGTGCGTAATTAACATACCGTGTCGGTGCACAGAGTGCCCACTCTGTGTACCGACATAGGGGCAACAATTTGGTTGCACCCCATCTGACCAGCGACGTTGCGGTAAGACTGTCCGCGCGGCGTACCGTGCCAAACCGGCGATCGCCGGATTTGGTCCCGCGGGATTGCTGAGCTAGACCGAGCGGACGTAGACCTTCGCCCCGGAGTGGAACCGCAGCGTCAGCCCGTGATGCCCGTCCTTGGCCTCGGCCCGCTTCGACCACTCCTCGACCGACGCGAGCTCCGTCGAGCCGGCCGCCGAGAGCAGATGCGCGAGCCACGCCTCGCCCATCGCCCGGTCCGGCTTCCCCGCCAAGTCGGCCCCGCCGAGCGGAGCCATCGGCGCCTCGCCCTCGACCGGCACCTCGGCCTGGTCGTACTTGTCGCCCGGCGCGGATTCCCCGATGACCTGCCACCGCAGGGCCGTGCCCGTCGTGAACGCGACCTCGAGGCCGTACGGCTGCTTCCCGCCGGCCTCCTTGAGCGTGAGGACCTTGCTGACCAGCGGGTGTGCGGCCTGCCGGACCGTGTCGATGGCGAACGTCTCGAAACGATCAGGGCGCATGGGGACCTCCGGGTATCGCTGGTGGGGCGCCCGTCAGTCTACGAACGAGCGAGGGGCCCCAACCGCGAGGTCAGACCGGGGCCGGACCACTTCCCTTGAAGCTGCCATCGCTGTCGGTCGGCACGATCTTGCCTTCCTTGCCGTCCGGCATCCGCAGCACGGTGCGCCGCGCGTTGACCAGCTTGAAGCCGAGGCCCGGCTCGTCTGAGGTCAGCGTTCCGGACCACTCCTTGAGTGGCCCGCCGGTGGAAACGGTGAAGAACGCGCTGACGGGTACCTCTTCGCCGTCCAGGACGACGTGGGCCTCACTCTCAAAATCTTGTTCCATGCCGGCCAGTGTGCCCGGCCGGACCGTTGCTCGAGGCCCTACCTGGCTTTTTGCCTTGCGACGACCCCGGGGAACAGGCCGCTCGCTTCGATGTGGGCAAAGCGGGCTTCTCTGGCCCTGTGGAAGGTCTCGCGGTCCGGCAGGCCCTCTGCCTGGCCGGCCGCAACGGTCTGGCGCCAGATCTCCCGGCTCTCCTTCTCGACGCGTGCTCGCTGCCGCGATGCCTCGTTGCGTCGTAGGACGGCCTCGGTCTGCGGGAGCGTGTAGCGGGCCGTCCCCATCACGTTGTGCGGCGGGTCCTCGCGGGCAATGGCCTTCGTCTCTGCCGTGTAGGCCGCCATGCGGTGCTCGAACCATTCGTCGGTGCGACGCGCAACCTGTGGCCACCACGGCTGTGTCCGGTGGCTCTTGCAGCGGTGATCTGGGTCGTACGCCGACCCGATGTAGAGCAGCGAGCCGTGTACGTCGTACAGCCGGTACACGGCTGCTCGCCTACGCCTCGTCTGAACTGCCGCTACTGCCGGTTTCTGTGGCGTCATCTGGCGTCTCTTTCCGCGGGGGGCCGTGCTTGTCCGAGCGGTAGCCCTGCCGGGACTTCCGATCGCGGAAGTACGGCTCCAGCACGCGCCAGTCGAAGAGCCGGATGCGTCCCACCTTCGGTGCCTCGTCCAGCGGGAGCGGCCAGTCCGGATCGGTCTCGGCGAGCTTCCTGATCCGCTGCGCGCTGAGCTTGCCGAGGTTGGCCTGCTCGAGCCGGTCCGGCATCTCGGGGAACGTCACCATGTCCGGCCCTCCTCTCGCGTGCTCTTCCTCTCCCTGGGGGGAGTCGGGCATGCCCCCATCCTCTCAGACTTCGTTGTTTTAAAACAACAAAGTCGCTACTCTCGATGTGTCACAACAAGTCGGCCCCCTCTCCGGCGCCTGGCAGCAATCGGAGTGGGGGCCGGACCTCCGCAGACCGCAACGACCACGGAGATCCGATGCACGAGCGTAGTGGCGCCTCCACCTGGCAGCCCAGCAGTGACCCCGACGACTGGCGCCCCGGCCCGGTCGTCCCCCGTATCCCCGGCCCCCGCACGCCCACCGGGCGCGCGTCGTGACCGCCCAGCAGCGGGGCACGACCCCGGCCATCGCCGACGCGCGCGCGACCACGGCGCAGCTCCTCGACCGCGCAGCGGCCGACTACGCCGCCGCGCGGCACCCCGACACCCGGCGCGCCTGGGTCGAGCAGGGAGTCCAGGCCCGCGCGTCGCTCGACGCCGCCCCGGACTCCCCGGCCAAGGCGGCGCTCCTCGCGGCCTTGAGCGGAGGCTGACCGGCCGCCCCGGACCGCGTTCCCTCATGCCGGCCGTGCCCGCAACCCTCCGTCGCGGGCACGGCCACCCCACCCTCACGCACGACCAAGGAGGCCCCGGTGTACGGCCCGCTCGGCTGGACCCAGGAGCACCCCATGCGTACGGCCGCCGGCCTGCTCGCCCTCGCCCTCCTCGCCGCACTCGTCCACCTCGCGCGGCGCCGCGCCCGCCGACTGCGCACCCCGGATGCGCACCCCGCGCACTCGGATGCGCAGCCGACCACCACACGGGAGCGCACCCCGACCGCCGTCGTCGTCGCCGCGATGGCGGCCGCCGCCTGCACCGCCTACAGCGGCGACACCTCCTGGCGCTTCGCCGAGGACCACCTCGGAATGCACTCCGTCCGCGAGCGCGCATTCCTGTTCTTCGCCGCCGAGCTCGCCCTGTTCGCCTGCGCACTCATGGCGCAGCGCAACCTGCGCACCCGCGCGACCCCGGGTGCGCCCGGCATCCTGGTCTGGGTCATCACCATGGTCCAGGTCATCCCCGCCTACACCGAGACGGAGGACATCTGGGGCGGCACCGTCCGAGCTTTCGTCGGCCCGGTCCTGGCCGCCGTGCTCTGCCACCTCGCCCTCGGCCTGGACCTCTGGCACGCCAAGCCCGGCGCGCTGTCGGCCAGCCTTCCCGCGGTCATCCTCCGCGAGCTCCGCGAGCGTCTGCTCTCCCGCCTGGGCCTTGCCGTGCGCGGCCGCGACGCCGAGCAGATCAGCCGTGACCGCGCCACCGCGACCGCCGTACGGCTCGCCGCCCGCCTCGAGCACACCAAGCGGTTCGCCGGATTCACCCGCCGGCGCCTGGCGGCCGCGGTCGCCCGCGCGCAGGTCGGCCAGGACCCGGCTCAGCGTCAGCAGCTGCTTGCGCAGCTCGCCGCCCGCCGCACCGCCGGAGAACTCGCCACGATGGAAGTGACGTCGCCCTGGGTGCAGTCGGGCCCCGTGCGCCCTGCCACGATGCGCGCACTCGCCCACCAGGCGCTGACCCGGATGCAGCCGATAGACGCCGTCCGCACGGTCGCCGCCGCGCACCCGCACGCCACCCCGGGCGAGATCGCATCCCTGTGCACCGCAGCCGGAGTGGTCGTGTCCGAGGCGCAGGTGCGCATCGCACTCGGCCTGGGCAACCCGCCCGCACCCGTACCTGCGGATGCGGGGGAGAGGCTCGTCCTCGACTTGGCGCCGATGCCCGAACCGCACCCCGCTGTCGTCGCGGCCGCCGTCGCAGCGCCACGCCGTGCGGCCGCCGTCCACGCCCGCATCCCTGCCGACATGGGCCCGGCGGATGCGGTCGGCGCACCCGAGGATGCGCACCCGGATGCGGATGCGGCCGTGTCGGATGCGCAGCCGGGTCCGGATGCGTGCCCGCCCGACGAGGACGACCAGGAGGAGACCGACGACCTCCTGGACGAGGCCCGGCGCCTCGACGACGCCATCCGCGCCGGCGGCGGCCGCGGGGCATCCCGGGGCGCCACCCTGCGCATCCTGCAGCGCGAACTACGCATCGGCCAGGCCCGCGCGCAGCGCCTGCAGCGCCTCCTCAAGACGGACGGGGAGCAGCGATGACCGGGCCCGGGGAGGACGAGCTCGGCATCCGCCGGTGGCTTCGCCGCCGCGGCCTCGGCACGACCCCCACCGAGCCAGCCGCAGAAGCCGCGGCCCCGGAGCGACCGCGGGACTGGCTCGACCGCCTCTACGAAGACCCGGCCCCGCCCGCCAAGGAGCCCGTAGCGAAAGGGGAGGAGCCGGTCCGCTGGTACTCCCTCAAGCGCCGCGGCGACGACCAGCCCAAGGAGCCCGCTGTGCCCACGACCGTGACGATCGACCAGAACGGCCACGCCTCCCAGATCGTCATCTCCCAGCCGGCCGCCGCACAGCGGCCCGCGCGGCACGACCGGCGCCGCGTGAACCCCATGTGGGCCGCCTACCACGGCTCCTGCGCGTTCGTCGGCCGGTGGCTGGGCTTGGAGCAGGCCATGAGCCACGCCGCCGATGCCCCCGGCCGCGCCGGCCTGGGCACCGCGGTCGGCCTGGTCATCGTCACGTTCGTCATCGCCGCATTCATCCGTGGGATGCGCATCCCCGAGCCGCTGTACCCAGTCGTGAACTGGGTCGCCCGCATCCCCGTGTGCACCGCCGCCCTCGCGCTCGCGCTGCACGCCCCCCGGTGAAAGGACCCCTCGTGTACATCGCATCCGCCAACAACGCCGCCTTCGGCGCACTCGGCGCCGGCGGCCTGGCCCTGTGCATGGCGGTCTTCCTGATCCTCGCCGTCCGGGGGAAGGGCAGGGTCAAGCTCACGCACAACCCCGCGCTCATCTTCGGCTTCCTGGCCGGGACCGCATTCAACGCGGCCGGCCAGATGTGGGCCAACCCTCAGCAGCTCACGGAGCAGGGCCTGCAGGGGATCGGCGTCGGGGGCGGCCACCACCCGTTCGGCAACGTCACCGTCGGCGCAGCCTCACTTCTGCTGCTGATCATCATGCTCTGCGCCAAGATCACCCCCCTGTTCGGGGCGATCCTCGGCATCGCCTCCGCCTGCGTCTGGCCCCTCGCCGGAACCGACACCATCTGGAACGTCCCCGTCGACCTCGCCGCAGGCGTCCTGATGATGTTCGGGAGCGGCTGATGCGTATCTGGATCGCGATCTGGCAGGGCTCCAGCCGGATGGCCGCAGCCTTCTGGGACTGGGCACTGACGACGCCGCTGCCGCGCCTCGGGGGAGTGGTCGTGCTCGCCCTGGTCGTCAACGGCCTCCCCTTCACCGGCCACATCGTCGGTGCCGGCGTCGTCGCCTGGGTCCTCATGGCGATCGTCCTCGGCCTACGCGAGCCACTGCCCGACCTGTCCAAGCTCCGCCGCACCAAGGGCAAGGCCCCCGAAAGCCAGGCCAAGCCGGCGGGGGAGAGCAGCGGGAAACAGCCCGAGCAGCCCGCGGGGGAGCAGCAGCCGACACCCCTGCCGGAGCTCTCCCGCGACGAGCTGGGGGAGTACCTGCGGGCCCTCCTCGGCCCCACCGGGGGAGTCCACCTCCTGGCCCTCGCCAAGGCCCTGTCAGGGGTCACGGGGAGGACCTGGGAGACCCGCGACGTGCGCGACCAGCTGGCCCGCGTGGGCATCCGCGTACGGGCCGGCGTGCGGGCCCCCGGGGTGGGCGTACGTGAGGGCGTCCACCGCCGGGACATCCCACCCGCCCCTCCCCCTGACCAAGAGGAGGCCCCTGACGGCGTTGTTGCCGCAGGTCAGCCCGGCAACAACAACACCGGCAACACCTCGCGGCTCGTCGGCGGGGAGTGGCTGACCTACCAGGAAGACCCCGACAACCCCCACCGAACGATCATCAGCCGCAAGTAGCCGCCGGGACGGCCGTAGTAGCTGGCAGGCGTGGCGGCCGCCCCGGGACACCCATCACCACCAGGAGACAGGCACCACCATCATGGCCAAGAAGCCCCCCGCCACAACCGCCCTCCGCCGCCACGTCGACCAGCACGGCAGCGACCCTCGGGCCTGGAGCCCGGAGCAGCGAGCGCAGCACGCCGACCTGTCGAACGCTGCGATGCGCGAGCAGGCTGGCCTCCCGGCGGACCCGCCCGAGGACCGGCGGTGACCGCCGGCCAGTCGGCCGCCGCCCGCGCCGCCGAGATCCGCCGCGCCCTGGTGGCGCAGCTTTCTGTCGTCCCTTGGTTGGCTGGAGCTGGGCGATAGTGCCTGGCGTATTGGCGCCAGGGGCGCGGGCCACCGCCGCCCTACTCAAGCCCCTCGCCGGGCGCGGCTGGCAGATTCTGACCGAGAACACCACCCCCACCGATAAGGGCCGTGTCCGCGTCGTCCTCCTCGCGGCTGCGGCCGAGCTCAAGGACGCCCAGTTCGAGCGCCGGGCATGGACGGCGTAATAGTGCGCCCAGCTCAACCTGCGCGATGCGCAGACAGGTTGGCCTCCCGACGCCGCAGCCCGAGGACTAGACGACGATCACGTGCAGAGTGGCGGATTCTGTCGCCCGAGCGAGGCGAGTTGCGCCGATTCGTCATTGCCTGAGCCCCATTACCGTTGCTTTCTTGGGCAAATTACCCCGACGCTGGAGGGCGAAGGGCCGCACCCGTGGTGGGTGCGGCCCGGTATGACGATGTTGCCAACGTCAACAGGCTTGCCTCGACATGCAGAGGATTACCACATCTTCAAAGAGGCGTTGTTGTTATACGTGTTGGTGAGCGGCCCCACGCTCAGATACGCACCCTCGCCGGGGTAGTTGAACGAGTCATACGCGCCCATGAAGTTGCTGTTGTAGTAGACGCGGGCGTGGAAGAGACCGAATACGGAGCCGGACGTACTGGAGGCAAATTTGGCAGAGGCGGCATTGTTCCACACGCCCTGGCCATAGCCGTTGTTGGTGGTGCCAATCTTGTTGAACGTGGACCCGTCGGCGAAGGAGGCGACGCTTGCGTCGAATTCGCGGAAGGCCCCCTGCTGGTTGGAGTTGAAGTAGAGGCAGAAGGTTGGCACCGAGCATGTGGCGGCACTGGCGGCGGGCGCCGCTACTCCCACCAAGCCGGCAGACAAGGCAATTACCGCGACGGCACTGCTGATCTTCATAAGGTTCCCTCCCCGTATGGCGGGCGCACACGTGTGCGACCGGGACGCGTAGGAACTTAGGTACAGCGCAGCACCGCGTCAAGCGATCTTGGCATTCCAAAGGTCGCCTTCAAGCCATTCGCTGTAGGGCGAGTGCGCGGTCCGATCTATAGGGGGTTGCGAGGATTGTCGCAGAAGTGCATGCCATACGAATCAGACATGCAAGCGTAAAAACACCATATTCTCGCTTACTCCTGTCGCCCGTGGGGCGACGAGCGACAGGCCCTGTCCCCTATTGTCCCTGTGGGCAGCCTGTCCGGATGTAACCCTCAGGCCTGCCGTAGAGCGTCTGAGGAGTTGAGCAGGTATCCGGGCCTTTACAGAGGACACATGCCATCACGTGCAGCATGTCGGGGTTGAGTCGTCGGCCGTCAAGGAGCTACGTGCCTCGCAGTGTATGGACCGCGCCTACAGGTTCCGCCGCTTCCTCTCGAGCGAGGCGGGCGAAGCCATGACCAAAGATGTCTTCAAGGAGGGGCGGACTCCCGATTTTTCGCTGCGCCCGACGATCCGGATACGCCTTACGCTCCTGTACGGCGGGATGTTCATGATCGCGGGCATCCTCCTTCTGACGCTCATTTATGAGCTCAGTTTCCAAGCGCTTCAGCGCGGCAGTGAACCCCTCTTCACGCTTTTGCCAGGAAGCACCGTACAGCTCACTAGCGACATGTGTCGTGGTCTCCAATCGGGACAGTCCGCCTCGCAAGCGAACGACATACTGAGTCAATGTATGCACAGGCAGCGGGAGATGGCCCTGGACGTATTGCTGCGCCGGTCAATTTTTGCCTTGCTTGGCCTGAGTATTATCGCTTTCGCCTTCGGTTACGCCATGGCAGGACGTGTTCTCTCCCCGCTTGGCCGGATCACCCGGACTGCCCGCCAGGTGGTAGCCAGATCCGACTTGGCCCGCCGGATCGAACTGGATGGCGTGGATGACGAGCTGAAACGGCTCGCTGACACCTTCGACGAGATGCTGGAGCGCCTGGAGCGGTCTTTTGACGCCCAGCGGCGCTTCGTTGCCAACGCTTCACACGAATTGAGAACGCCGTTGGCGATCTCGCGCACGCTCTTGGAGGTTCAGCTCTCGGATCCTGGGGCGCCGGTGGAACTCCAACAATTGGGCAAGACCCTGCTGGCTACCAACGAGCGCAGCGAGCAACTGGTCGAGGGACTGTTGCTTCTCGCCCGAAGCGACAATGAGATCGTAGACCGCAAGCCAGTTGAACTCGCAGAAGCTGCCGACCGAGCGCTAGAACAGACCCGCAGCGAGGCTGAGAGCAAGGGTCTGGTGTTGCGTAGCACGCTAAGAAAGGCCGAAGTTCGGGGGAACAAGTTTCTGCTAGAGCGCATCGTTTTGAACCTCGTTCAGAACGCGGTCCGTTACAACGTTCACGACGACGGCTGGGTGGAGATTACTACCGGCACCCTGAACGGTCAGGCGGTCCTGGAGGTCGCCAATACCGGACCGCAGGTGCCGGCCTACGAGATCGACAACCTCTTCGAGCCGTTCCAACGCCTCCGTCAAGAGCGTACGGGGAGCGACAAGGGCGTTGGCCTCGGCCTGTCCATCGCGCGATCCGTCGCGCGCGCCCACGGCGGCCGAATCACCGCAGAACCCCGCGATGGTGGCGGCCTCACGGTCCGTGTCAATCTGCCCATCTGACACCAGAAATCATTGCGGGATTGCGGAATCAACCATGGTGCACCACGACATACCACCTAAATAAATTAAGCCGCCCTTGACCCTAAAGCCCATACGCTGTAAAATTCCAAGAATTTCAATCTTCGTCTATACAGGGTCGGCAGGCAACGGGTGTCAAGGGCCTACGAAAAATAAACCTTGCGACACCTGGACGCCTATCCGACATGTCAACCGAACGGCGATCGAGGAGCTCCGTGAGACGGCCAGCTGTCTTCGCAGTAAGCGGTATAATTCTACTCACCGCATGTTCATCCGAAAATTCACCACAAAAACATGAGACCATTAAAAGCGGGGAAATTAACTCGGCGGGTACCCCTTGGTCGGAGAAGTCACATCTCCCGATCGAGGAGTTCCTTCTTTCGAGCGAGGACGCATACAAAATCTCAAACGCTAAGAATATGGCCATCGAAGATTGCATGCATGCGAAAGGAGAAGAGTCCTTCAAGATGCCGGCTGCCGTAAAGCTACCCACTCTCCTAGAGAGAAGGTACGGGCTCAGCAACCTGGCGGAAGCCGAAAAGTACGGGTACGCGTTCCCGGAGGGCACCCCTGCCCCTTCCCCCGGGCCGCTGACCTCTCGCCAGAAGGCCCTTCTTGGAGACCGAGGTAAGCCAGGCGGGTGTTACGTGATCGGAAGTTCGAAAGTCACTGGTCGAGCAGATAAAGCGACGGCTACGAGTCCTCATGCTGACAAAATTCAGTCGGAGTCGTGGCGGAAGTCATTCGTTGATAGTCGGGTCCAGTCCAAGTTTGAGGAATGGTCCCAGTGTATGAAATCAAAAGGCGTCCCTTATAAGACCACCATGGATCAACCCGAGAAGAATGTCCCTATGGAGATCCAAAAACGGATAGCGTCCGATGCCGTTGTTTGCGGCCTTTCAACGGGAATTCTGGATGAGTGGCTACATGTCGAGTCTGAAATTCAGGAGAAGATGATCAAGGGTGACATCTCTGCACTCGCGAAGGAGAGGGGTGAAATTCAGGCACAAATCAAAAATGCGGATAAAGTTTATAAGCTGCACAATATCCGGTGATGGTCCATCGATACACTCGGAAGGGTGATGATCTTCCATGGATTCAGAGATTCGACGCCTCATGGAAGGGGCGACTCAAAATTACGTCGTCGACACGGATGCTCTCGTAGATGGCGGCCTGAGGAGAGGACGAAAAAAACGGACAAAGAGAATTCTAGCTGCCGCAATCGCGGCCGGTTGTGCGGCACTTGCCCTATGGGCTCTAATTGCTAAGGGCTAAGAAATGGGCGCCCGCAGCGCTCGACTGGCCGCGCGGTTGAATGGCCGAAGTGGGGACATACCCCCGCAGGGCGGCGCCCCGGACCCCCTCCGAGGAGATCCGGGCCGCTGTCCGTGCGCTCTGAGGCCGCCGGCATCTTGCGCGGCCGTCCGCCCCTGCGATCCAACCCGCCGCGAACTGCTTGATGGACTTGCGTGTCCACACCGGCCGCGAGTTGGGCTCAGCGACCGGCTTCGGGAAGTCGGCCCGCGCCCCGCTTCTCACCTCGGCCCGCCCTCCGCCGCAAGCCCGAATCGCCTGCCCGCGAATTCGGGGCAGGCCATGATGGGTCACGACGAGAGGGGGCGGGTTATGGACGAGCGGTTCACAGTGATGGCGAGCGCGGGGTCGTATCTGTCGGAGGGCGGCGAGCATGTCCGGCTGCCCCACCGCTGGACGCCCGGCGGGGTCGAGGTGAGATCGGCGTTCACCGGCGGCCACGTACTGAACCTGGCAGTGGCGGCGTGCGTGCTCAACGACCTCTACCGGGAGGCCGAGGCCGCCGGGCTGGAGCTGCGCGGCGTACGGGTGCGAGCGGAAGGCGGCTTCGACCCCTCCGTATGGCGATCGACCGGCATCTCCTACGCCGTGGAGATCGACAGCGACGAGCCGCCGGCGCGCCTCGAGGCGCTGATCGCCGCCGTCGACGAAGTCGCCGAGATCCCCCGCGCCCTGCGTCAGGGCGCCGCGGTCACCCGCTCGGCGGGCTGAGCCGCTTCACGCTGGAGCGCTGCTGCAAGGCGATGGCCAGCCCCGTGAACTCCACCGTGCACAACCGCGCGCCGCGGTCCCGCGGGCGGCAGACCGCCCCCAACTGCTACGCGCCGTGCTACGCCACTGCCCGCCGACCGGGTGTCCGCCCGCAGCGTGTCGAACACCCCTCCAACACCGCAGCGTCTCGAGCACCCCCATGCTCCAGCACGACGTGCACCGACCCGCTCGCCACCAGGGCGAAAGCGGCCCGCACGCGAAGGGGGAACCACCATGCCAACCTGGAAACTCCACCACGGCGACGCCCTGACGATCCTGCCCACCCTCACCGCACAGGTCGACGCGGTCATCTGCAACCCGCCGTACAACTCCGGCGGCCGCACCACCACCGAACGCACCACCCGCACCGCCCGCGCCAAGTACCTGACCGAAGGCGGCCGCCACGCCGTGCCCGACCTCGCCGACTTCGCCGGCGAAAACCGCGACCAGCGCGCCTGCGCCTTCTGGCTCTCGCAGGTCCTCGCCCACACCCACCGCATCGTCCGCCCCGGCGGCGCCGCCCTCGTCTTCACAGACTGGCGACAGCTCCCCACCACCACCGACGCCCTCCAAGCCGCAGGCTTCACCTGGCGCGGCATCGCCGTCTGGAACAAGCCCCTCGCCCGCCCCCAGAAAGGCCGGCTGAAGCAGGACTGCGAGTTCATCGTCTGGGGGAGCAGCGGCGCCATGATCCCCGACAACACCCCGGTCTACCTCCCCGGCCTCTACACCGGCAGCCAGCCCCGAGGGAACGCCCGGCAGCACATCACGCAGAAGCCGGTCGCGGTCATGCGCCAGCTGGTGCGGATGGTCCCCGAGGGCGGCACCGTTCTCGACTGGTGTGCAGGCTCCGCCACCACCGGCGTTGCCGCTCTCCTTGAGGGCCGCAACTTCATCGGCATCGAGGAGTCCGTCCGCTATGCCGACATCGCCCGTGAGCGCCTGGCTGGCGTCACTCCGCCGCTACTCCGCACTCGGTAGACCCTGTTGGGCTATTTTCATGCAGCCAAGCAGTGAGCCGCCTAGATTGGGCATCTCGCACAGGGGAGGTGCGGAAGTGGACGTGCTGCTGATCGGGGCTGTAGTCGGCTCTGTCTTCGGAGCTGGCAGCGTACTTGTGTTCCTGCAACTGCAACGAAGGCGCGGCCCCAGGAAGCCTGAACCTGACAAGGTACGACATTTCTTCCGGAGCGGGTCCAGCTTCTATAGGGCAGGTCTATGGGCCCACGTGGTGGGAACGGCGGATCAAGTGATCAGCGACGTTAGAGACCCCGCGGTTGGCACGGGCTTCATCATGATCGACCTCGCGAAGTCCGACGTCTGGGATCGTCCTGCCCCCGACCTCGTCGAGATCACGCAGAACGAGGACACCGGGGCGGCCGTTCGTCAGCTGGCCGGAGGCTTTGACACCTTGTTTCGCGCGCTCGGCCCGCCCCCTGACGGCCTCGCGGGGCTCGAACCGATGCACGGCGGAGGCGGGGGGACGGAACGATGACGCAGGGACAAGGCACCGGGACCCCTGCCCCGCAGCCCACGGGTCTGGAAATTGCCATGCAGTGGGCAGCGTTGCCTCCAGAGCACCTTCAACTCGCCCTGAAGGCGCTGGAGCCTCAACTTCGCCGAGAACATGAGGCGCGCATGGCGAAGGAGAAGGCAGAAGCAGATCTTCAGCGCGCCCGGCTGCGCGTCGAAGCCGAGCAGGCTCAGGCCGGTCGTACGCACACGCTCTATCTGGCTGGACTCGTTGCCGGATTCATCCTCAGCGTTGGAATGCTCGCTGGCGCCGTCGTTGTCGGTTTGGACGGACAGGTGTGGTTAGCAGGCCTGCTCTGTGGGCCCTGCGTCCTCGCACTAGCGAGCCTGTTCGTCTTGCGCCGCACGGATGCCTCACAGACGCAAGCAGCGGCTCAGGCACACCGACAGATACTCAACGCCGTGAGCCCCCCTCCGGGGTAGCTGCCACCGATACCCGGTGATTCGTTGAGGGAGTGAGGCGCCATCCCCCGGCGCCGAACTGGTGGCGCGCCACGCAGCACGGTCGACTGCGCTGGCGCGCCACCCCTCGCCCGCCGGAGTCCCCATTGAGTAACCCTCGGAACACCTCGTTCCGCGCCCCTCGAGCACCGGATGAAGCACATCGAGGACGCCACCCGCGTCGACCAGCGAGGCCGCTGATGCCCGACCGCATCGTGTCCGCGCCGCTCCACACGCCCCCCAGCGCCGTCGCCGTCTTCGAGGCCCCGTGGGCGAACCCGTTCTACTGCCTGACGGACTCGAGCGCGGGCCGCTACGCCACCGCCGCCGAGCTCCGGACGTTCCTCCGGACCCGCCGCCGCATGCCGCCCGGCTGGTCCGACCCCGGACTCCTGTACCCCAGCGACGAGCAGATCCGCGCCGAGCTCGGCGGCCGTGACCTCGCCTGCACCTGCGCCGAGGATGAGCCCTGTCACGGCCTGGTCCTCCTCGAGGTCGCCAACCCGCGCCCTACCACCCCCGACGAGCCTCACCCCGAGGGCGGCACCCGCTTCACGGTGAAGCGCTGCTGCAACGGCTGCGGCGAGGTCCTGGGCGACGTCACCGCGTGGGAGATGCACCTCGCCGTGCACTGGTCCGTGCCGCTGCCCGACGTTCGCGACGAATGCCCCACCTGCACCCCGGTCGCGGTGGCGGAGCGATGACCGAAGGCCGCCCAGGTCTGGGTACCGCAGAACGATTCGCCCGGTACGCGCACCAGCCTCCGGCGTGGCTCAACGGCGAGGACCTGGACGACTGGCACCGAGGGCGCGCGCGCCGCTACGCCGACACCGGCAACTGGACCGCGCGCAACCGGGCCCGCTGGGACGTCTGGTTTCTGGCCTGCACCCCGGCGCAACGCAGGCGCCTGCGCAAGAAGCTTCGCAGGAGCGGCGAGACCGGCCCCGAAGGACCCCGGCCAGCGCGTGGCCCCGAGTCCTCCTTGGTCCTGTACGACGAATGCCCCGTTGGCATCCCGACCCCTGCGGAGCCCACCTGATGATCATTGAATGCGGGCAGGTCTTCGCCTCCTGCCGCCCCGGTACCCACCGTCGCCTGCGGATCCAGCGGTACGCCCCCGGCGACGCGTCCGCGTTCGTCGTCGACGCCGAGACCGGCCATCACCCCCGCCACATCCTCACGCGCGTCCTGCACCCCTCGCCCCGTCTGGGCAACGGGCGGCCGCGCCGTACCGGGTACGCCCTCGTCCCGGCCGCGACGAACCCGGTCACCCTCGAGCGGATCGAGGACGCCCTCCGCTCCGTCCCCATCCTCCTCGGGCCCAACGCCCTCGAGCTGCTCCGCGACGGCGGCGCCGTACGCCTCTCCGGAGGCGAGTACACCGCCATGGCCCGGGCCGTCCTCGAGCTACTCCCGTCGACCGCGGCCGCCCCGTGAGCGGGCCACCCCGCCGGCGCGCACGGTTCTGCGGGAAGTGTGGCCGCGACCTCAAGAGCGACGCCTCACGCGGACGCGGGTACGGACCCGAGTGCTGGCGCGCCATGGGCGGCGGCCGCCACAACGTCGACCAGGACGCCCTACCCCTCGACCTGGAGGACGACGATGCCTGACCCCGTGGCCGCCCTGCAGACGGCACTCGACGAGCGGAGGTCGGCGCACGGGTCTGTGTGCTGTTGGCGAAAGCGGTTCGCGGTCAGGCACGAGAACCGTTGAGTCAGCCTCGGCGTGCCCCGTTTCTTTGGCTACCTCCGGACGACTGGCCGATCCAGGTCACGAGGAGGCCGATCAGAAGGATCACGCTGCCGGTCAGCGAGCCCCATTGATGGGACCACGGATTGTCAATCAGCACGACGAAGATCCAATGCCAGCTGAGGGAGGCAGCAACAATCAGCTGGCCGGAGCCGTAGAGGCGCGGCCGACGCACGTAGCGTCGGCCCCACGGGGGTATCCAACCGCAGACGACTGCTGCAATACCGGAAGCGGCGATGAGTGACGTCAACAAGGCAAGCGGTATGGCGATGTAGAGATTCACGATCCCCTCCGGTTGCGCCAGATCTAGGCCTGACGGCCGCATGATCATCGCACCCCACTGAATGGGCGTCCACAGTCCGCCGAAACACTTCGATGCGCGACCATACTGGGAGTGGGAACGGAGCTTGCGGCACGAAGCTCAGCAGATGCCGGCGACGACTATCGAACGCATCGTCACAACCCTGTGACGCTCCGGCGCCGCGCCCGGCCGTAGCGGCAGCATCGCGCCATGAAATTCCGCACCCTCCTCACCGCCGCTGCCGCGCTCACTGCCGTGGGCATCACCGGCTGCAGCTCCACCCCCGGCACCCAGGCCGACAAGCCCCGCCCGGCAGCCGCCACGGCCACGCCGTCAGACCTGGGAGACCTCGTCGTCCCGGACCCCACCGGAACTGCCCCGAAGGCAGCCCGCGAAGCAGCAGCCAAGATCCTCCGCGCCAGCAACGACCACTACCGGAGCCTCCTGGACGAGGGCCGCAACGCCTGGGGAACGCCCGACTTCGGCCCCTGGCAATCCAAGGCCATGAACGACTTGAGCTACCTGGACGCCTTCCGCAAGGCCGACGGACACTTCGACGCGACCAACGAGCCCGCCGGCATCCGGAACTGGCAGGGCGACATCGCGACCGTCGGCGATGCGATCAACCAGTGGGCGCAGCAGAACACCCTCGACAATGCGCAGAAGTCATCCATGCCCGAGCCCAAGGACGTCACCACGGCCCTGGGCAAGTGCGACGCCGACGTGCGGGCCGTACTCGCCGGGAAGTAGCGCGGGGCGCCGCCACAGAGGGCCTGTTGATCGTTTAACGGGGTGACACCGCACACTCTGCCCCGGGGGCCCCCATGCCCACTCCCGCCCTCTGTCCCGGCTCCTGCAACACCGCGTGGCGCCGAGCCGAACACGCCCTCGCCGTCAACGGCACCCCCCACGACATCCCCGCGTCGTGGGGCACGCCCGTTCACTGCCCTGGCTGCGTCGAGCGCACCCGCCGACAGCTCTTCGAGCTCCCCAACCTGCTCTACGCCGTCGGCCGTGAGCAGCTCCACGCCACCCGCGCCCCGTCGGTCTCCACCACGCACAGCGCGCCGACCGACACCACGCCCTGGCCCGGGCAGTCCGCCCGCCTCCTCATCGACCTCGTCGCCGGAGGCCTCCTCGAGACCGCGGCCGAGCTGCTGCGCCTGCGCGGCATCAACTCCGACCGGCTCCTGGCCAACGGGGTGCGGGAAGAGAGGCGCACCAACCGGGCCGTCACGATCCTCGAGCGCCACCTCGAGTGGCTGCTGCAGGAGCACCCCCTCGCCACCGAGTCCCACGAACCGACCCGCACCGGCACGGTCGTCATCGCCTCCGGCAACCCCGCCGCGCAGATCGCGCACTGGCACCGCGCCATGGTCCGCTTCACGCACCAGGACGAAGCCCACGCCGTACAGCGCCTCGCCCCCTGCAAGCGCTGCGGCGGCCCCTGGCTCGCCGAGGCTCGAGACCTGCGCCTCGTCAACGGCCTGCCCTACATCGAGTGCCAGAGCCCCGACTGCGGCGCCCTGCTCACCCAGGCCGAGTACCACGACCACGTCCGCAGCCTCATCGGCGACGTCCCCACCCCAGCCCCCGCCCGGCGCCCCGTGACGGCCGACGTCGTCGACCGCCAGGCCGTCGACGACGTCCTCCGCGGCGTCCTCACCGACGACCGCCCGCCACCGCGTCACCCGGACGACGCGCCCGGAGAAACCGCAGCTTGAATGCATCGCCGAGTTTCGCGTAACTTTGGGGGCGTCTCCGGCGTGCCCGGAATCAGGAAGCCCCACCTCACCGTGGGGCTTTTGTGTTTTCACCACTCGGAGGTGACACATGGTCGATCTATCCGTTGATCTCCACAGCACATACTGGAGCGTCGCGCAGGCAGCCGAAGCCGCCGAGGTGAAGCCCGGCGTGATCCGCCTCTGGAAGCACCGCGGACATCTCATGCCAGCAGCGAAGGACGACCATGGCCGTCCGCTCTTCCTGGCAGTGGACGTCATCAGGGCGGAAAAGGCAACGCGGCAGCGCGCCCGCAGAACCTACGCAATGAGGTAAGCCCCGGTAGAATTCGGGTAATTGGAACCCCGGCGAGTGCGCTAACACTCCCGGGGCCTGGCCGACGCTATAGGGAGCGCCGAACAGATGAATAGTAGCTGGATTGCGCCCACAGGCAGGATGCGCATCCACGCCGAGGACGAAGGCACACGCCCGAGCGGCGCAGCACTCCTCGCGCTCGTGGACACCACAGACCCCGCCTTCATGCACATCGCCGCAGCCCTGCGGGAGGCCCGCGACAGCGGCATCAAGCTGACCGAGGAGACCGTCAGGGAATCCGTAGAGACCGGCCGTCGACGTCAGGCCAGCGAGCAGCCGGCGCCGGTAGCGACCGAGCCGGTGACTCCAGACTTCCCGTCGATCGTCTACTACGTGCTGCGCGGGCCACTGGTCAAGATCGGAACCACCATCAACCCGGCCAGCCGATTCGCCAGCCTCATGCCGGACGACATCCTGGCCGTCGAGCCAGGTGACCGTCTCGACGAACGCCAGCGCCACCTTCAGTTCAGGCACCTGCGCGTCGGGACCTCGGAATACTTCCAGCAGGCCGACGACCTCACCGCCCACGTCCGGTCCATTCGCTGCGAGTACGGCGCCCCGAACCCGGACTGGCCCACGACGAAGAACCTCAACCGCTCACGCGCCGACTTCTTCCCTCAGCCGCCGTCGGCGACGTCCCCAGACATGGTCACCCTGGGAGAAGCTGCCGACGCCGTAGGCGTGCGGCGCGGCACTGTTAGCGGCTGGATCTACCGCAACCTGCTCGCTCCCGTCGGGAAGAGCGGTCGGGGACGTCCTCTCTACCTCCTGGACGACGTGAAATTCCTGGCAGACCGCAGCGCCGATCTGACGCGCTCACGAGTCGTGCGGCCCCAGTAGGCCCGCCACTCCCACCTGCTCCGGCCCGCAGCCGTCCTCGCTCGGCTGCGGGCCGGGGACCGTCCGTCGCTGGAGTCGCCGAGGGTCGTCACTGGCGGCGGACATCCAACATCTCCCGCTGCCCGGAGTCGTTTTGGGAGGCGGCCCGCCCCAGTGGGGACCTGGGGCTGATCCGGGCAGCGGGCTAACCGACCCTGGATCGCGGTACATAGCGTGAGCGGACCCGCGCGGGAACGTCGCGGGCCTAGCGAAGAATTCCTGCGTTACGTGCGACCCTGAGCCAGTCTGGAAACTCTTTCATGAGGCGGTCGTACAAGGCGGCGTCCGAGCGCGCTTTAGGGTTTTGACCGGCTCCGAAGTACCCGGCATTGTCTACTGCGCGTCCACCAAGTGTGTCTAGGCTGCGGAGAAAACGCAGGTCGCGACTCAGGCCAAAGCCAACGAACTGCCAGAAGATCGGTAGTTTGCTGGATGCGCGTAGGAGGGCTCGCGTTTCCTCTCGATCAAACGGATCTCCGTCGGTCTGGAAGATGACGAAGGCGGGGTCGGTTGAGCGAGTCCTTCTGTAGTGATTAATGACGGCGCTCATGGCGGGTGCGAAACACGTGCCACCCCACTCGAGTTTCTTGTGGAGGGCATCGATGCGTCCCGCGTAGTTGGTGAGGCTGACGTCGGACACTAGATCAACCTGATGCGAGAAGACCACCAGAGGTACGGTGCCGTCGTCATCCAGGTTTGCTGAGAGGCCGAGAGACTGTTCGGCGAGATGCTGCATGGTGCCGTCTCTGTAGAAGCCGGTCATGCTCGCAGAATGATCCAAAACTAGGTAAACGGCTGCGCGCTGGCCAATGATTCCATTCTTGGTCAAGCTGACTTTCGCGGCCTTATAGAGGCTTACGAGCCCTGGTGCCGACTGTTGGACCTTTTCGAGGCTAATGGCCGACGCGGCGCCAGTTGCCGGCAGGTCGGAGGAGGATGTAGTGGCTGCCGGTGTGGTGTGCGCGTCGTCGTCAACAACCACTCCGAAGTCCGTCGCCAGACCCGCAAGTCCGGTATCCCAACCCTGGCCGACAGCCCGAACTTTCCATTGCTGCGCGCGTCGGTAGATCTCGACCAGCACTGCAACGGTCTCTTCGTGAATGAACGGAGGGGGCGTGAAGGTGAGCCGAGCGTTTCCGCAGTCGATGACCGCTTGCGGAGTGTTGTCTGCATGGAAGTGCGTGTTCTTGCGCTGTGGATCGACGCTGGCGACGATAGCGACCCTATCCACTGTGGACGGGAGCGCTGCGAGATCCGTTCTGATGGACTGCCCGTCCAGGGCGACGCCGTCCTGGGCGGGATGGTTGTAGAAGACCAGATCGTCGTCGGTGCGCACCTTGCCTGCCTCGGACAGGAGCACGGCACATACGTCGATGCCCCCTGTGGCAGTGGTGATGGTCACCCGGCACGCGTTGCCGGGAAGTGAGGCATTGCCGCCCTTGGAAAGTGTGGTCGTCATGACGCCCTCCTAAGGACACGTAACTTATGCCGCGACAAGTCACGTTGCAGGGAAAACGTCACATTCGCTGCTTGGTCAACTGCCGCGCGCGACGTCTGCGCGGCCCCGTCCCAGGAGAACCCTCCACATGTCCGAGCCTTTGATCTTCCACCCGCCCCCGGCAGCCCCGCCCCTCGGCAGCACGGTCCTGTACCGGCTGTCAGCCGACGACGTCCGCGCCATCAGCCGAGAGCGCGACGAGAAGAACGCCCGAGGCAACCCTGTCCGGGCCGGCGAACAGTACCCCGCGACCATCGTCCGCGTCTGGGGCGAGACCCCGAAGGCCGCCTGCAGCCTCCACGTCCATCTCGACGGCTCCGACCTGTACTGGGCGACCTCCCGGCACCTCGGCGATCAGAACGGCAACTGGTCCTGGCCGCCAAGGTCCGGTGCCTGATGGCCGCAGCCGGCGCATACCTCGTCCAATGCCCTGAATGCGACGTGGAACTCCGCGTCCCGCTCACGCTCCGGATGCCGGAGAGGCCGGTCGTTCCGGCCCCTGATGGTGCGATCACGCTCGTCCTCGCCGCCGACCTGTCGCCGGTCCACGCGCACGTCGACGAGCACCTGGGGGTGAGCGATGGGCAGGACGCCGGTCCTAGGTGACACCGTCCACTACCAGGCGTACGGATCAGCCGACGGCCGCTTCGGCTCCGTCTGTCGGACCGCCCTGGTAAGCGAGGTCGGCCAGTGGGTCACCAAGCGGACCGACACCGACGACGAGGGCACCACCCGCACCCTCCACCAGGTCTGGGAGCCGGAGGCCATCGCTTGCACCGTGCTCAACCCCACCGGGCAGTTCTTCCACACCGCCTGCCAGCACAGCGAGGGCGTACGCCGCGGCGGGACGTGGCACTGGCCCGAGCAGCCACCCCACGGGTTCCGTGACGTCGTCCGGGACGAGATCCGTCACGAGCTCCTGCGCCAGCGCCTCGACCTCTCAGGGACTCGCGGATGAGCCGGGCGGACGGCCGCCGCAAGAAGCGCGCCTTCGTCACCTACGTGCTCGACGGGCCGCCCAAGGAGCGGTACTGCGGCCAGGCCGCGGCCGTTGCCCGCCGGCGGGCCCGCGCCGTAGACGAGGAGCAGCACGTGCCGAAGAACAGCCCAACGACCAAGCAGCGCGCCCGCGAACTTCAGGCCGCCAGCGGCCGTCGCTACACCGAGTGCCTCGCCGAGGTCAGAGCCGAGGAAGCCAAGCGCCGCCGACAGGCCGCGGCGGGGGAGCCAGAATGAGCGCCGGCCGCGCGGACGTCCCGCTATCCACCGAGCTCCACATGGTCATCACCAGGGCCGACGGCACCGTCGAGGACCAGGGCGTCGTCTCCGCCCAGTACCGCAACCCGGTCCGCCAGGCCTGGTGGCAACTCGTCGGCCGCCGGCTCGCCAACCGTCGTATCGCCCGATCCAACCGCCGAAGGAGGACCTGATGGGCGCCGTCATCACCAGCAAGGGCCGCGAGATCATCGCTGGCCGCATGCGCGGATCTTCGCCGACCCAGGCGGAGCCGCTCAACCTCGCCTGGGGCAACAACCCCGCCGGCCTGACCGCCGCCGTCACCGACGTGGCCCTCTTCAAGGAGGCCACAGAGTCCCGCGTCGCCGGCACGTCGTCCCTCGTCACGGGGACCACGCCGAACGACACCTACCAGGTCACCGGAACCTTCACCGCGGGCAGCGGGCAGACGATCTCCGAGGTCGCCCTCTCCGACTCCGCCTCGAAGCCCACCGCCGTCGACAGCGTCCAGGCAGGCTCCGCCGTCATCGGCTCCAACTCGGCGACCACGCTGGTCGTCGCCAACGGCGCGAACTTCTCGACCAACCAGTACATCCAGGTCCGCACCGAGGTCCTGAAGATCACGGGCATCAGCACCAACACCCTGACGGTCACCCGCGCGCAGAACGGCTCCGCCGCGATCTCCACCATTGCGTCCGGCGACACCGTCACCGGCGGCAACATCCCCGGCGTCACCAACGTGACGAACGGCAGCCTGTTCTTCCACGCCGACCACGGCGCCCAGACCCTCTCCTCCGGCGACCAGGTCTCCTACACCCTGACCACTAAGTTCTCCTGACCCTGACAGGGGGCCTGCCGTGGCACGCCTGTGGACGTGCGGATTTGAACTGCAGTCGGCCACCGGCGGCATCGAGTTCTCCGAGGCCTCGACGAGCGCGCCGACGGTCTCCACCACCATCAAGCGGGCGGGCGCCGCTTCGATGCGCTTCAACCCGTCGGCCACGGTGCAGTACATCTCGCACCAGTTCGGTTCGGTCGCCGCCCGGCGTGTGTTCTACCGGATGTACCTGTACGTGGCGACGATGCCGAGCGTCGACACGATCATCATGGCGAGCTGCGACGGCCTCGGCTCGCCCGGCCGGTCGCCCCGTCTCTTTCTGCAAACCAACGGCACCCTGCGGACGTCTACCGGCTCCGGCACCACCCACACCTATGTGGGCGGCTCCTCAGCCACCCTCAACACCGGCCAGTGGTACCGGGTCGAGATGGACTTCGACGGCGTCAACGACGTCCAGCACTGCTACCTCGACGGGACCGACTTCTCCGGCGCCGTGGCCGGAGCAGGCTTCACCGGCTTCGAGGCCCCGGTCATCCGCGTCGGCGCGTTCACCGACGTCGTCGCGGGGTCCACGACCTGTGACCTCTACATCGACGACATCGCCGTCAATGACAACACCGGCACCGCGCAGACCGGCTTGCCCGGGGCCGGCAACGTCGTCCACCTGCGCCCCGACTCGGCTGGCGACGCCAACGTCTGGGCGACCGCCGTGGGCGGCACCTCTGGGACCGCGAACAACTTCACTAGGGTCAACGAGGTCACGCCCAACGACGCCACGAGCTACAACGCCACCACGGCGACAGGCACCACGAACCAGGATGACTTCAACCTGGCGTCCGCTGCGTCGGCTGGCATCGGCGCGTCCGACACGATCTCCCTGGTGGCCGTCGGCGGCCGCGTCGGCAGCAACGCGACGACCACCGCGAGCATCGTCTACCGCCTCAAGTCACAGGCCTCGGGCACGGTCGTCGAGTCCGCTTCCGTGCCGGTGAACCTCACGACGTTCGCCACGCACACGAACAACACGATCCGCCCGTACCAGCTGACCTCCTACACCGACCCGCAGGCCGGCGGCGCCTGGACCACGACCAAGCTCAACGCGGCCCAGATCGGCTACCGCACCAACGTCTCCCAGAGCACGACTCGCCGCGTCTCCACCCTCTGGCTCCTCGTCGAGTACGTCCCCGCACCGGTCGTCATCCCGGTGTCAGCGTCGGCGACCGCCGCTCTGACCGGCGGCACGGGGCGTGCCGCGCTCGTGCAGCGCCTCGCCACCGCCACGACGGCGGCCGCGAACAACCGCCGCGGCGCCCTGGCCCGCTCCGCCCTCCTCACCGCGGTCGTCGTCGCCCAGCGCGCCACCGCCCTCGCCCGGTCCGCCACGACCGGCACGAGCACCGGCATCCAGCGGACCCCGCTCCTCGCCCGCGCGGCCACCAGCACGACGATCGGGGCGGTACGCCGCGCGGCCGGCATGACCCGCACCGCCGCGGCGACCACCACCAGCGCGGTACGGCGCGCGACCACACTGGCCGCCGTGGCGACCGTCAGCACGGTCGCCGTGGCCGTCCGCGCCACCGTCCTCGGCGTCCTGGCCGTCCTCGCCACGGCCACCCCGGCCGCCCGGCGCTCCACGTCGCTACCCCGCACCACCACCGCGTCCGCCGCCGCCGCGCTCCGCCGCGCCTTCGCCGTCACCGTGACCGCGACGGCCTCGAGCAGCACCACGACCAGGCGCAGCAGCCTCCTCGGCCGCACCGCGACCGCCACCACGACAGTCGGCACTGTCCGCGCCACGAGCGTTGCCAGGCAGACGTCAACAACCGCCGGCGCCGGCGTCGTCCGGCAACTGGCCGTCCGCGCCGGCGTAACCGCCGGCACCGCGGCCGCGGTCGTCCTCGGCCGAGGAGCGGCCATCGTCCTCGCCGCCATCGCCACAGTCACCGGCAGCACGACCCGCACGACGGCCCTGAGCCGCTCTAGCACCGCCACCGCGGCCGCCGCCATGACCCGCCGCGCCCAGCTCACCCGCACGGCCACCAGCTCGGCCGCCGCGGCCGCCGTCCGCGCCCTCGGCATGGCCCGAGCCGCGGCCGCCACGACCACGGCCGGAATCCGCCGCGTCGCCGTCTTCACCGCCGCCACGGCCGTGACCGCCACGGCTGGCATCCGCCGCAGCGCAGGCCTCGCCTACGCCACCACGACCACCACCACGGCGAGCAGGGCCCGCACCGCGGCCGCCATCCTGACCGCCACGGTCACCGTCACCGGCCGCACCGCCCGCTCCACGCTGCTGCGCTTCACCACCACCGTCACCGCCACCGTCCGCGCCGCACGCAGCACCGCCCTGACCCGGGCCACCGGCGTGACCCTCACGGGGACGCAGACCTCCGGGCACTCGTTCCTCCGCGTCCTGGCCGCCACTGTCTCCGCGACGGCCACCGCTTCGGTCGGACAGGTCATCCGCGGTGTGTTCCTCACCGCGACCGTCACCCTGTCCACAACCACCGCGCGCGCTACGGCTCTCGCCGCCGCCGCGACCGAAGCCGTGGCCGCCGCGGCGCGCCGCACCAGCGGCCTGACCGCCAGCGCCGCCACCAGCAGCACCGGCGGCGTACGGCGCGCGGCCGTCCTCGTCCGGGCCGCGACCGCGACCACGACCGGCCGCACAGCCCGTACGGCGGCCATGACCCGCGCCGCGGCCGTCGCCACCGCGGCGACCACGCGCCGCACCACCGGCGCGGCCCTCGCCGCGGTGCTCGGCGTCACCGGGACGCTCACCCGGGCCGCAGGGCTCCTGCAGCACGCCGACGGCCTCACCGAGGGGACGACCGGCCGTGCTGCCAGCCTGTCCGCTCGAGCGGCCGTGACCTCGAGCGGCGGCGTCCGGCGCCTCATCACCCAGGCCGTGGCCGCCACCGCCACGACGGCGGCCGCCGCAGCGTTCACCGGCGCCGTGCGCCTGGTCCTCGAGGCCACCGCGGCCGCTGACGCAGGCCTGCGCCGCCGGGCCGCGCTACCCCGCGCGGCCACCGCCACCATCACGGCCCGACGCGCACGGCGCACCGTCCTCGGCGCCTACCGGGCCACCGTCGTCGCCACCGGACACGTCCGTTCCGGCCGCCTCTACACCCGCGCCCTTGAGGCCGCCACGGCCACCGCGGCGGCCATCTCGTACGAGTTCCGGCACGGCGTCATCCGCGACATCACCCTCCGCGTCACCGGCCCGATCCTCCGCTGGGACACCAACGTCCCGGCGGAGCCGCGGTGGGTGGTCCAACAGCGACCCGGCCGGTGGCATGTCATCCAGGCGACGGCCGGGCGCTGGATCACGCGCCTTATTGGCGGCAGGTGGACACGGTTGCCCTAGCTGCAGGCGCCACGGGCAGGGCTGCGCGTCACGGGAAAGCGTCCGATCTCAACAGCACCAGCTGGGAGTTCGCTTCGATTGGCGTGTGACGCATCATCCATCCCCACCGTCGAGGACTTGGGTACGACGTAGACGTAGACGTAGAACCGTTTGCCGGCGTCGTCTGCGCTGCCAATACCAAAGCGCCCGGTCTCCCAGTCTCTCTCCGTGCCCGGAACTCGATGGGCAGCTCGCCAGTTGAGGAAGCCCTTCGTGGTGTCTGCCTCTGCTTCTTGGCCATCTGATGTGGCGTTGAGGTTGGTGACCCACACCTGTGAATCGTTGGGGATGGGGCCTTTACCTTTCACGTTGAGGCACGGCCCGATTGTCCCCGCGGAAGGTCGATCCAGTCCGTCCTGCAGCCACCTGACCGCGTCCGCATCGGTTACATGACCACTGTCTTCGGAGATGTGCACCGCTACAGATGCGATCAGGCACAAGGAGCCAACGACGGTGATGAGAGCGAGGCGCCCCTGCGGGACGAGCCTAGGCAAGCGCAGCGCCAGCAGAACGGCGATGCCCCACGGAACAAGGACGATTGCGGATCGAGGCACTGGCAGGCTGGTCAACCCGAAGAAGCCCGCCACGGTGATGAGTAGGCCCGCGATCTCGAGAACCTTCTTTAACCAGTCACTCACAGAAACGGCGGGGGTGTCGCCCGCCGGAGCGCCCTCGGCGGCTTGACCATTGATTGTCATGAAAAAGGATGTACCTCAAGAAATGGTCCATGGTTGCTCGAAGGTGCAACTAAGGGTCCAGATTGACCAAGTTGATACACGCGATCACATCCATGGATGGGGGTCAGAGTGCTGTCCCTCTCAGTCCTGTCGCTGCAGTACGTCCAGGCCGAGGTCACAGCGACCGTCGAAGGCCAGCCCTTCAACCCCAGCGGCGACTTCGTCGAGTTCGCCTTTACGCCGCTCGGCGGCCAGCCCGACACCTGGTACGTGGGCAGTTGGGACGGCACCGAGCCCGTCCCCGGCACCGGCGCCTACCGGGCGCAGGTCCTCGTCGGCCCCGCCGGAGCCGTGACGCTCCCCAAGGGCCGGTACGTCATGTGGATCCGCATCCACGACAGTCCCGAGCAACCCGTCCTGCAGGTCGGCCAGCTCACCGTCAACTGACAAAAGAAGGAGGCACCGGCGTGGACACCACCCTCATCATCCCGCCCAGCCCCGTCCCCGCACCCGCGGCCCCCAACGGCCCACGATGCATCCTGTGCGGCGCGCCGGCCATCGTGCATTGGAACCGACGCCTCACGGACGAGGAGTACGCCGACTACGAGCGTGACGAGCTGTCCCGCCGCGCCGAGCGCCGACTCCTGGCCGACCCGGCAGAACCGGCCCTGCAGTTCCGGCCGCTGTGGGACCGCGGCGACATCCTCCGCCCTGTCCACTCCTGTGGCCCGCACGCCATCACGCTGGAAGCGGCGGCCCTGGTCCACGCGAGCAGTTGCACCGCGCCGAACGAGGCGGACCTGCCGAACTGTGACTGCGTGCCGGAGAAGCCTCCGGCCGAGGTTGCCCCGGGGCTCCCGGCCGAGACCGTACTGCCCGATCACTGGCAGCCCGGAGGCCGGTGATGGCCAACCGCACCGGCAATCTGCAGAAGCCCACCGCTAAGCGGCGCTGCACTGCGAAGAGGAAGGGCGGCGGAGGGGAGCAGTGCAAGCAGTGGGCGCTCAAGGGCCAGAAGGTCTGCCGCGTCCACGGCGGGAAGGCCCCGCAGAACCTGGCCGCCGGCGAGCGCCGTGTCAACGAGGCCCGCGTCGAGGAAGAGACCCGCCGCGCCCTGGCGGTCCTCGACGTCCCGCCCGTCGACAACCCGCTGACCGCGCTCTCCGAGCTTGCCGGCCAGGTCGTCGCCTGGAAAGACGCCCTCGCCGAGCGCGTCAACATGCTCGAGCGGATCCGGTACACCGACGACAAGAACGCCGAGCAGCTCCGCTCCGAGGTCGCCCTGTACGAGCGGGCTATGGACCGGTGCGTCAACGTCCTCGGCACCATCGGCCGGCTCCGGATCGACGAGCGGCTGGCGGCCATCAGCGAGCAGCAGGCCACCGTCGTGATCGGCGCCATCGAAGCCGCGCTCACGCACGCCGGCGTCACCGGCCAGGCCGCCACCGCGGCCAAGGCCGTTGCGGCCCGGCACCTGCGGGCGGTCGAGTAGGCGGCCTACATGGACGCTCTCGCGCTCGCCGCCGCCCGGCTCGACGCGGCCGCGGAGCGCGAGGAGCAGGCAGGCCGGTACGCCAACGAACCCGGCCTGTGGGCCCACGACAAGCTCGGCGAACATCTGTGGTCCAAGCAGATCGACATCGCCGAGTCCGTCCGCGACAACCGCCTCACCGCCGTCCACTCCTGCCACGGCTCCGGTAAGTCCTTCAACGCGTCCCGGCTGGTGTGCTGGTGGCTGGACACCCACCCGCCGGGCGAGGCCCGCGTGGTCACCACCGCGCCGACCGGCGACCAGGTCAAGGCCATCCTCTGGGCCGAGATCAACGGTGCCTGGACCAAGGCCCAGGGCCGCGGTACCTCGTTCATCGGCCGCATCAACGAGACCGATTGGAAGCTGGGCAAGCGGCTCATCGCCTTCGGCCGCAAGCCGTCCGACTACAATCCGCATGCCTTCCAGGGCATCCACGCCAAGTACGTGTTGGTGATCTTGGATGAGGCGTGCGGCATCAACAAGCA
The DNA here is from genome assembly GCF_044753585.1 of Streptomyces sp. NPDC088354. Classification (NCBI taxonomy): domain Bacteria; kingdom Bacillati; phylum Actinomycetota; class Actinomycetes; order Kitasatosporales; family Streptomycetaceae; genus Streptomyces; species Streptomyces sp. NPDC088354. Next base: position 136,459 of record NZ_JBIVNJ010000013.1, on the reverse strand, counting down.
GTTCTGGACCGCCGCCATGTCGATCGCGACCGGTGAGCACTGCCGGATCCTCGCCATCGGCAACCCCGACGACCCCTCCTCGCACTTCGCCCGGGTCTGCCAGCCCGACTCCCGCTGGAACACCATCCACATCTCGACCTTCGACACCCCCAACTTCACGGGGGAGGAGGTCCCCGACAGCCTCCGGCCGATGCTCGTCGGCCAGGACTACGTCGACGAGATGCGCGAGGAGTTCGGCGAGGACTCCCCGACCTACATCTCCAAGGTCTTGGGGGAGTTCCCCAACGACGCCGAGGACGGCGTCGTACGGCTCTCCGCTATCCGCAAGTGCCACGCCCCCCGCGAGGAGACCCGCCCGCCGGAGCAGCAGAACCCGGTAGAGCTCGGCGTCGACATGGGCGCCGGCGGCGACGAGACCGTCATCCGGGAACGCCGCGGCATGGTCGTCGGCCGAGAGTGGCACTTCCGGGAGAAAGACCCGGTCAAGGCCGCGCGCAAGGTCCTCGAGGTCATCCACCTCGTCAAGCCGTCCGCCGTGAAGATCGACTCCATCGGCATCGGCTGGGGCATCGCCGGCAACCTCCTGGAGAAGCGCCAGGAGGGCATCCACTCCGCTTCGATCATCCCGGTCAACGTGTCCAACAAGAGCAGCGACCCCGACCGCTTCCCGCGGCTGCGGTCGCAGGTCTGGTGGGAGATCGGCCGGCAGCTCTCGGAAGACGGCGCCTGGGACCTGTCCCAGCTCGAGGAGATGGACCGCGAGCGGCTGGTCACCCAGCTCACCGCCCCGAAGTACACCACCGACAGCGCGGGCCGCATCGTCGTCGAGCCCAAGGACGAGACCAAGAAAAGGCTTGGCCGCTCCCCGGACAACGCCGACGCGCTCATCCTCGCGTTCTTCACCCCGCCGGGCGGCGTCGACCAGGCCATGGACTGGCTCCGCGAGTACAACAACGCCGCCTGACCCCCTCACCCTCGGAGTTCCCGTGCGTCCTCGCCTCGCACTGCGCTTGCCCGGCTTCGCGCCCCGCTGCCCCGTCCACACCCCGCAGGCTCACTTCCGCGTCCTGTGGTGCAACGCCCGCCCCGAGCGCGGCCGCGCCTGTACCCGCCGATGGCTGGTCCAGAGCCCGAGCCCCGAGGCCTTCGCCGAGGCCCTCAAGGAACGCGCCGCACACCAGGAGCTCTGCGCCGGTGGCCTGTTCGTCGCCGCCGGCATCTGACCCGTCCACCACGATCGTGAGGGGGGTGCCGTGGGCCGCAAGCCAGGCCGCAGCCGTACCCGGCAGCTGAACAAGGCCATCACCGCCTCGACCGCGGGCGGGACGTTCACCACCGAGCAGGTCGCGGCCCTGCTCTCGTCCGTCCGCGCCGGCGGTCAGGTCACCGGCGTGTTCCCGCCGCTGCCCCGCACCGACCCGGCCGTGGCGTTCGGCCCGGGCGTCCCCCTCATCCCCGCGGCCATCGACCCGCCGCGCCCGGACAGCGGCCGCCCCGAGCCCCGCTTCAACGAGTACCCGGTCACTTCCAACCTCCCTGGGATCAACGACCGGCTCATCCCCTGGAAGGTCTTGCGGGACGCGTCCGAAGCCGGAGGCCTGCCCCGCCGCTGCATCGAGATCCGTAAGGCCGAGGTCTCCTCTCTGGGCTGGACCATCACCCTGACCGAGAAGGCCATCGAGCGTGCCCAGGCCGAGGCCGGCGAGGAAGTGCCGGACCACAAGATCGTGCAGGCGCTCCGCGACAAGTTGAGCCCGGAAATCACCCGGGCCATGGAGTTCATGGAGAAGCCCGACCGCGGCCAGGGCGAGACGACCACCGATTGGCTCGGGAAGATTCTCGAGGACCACCTAGTCCTCGACGCGGTGGCGCTCTACCCAAGGAAGACGTACGGCGGCGACCTGTTCGCGCTCGAGGTCCTCGACAGCTCCACCATCAAGCCGCTCCGCGACCACCGCGGCGGCCGACCCCTCCCGCCGAACGCTGCCTACCAGCAGCTCTTGTGGGGTTTCCCGCGCGGGGAGTTCGTCGCCGACACCGACGAGCACGGCGAGATCCTCAACGGCTACGGCTCCGACCAGCTCGTCTACCGTCGCCGCAACGTCCGCTCCCACACCATCTACGGGTACAGCGCGGTCGAGCAGGCCCTCGAGGACCTCGACACCTGGCTCAAGCGCCGCCAGTGGATCCGCGCCGAGTACACCGAGGGCACCGTCCCCACCGGCCTGGTCCGCAACAACGGCAACTCCGGCTGGACCCCGGCCCAGCTCAAGGAGTACGAGACCTTCCTCAACGATGCCTACGGCGCCGCGGGCGCCCGGCACCGCCTGCGCATCCTGCCGCCCGGCATGGAGCTCGAGACCCAGACCGACGCGTCCGAGCGGTACAAGCCCGAGTACGACCTCTTCCTGATCAAGCTTTTGGCCGCGCACTTCGACACCACCATGGCGGAGCTCGGCTTCACCGAGCAGGGAGGCCTCGGCAGCACCGGGTGGCACGAGGGTCAGGCCTCCGTCCAGCACCGCAAGGGCACGCTGCCGACCACGCGGTGGCTGCAGGAGTTCGTCACCGACGTCCTGCGCACCCACCTCGGCATGCCACGCGACCTCGAGTTCCGCTTCCTCGGTCTGGAAGAGGAGGACGAGGCTGCCGCCGACGCGGTCAACGAGGCCCGGATGAAGACCGGCCGGATGACCCTCAACGAGTCCCGGGACGACGCCGGCAAGCCGCGGTACGACTTCCCCGAGGCGGACATGCCGATGCTGGTCACCACCAAGGGCGTCGTCTTCCTCGAGGGCGCCTCCGCCCAGGCCGAGCCTGGCACGGTCATCGGCCCGGCGAAGCCCGCCCGGGAGAACCCCGACGCCGACGAGGACGACGCCGACGAGGAGGAGCCCGAGGACGACGACGAGGACCAGGACGAGCAGGAAGAAGGCGGCAGGCCGGAGGCGGTCAAGGCCGAGCTCGCCGCATTCCGCCGCTGGGCCCGCCGCAACCCGCAGCCTCGACGCCCGTTCCGCTTCTCCGTCGTCACCAAGGCCGACGCCCCCGACGTCAATCAGGAGCTCGTCCTGTTCGCCGAGGGCGGTGAGGCCACCGGCCCAAAAGCACCGGCCCCGGCCGACGTTGACCGGGTCCGGGACTGGCCCGGCTGGCAGGCCGACCTCCGCGCCGCCGCCTACTGGAAGGCCATCCTGATCGAGGCCATGCGGGGCCTCGTCGACCCCCGCGCCCTGGCCGAGCGATGGATCGCCCAGCGCGGCATCGTCGTCAAGGCCGACGAACCAGACCTCGGCGACGTCGAGCACATGGGCGGCGGCGACGAGCAGCAAGCGCAGCCGCAGCACGACGCCGCCGGCTGGCTCGGCGCACAGGGCATCCGCATGCCGGACGCCCTCGTCTCCATCCACGGCATGCGGACCGACGGCTACGTCATCGGCGAGCGCTCCTCGACCGCGGTCCTCGCCGGCGACACCCGCGTGGACTGGTCCACCTGGAAGCCCGGCGACCCCGACGCAGCCCGCCTGGTCAACGCCAACGGCGCCACCAACGGCCTGCAGACCCTCCACGACGACGCCGGCATCACCATCCGCCACGTCGCCGCCAACCGCATGGACCGCCTCGCCAAGACCCTGTCCGACGGCCTGGAGCGCGGCGACTCCGCCGACACCCTCGGCCGGGGCATCGAGCACCTGCTCACCGACCCGGCCTGGGCCGAGCGCATCGCGGTCACCGAGATCGCTCGCGGCGTGTCCGCCGCATCGCTCAACACCTACCGGGCCAACGGCGTCCGCCAGAAGTCCTGGCTCACCGCCGTCGACCAGCGAGTCTGCCCAATCTGCATGAACAACGAGTCCGCCGGAGCCATCGGCATGGGCGACTCCTTCCCCAGCGGGCAGCAGTACCCGCCTGCCCACCCCTCCTGCCGCTGCGCCCTCCTCCCCGAGGACCTCGGCACATGACCCCACCAGCGCGCTCACGGAAGGAGCAGCCAATGCCCCGAGAGCTCACCTACGCGTGGGCGCCGATCACCCGGACCGAGGAGCAGGACGACGGCACCGTCATGGTCTACGGACCGGCCGCCTCACCCGACCTTGACCGTGCGCAGCAGCGTCTCAACGCCGACTGGCTCGACACCGCGATGCCGGCCTGGTTCGCCGAGGGCGCCAACGTCCGCGAGCAGCACGACGCGAAGCGCGCCGTGGGCGTCGGCGTCGGCCTCACCAAGGGCGAGAACGATGCGCACCTCCTGGCCGCGCACATCGTCGACCCCGTCGCCTGCCTCAAGGTCAAGCACGGCGTCTTGAAGGGCTTCTCGGTCGGCATCAAGAGCCCGAAGATCAAGATGGGGAAGGCCGACGCCCCCGGCGGCGAGGTCGTCGGCGGCGACATCATCGAAGTGTCCGTCGTCGACCGGCCCTGCAACCCCACCACGCTCTTCGAGCTCGCCAAGGCCGACGGCGGCGGCGGTGAGCTCGAGGTCGTCGACGCCGCCACCGTCGTCGAGAAGACCGACGCCGAAGCCTTCGGCATCCCCGCCGAGACGTACGAGCAGCTCCCCGACGTCGTGAAGAACGCGCTCACCGCCCTTGCGGCCGCGGGCACCGCCGTCACGACCGACAAGACCGACGAGCTGGCCGTCGCCTCGCCGACGCTGCAGATCACCGTCACCGGCGGTCCGGTCAGCGAGGACATGATCCGGGGCCTGGTCGCCGAGGGCGTGGCCGCCGAACTACGGAAGGCGGACCTTCCGGCCGGCGGCCGGAAGAAGGCCGCGGCCGCCGGAGCAGCGATGCCCGACGGCTCCTACCCGATCACCAGCAAGGGCGACTTGCGCAAGGCAATCCGCGCGGTCGGCCGCGGAGGCGCCGATCACGACGCCATCCGACGCCACATCATCAAGCGGGCCAAGGCCCTCGGATTGGAGGGCATGGTGCCCGAGAACTGGAACGCCGACGGAACGGCCACGGCCGACAAGGCGGACGGCCCCGACGAGGCCGCGGCCGCCGCAGTAGTGACGAAGGCCGAGGAGATCCTGCGCGACGTCCGCGCCCTGGTCCCGGCCCTCGTCAAGGGCGACGACATGGAAGAGGCCGACACCACCGACGGCGGTGAGGGCGACAGCGACGGTGAGATCACCGACAGCCAGCAGGCCATCGCCTGCATCGCCAAGCTCATCGTTGGCGAGGCCGAGACCCTCGCCGGCGGCGACCTGAGCAAGGCCAACCAGATCGGCCTACTCCTCGATGCCATCCGCAGCCTGCGGTGGTTCATCCGCAGCGCCGCTGCAGCGAACGACGGCGACATGTGCCTGTCCGACACCGCGGACACCGCCAAGGCCGACGAGGCCGCCCCGGAGGCCGCTCCCGTGGCCCCCGCACCCCAGACCCCCGAGGCCGTAGCCCCAGAGGCCCCGGCCGAGGCCCTCACCAAGGCCGATGTGGCCGAGCTCGTGAAGTCCGCCCTCGCAGAGGCCGGCAAGCCCGCAGAGGAGCGCATCACCGCGCTCGAGGGCGAGCTGACGAAGGCGCAGCAGACGATCGAAGAGCTCCGAGCCCTCCCGGCACCGGGCGGCCCCGCGCTGACCCGGACAGCGGCACAGGCGCAGTCGGCCCGCAAGAGCGACGCGGACCTGCTCCGCGCCGAGGCCGCCGAGCTGCAGACCAAGGCCGACCAGTGCTCGGACCGCGACCTGCGGGACGGCTACCTCGAGCGCCGCCGCGAGCTCCTGGCGAAGGCCGACGCCTGACCCAGCGGGCTCTCCCCACCCCCTGACACGTACAACCCGGCCCCCGCGCGGGGCCGTTTCCACGAGAGGAGCAGGGCAATGCCTCTGCCCAAGGCTCAGACCCTCTTCGGGTACTCCCCGGAGGCCCCGGAACTGTCCAAGGCCGAAGTCTCGCGCCGCTTCGACGAGCTCATGGCCACCATCGACTCCCTGCCGACGCGCCACGTCGGCGCCAGCGAGGTCGCGCAGGCCTTCGGCGAGGGACGCGGCATCGACTTCGGCGCCCGGCCGGGCAACGCCTTCGAGGCCCTCACCAAGGCCCTCGACGGCCCGGACATCGCCAAGGCCATGTCCTCCGACGCGCTCGCCTCGGTCACCAGCGCCCTCGAGGCGCTCAAGGCCGAGCAGCCGGACCTCATGAAGGACATCACGCCGTCCTCGCCGATCGGTACCGGCCTGGTCGCCTACGACCTCGAGGCCCCGGCGAAGATGCTCACGCCGCGGCCGACGCCGCTGCGCAACCGCCTGCCCCGTAAGAAGGGCATCGGTCTGTCGCACCAGTTCAAGGTCATCTCTGGCTTCACTGGTACTGCTACTGGTGGCGTCGCCAACATCCACCCTGGTATCGGCGACACGACCCAGACCAACTTCGCGCCGTCCGGTGCGAGCAACGCCCTGTACTACGCGCGCGGCCCGAAGATCTCGTACGCGGGCTACGACAAGACCGTGGCCTACTCGCAGTTCAGCGTGTCGGACGCCGTCACGTGGAGCGCGCAGTACGCGGGCCAGGGCTACCAGGACGTCCGCCAGCTCTCCCGCACCAGCCTGCTCTACTCGAGCATGCTGCTCGAGGAGCGCATGCTCCTCATGGGCCGCGGTACCAGCGGCCGAGGCTTCCTCGGCGCCGTCGCCGCGCCGACGGGCGTCGCCCTGACCGCCCGCACCGCAGCGGGCAGCGAGGTCGCGCTGTCCGGCTTCACCACCAACGTCTACGTCAAGGTCACCAGCGACGCCGGCGACTTCGGGCAGTCGGTCCTCAGCACCGCGGCCAACGTCGGCGTTACTGCCGGCCAGGTCGTTGACGTCACCTGCGTCCTGCCAGCAGGCGCCACCGGCGTCCGCGTGTACGTCTCGACCGGCGCATCCGACCCCGGCGACGCCTCCCGCTGGTACGCCGGCCGCGTCGGCTACAACACCTTCACCCTGCAGGGCGCGCTCCCGACGTCCGGCGTCGCGGCGTCGACCATCACCGCCGACACCACCGCCTACACCAACGGCTACGACGGCATCCTGCCGATCTGCACCGGTCCCGACTCCGGGTACGTCAACCGCCTCAACGCGGTCCTCTCCAACACCAACCCCGGCAGCGAGTGGCAGACGGCCTTCGCCGCCCTGTACGACGCGGTCAAGGCCGACCCCGACCGGACCCTGCTCAACGGCTCGGACCGCAAGCAGCTCTCGGACGCGCTCAAGACCAACTCGTCCAGCAACTACCGCATGACGATCACGCAGGACCAGCTCACTGGCGTGACCCTCGGCGACGTCGTCAACACGATCATCAACGAGGTCACGGGCAAGGGCGTCGCCGTCGAGGTCCACCCCTGGATGCCGCAGGGCAACGCCCCGATCATCTCCGACACCCTGCCGCTCCCGGACTCCGAGGTCAGCGACGTGTGGTCCGTCTTCAACGTGCAGGACCTGCTCGGGGTCGACTGGCCCGTGACTCAGTTCGCCTTCGAGTCCTCGAGCTACTGGATGGGCGCTCTCCTCTGCTACGCCCCGGCCTGGAACGGTGCCATCACCGGCATCAAGAAGGCCTGATCACCGCGCACATGGGGCGCCCCCGGCCACCGGCCGAGGGCGCCCCATGGCGTTCCCCTCCCACCCTCACAGGAGCTCGTCATGGCCCGCCTCTGCCTGCCCGACGGCGCCGTCCGCGGCATCGACATCCAGGGAGCCCAGACCGGCTCCGTCACCTCGTACACCGCCGGCCGTGACGGCACCGTCACCGTCGACAACCCCCAGCACGAGCGCGCGCTGCGCGAGTACGGCGCATTCGCCGCCAACCTCGGCGGCCGTACCCGCGGCGGCTACCGCTGCCCCACCTGCTCATTCGGATCGTTCGTCCGTACCTGCTCCCGCTGCGGGAGCACCTGCGAGAAGGAGTAGCTGCCATGGCTGCTGCTGCGAAGAAGACCGCCGCCAAGGCCCCGGCCGAGGAGACCCCGGCGCCCGCGCCGGCCGAGGAGACCCCGGCGCCCGCCCCGGCCACGGAGAGCACCGAGCCGACGCCTGACCCGGGCGACGACGACGCGCCCAAGGCCGACGAGGGCAGCGACGAGCCCGCCGAACGCCCCTGCCCCCAATGCTTCCCCCAGGGCTGGCGCGACACCGTCACCGCCGTCGGCTGCGAGCACGGGACCTGGACCCGCCCCGCCCCCGACGCCTGACCACCCGCAACCCTCTGGAGGTGAGCCGTGGCCGTCATCCCGTACGTCTCCGCGGCCAGTTTCCGCGCGCACCCCACCTATCTGGACACCGAAGGCCTCAACCTCGGCGCGACCAGCGACCCGGAGGCGCAGACCGCGGAGCTCACCAACCGCCTGCTCACCGCCAGCCAATGGGCCGACGACGAGTGCGACCAGCCCCTGGCCGCACACGTCGTGACCCAGCGGGAGCGCACGCTCCTCAACCGGGACGGCCGGCTGACCATCCATGCCGACAACACGCCCGTCAGGCGCGTCGGCAGCGTCGGGTACGGGTGGAACGAGACCGCGCTCACCACCCTCGAAAACCCCACGGTGTGGATCGAGCAGGACGCCAACATCGTCGCGTCCATCGCGAACAACGGCTCGGTCGGCTGGTCCGGCAGCCTGCAGTTCGGCTCCCCGGTCGCCGGCGGCACCATCTACGCCCAGATGACCTACGAGGCCGGCTTCGCCGTCACGCTCCTCACCGAGGGCGCGAACGAGGGCGCACTGCAACTGGTCGTCGACGACCCCACGGGCATCGAGCCCGGCGGCCGATACCGGATCTGGGAGCCCGCCCGCGAGGAGGCCGTCATCGTCTCCCCGGACTGGACCCCGCCGCCCCTGACGACGACCCCCGAACCCACCGTCATCGACCTGCTCCGCCCGCTGCGCTACGACCACGACGCAGAGCACGACTTCTCCGGCCTCCCGGCAGACGCGCGCCTGGCCGTCGTCCAGCACACCATCGTCCAGCTCATGCGCCCGGACTCCCCGGCCGAGGACGAGTACCCCGACAACCAGGCCGCCTCCACCCGCTCGGAGGACACCCGGACCAAGGGCATGGGCCTGCTCGCTGAGGCCCGCCGCACCCTCACCTCGTACCGAAGGGTCCGGTGACGCCGTGTCCATCACTGCGACTCACGACGGGATCTGCCGGTACTTCGGCGGCGACTACGACCAGCCCACCCGGACCTACCGGAGCTCGCCCGTCCCGGGCGTCGGCGTCGTCCGGCGCGGCTGGCCCAAGAACGAGAACCAGGCCGACTACTTCCTCGGCATGGAGCCCGGCGCCCGCACCGGCTCCCAGATCGTGGTAGCGATCCCGCGCAGTCACGAGGTGAGGCGCGCCGTCGGCGGCGAGCACGGCGGCATCAAAGAGATCGTGTACGAGGTCATCCTCAACGTGTACCTGCGCTCCCGCACCGCGTACGCCGAGGACGCCCAGGACGACGCCTATGCCCTGCGCGATGCCCTGGCGGAGTGGCTGCGCCGCGACCGCACCCTCGGCGGCGCCGTGTTCCAGGCTGCCGAGCACGTCGAGGAGGGCGGCCCGGCCGGCGGCGACGGCCTCGACTTCGAGTACGCCCAGCCCTCGACCAAGGCCGAGCTCACCAAGGGCTACTTCTCGATGCGCTTCGCCGCCGTCGAGTTCGTCGAGGCCTGACCGCCCCGACCGCCACCTCGGGCCCCCGCACCACCGCGGGGGCCTTCGCCATTCCCGCACTGGAGGGCCACATGCCCAAGTCCACCGCCAAGGCCCCCCAGGACGGGGCCGCCGAGGCAACACCTGCCGACGGGCACCCCGAGGACGTCGTCGAGGACCAGGCCGCCGCCGTCGACGAGCCCGAGCAGGACCCGGAGAAGCAGGGCCCCGGGGTCTACGAGTACGTCCACGGCATCGGCTGTGTGTACCCGCACGTCCCGCTGACCTGCCACCCGCACCAGCCCGCAGTACCCGCCACCGAGACCACGGCGGCGATTCCCGAGCGCGCCGCGACTGTCTTCGACTGGCCCGAAGGGCCGCCGACCGACGGCCGCTGGGCCAAGACCCGCCGGAAGCCGAACCAGGCCGCGGACAACGCCGGCGGCCTCCTGAGCAGCAAGGAGTAACCCGGTGCCCACCACCTTCGCCCCGGCCAAGCAATTCGTCGGCATCGCCACCGAAGTCAGCCAGGGCACGGCGGTCAACATGGCCGCCACCCTGCTGCTCGACTCCTTCAAGCCGAAGGACAGCCCGAAGTTCCTCGAGGACAAGGCCTGGCGCGGCGCCATGGCCACCGACAGCTTCGCGCAGATCCCCGGCACCCAGATCAGTGAGCTCGACCTCGGTGGCCCCGTCTTCCTCGACGGCCTCGGCTACATGCTCCGCAACATCATGGGCGACCTGGCTGTCACCGGAACCAGCACCGGCACCGGCGGCACCACGCTCTCGGCGACCGGGACACCGGGCGCCTCGAGCATCTCCACCGCCGCGACCATCCCGTCCGGCACCGTCATCCAGATCGGCACCGGTGCCACCGCCGAGGTCTTCACCACCGGCACCCCGTCCGGCTCCGGGCCGTACACGATTCCGCTGGCGTCGCCGACCGGGGGCCTGGCCTACCAGCACGCCTCCGCGCAGGCGGTGCAGCCCGTCACCGGGCCCTACACCTATGCCTGGTCGCTCCTCAACAGCGGCTCGGGCCAGCCACCGTCGCACACGCTGACCCACATGCTCGGCCCGACCGCCGTGTCCGGCGCGCGCCAGTACCCGGGCGCGTGCTTCTCCGAGCTCGGCTTCAAGTGGAACGCCGAGTCGGACCTGTTCACCTTCGACGCCAAGGCCACCGCCTTCCCGTCGCTTGCACTCGGCTCCGCACCGGTCTCCAACCCCGGCTCCGTCGCACCGATCGCGTCCTGGCGCATGGCCGTCGGCATCGGCGGCCCTGCAGCCGGCGGCACGCTCATCCCGACCGTCACCGACGGCGAGATCAGCATCAAGCGCGAGCTCAACCCGTACTTCACGGGCAACGGCATCCAGGCGCCGTACATCATCCAGCGCGCCGGCCTGACGGTCGAAGGCAAGCTCAACTTCGTCGCCGCGTCCGAGTCGCCGTACCTCTACATGATCAACAACACGCAGCCGCAGTTGCAGTTGGCGATCTCCAACGGCCTGGCTGGCAACGCCGCCGGCGGCGTCACATTCGACTTCGCCCAGGCCGCCTTCACCGAGTCCGAGCCCGACGGCTCCAAGACCGCCGTTGAGTACGGCAACACCTTCAAGGCCGTCCTCAACACGACGAATGCGGGCGGCTCCGGCTCCTACAGCCCCTGCAAGGTCTCCGTGACCTGCAACGTCGCCCCCGGCTCCTACTAGGCCGCCGCCCCCAACCCTCAACCCTCACCAGGAGAACCACGTGAACCAGCGAATCAGCCTGCCGTCCGGCGCCTGGGTCGAGCTCCGAGACCCCGCCGAGCTCCGCCGCGGCGACAAGAAGCGCGCTCTGCGCATGGTCGAGATCAGCGAGGACGGCGCGCTGACCCTCGGCACCCAGATCGAGATGGCGGACGGTGTCCTCGCCGTCCTCATCGCCGCCTGGTCGTACTCGCTCCCGCTTCCGGTCACCGCCGAATCACTCGAGATGCTGCCGATGGAGGATGGCAACGCCCTCGAGGAGCACGAGCTCGTCAAGGCGGCGCACAAGCTGCTCTTCCCCGGCGCCCCCGAGCCGACCCCGGAGCAGCTCGCTGACCCGGCGTCCCCTACCGAGCCCTCCGCCGAGTAAGAGCTCGGCTGGAGGGACGCCCCATCCCGGGCAAACACCCGCCCACCGTCTGGGACGACGGCCTGATGTACGCCTGGTACGCCGAGCGATACCGGTGGACCCCGGCACAGGTCGACGAGCTCCCGGCATGGCTGGACACGGTGCTGCCCGAGCTCGCCCAGCTCTTCGACGAGGTCCGAGAAGAGGCCCGGGAGCAGGCGCAGCGCGACGCCGAACGCCAGGCCCGCTGAGTACAGGGGGTGGGCCTGGTGTCCGGTGGCGGCGTACAGGTCCTCGGGCTCACCCAACTCACCGGCGCCTTCGTGGCGCTCGAGCACGACCTCGAGCGCGCGACGCGCCTGGCGACGGCACACGCCGCGCACCTGGCCGAGGCCCGCATCAAGCAGATGCTCACGACCTCGAGCCATCCCAAGGGCACACCGACCCCCAGCGCCCCGGGAGAGCCGCCCTCGCTGGTCACAGGCACCCTGCGCCGCTCGACCAAGGTGGTCGGGCCGATCCCTGTCGGCTTCGGGAAGTGGCTCGCCCAGGTCGGCCCCACGGCCGTCTATGGCCGCATCCAGGAGCTCGGCGGCACCGCCGGCCACGGCGCCGAACTGCCGCCGCGCCCGTACGTCCAGCCCGCTTACGAGCAACTCATCGCCAGCGGCGCCATCAGCCGGACCTACCACACGGCCTGGCGGGCCGCGCTCGCGCGCGGCGCCGCGCACTGACCCACGGGACACGCCGCTCGGCGATGCCCCCTTGCCGGAAACAGACAGGGGGTGCGTCCCACATGAGCGGAGGCGGTGGAGGCGGGGGAGGGCTCCTGCCCCCAGTCGTCGTACGGATGCTGGGCGACATCACCCAGCTCCGAGCGACGATGGCCGAGGCCCGTGCCCAGGTCAACGGCACCGCGGCGGGCATGCGGGCCGCCGGTGCCACCGTGGCAACGGGCATGGCCCGTATGGGCCGCAGCGTCAGCCTCATCGGCGCCGGCGTCGGCGTCGCCTCCATGAAGATGGCCGGCGACTTCGAAGCCTCAACGATGGTGCTCCACACGGCCGCCGGCGAGACCATGGCCGGCCTCAAGGTTGTGCGGGCCGGCCTGCTCGACATCTCCAAGGAAACCGGCAACCCGCTGGAGAACTTGACCGAGGGCATGTACCAGGTCGAGAAGGCGGGGATTCGCGGTGCTGACGGCCTGAAAGTTCTTAAGGCCGCAGCCCAGGGTGCGCGAGAAGAAAATGCCTCACTGGAATCCGTCACCAACGCCATGACCTCGGTCATGGCCTCGTATCACCTCAAGGCCAAGGACTCAGTCCAGGTCATGAATGCGATGAAGACAGCAGCCGGTGAAGGAAAAATGACGATGGAGCAGTTCGCTGCTTCGCTGTCGACGGTCCTGCCGATCGCGTCTGCCAACAAAATCAGTTTCTCTGAGGTATCCGGCGCCCTTTCGACGCTGACGCAGCACGGCACCAGTGCCCGCGAGGGCACGCAGGAACTGGCCTCCACTATCCGCTCCCTCGCCTCGCCCAACGCCGTGGCGGTCAAGGAGATGGCCCGACTGGGCCTTTCGTCGACCGACGTGGCGACCAAGATGAAGGACGTCGAGGAGGGCGGCCGGGGCCTGACGGGCACGTTCGATCTGCTGTCGAAGACCGTGCTCGGCAAGATGGGCAAGTCCGGAACGGTTCTGCTCAGCAGCTTCAATAACACGAAGTTCGCTACGCAGAACATGAACAAGATGATTTCCCTGATGCCGCCCAAGCTTCAGGACCTGGCCCACGGCTTGGAAAAGGGATCCCTCACTTCCAATCAGTTCGCCAAGGCGATCGGTAAACTCCCTGCCGACCAGCAGGTGTTGGGCGCGCAGTTCAAAACGCTTTTCAAGAGCTCGCATGGATTCGCGGACGAGTTGAAAAAGGGCGGCCCCGCAGCGCAGACGTACACCGAGGCCATGCGGAAAATGCTCGGCGGCGCAATCGGTCTCAATACCGCGCTGCAGCTCACGGGCGAGAACACCGAAGGCTACCGACACCGCGTCGACAAGATCCGGGAGTCCTACAACCACGCCACCAAGGACGTCGAAGGATGGGACCAGACCCAGAAGCTCTTCAACGTCAGGCTCGCCAAGGCTAAGGCCACCCTTCACGTTCTGGCGGTTGAGATCGGGACCAAGTTGATCCCGGTCGTTACTTCGATCGTCGACTGGTTCGGCCGGCACAAGAACGTCGCGGTAGCGCTGGCGGCGGTCATCGGCGGCGTCCTCGCCCTGTCGGTCGTGGCGTACGCCGCCAAGCTCGCCCTCTCTGCGGCCAGGGGCGTCGCGTCCATGGCCCGCATGGGCGCGGCCGGGGTCCGCATGGGCGCGCGGGTCGTCCAGGGCTTCCGCTCTGCCCAGGTCGCCGAGAGCGCATTCAGCGGCCGTGCCGGCACGTTCGGCGGGAAGCTGCGCACCGCTTTCAACTCGACGATTTCCGGTGCGAAGCGGGCCGGCTCTGCCGTGGCGTCGTTCGGCCGAGCGGTCGGCCGCGCTGCGGCCACCGGCGCGAAGGCAGCCTGGTCCGGCCTCGCCTCCGGCATGCGCGCGGTGGGCACGGCAGCCAAGAGCGCCGCTCTCGCCATCGGCCGTGCCAGCCGCGCCATGGCGGCATCGGCCCTGTCCGCTCTGCGAGCGGCTGGCGCATGGGTCGCGCAGAAGGTGGCGTTGATCGCCTCGACGATCGCGGAGAAGGCCGCGGCCGTCGCGCAGTGGGCGCTCAACGTCGCGATGGACGCCAACCCGATCATGTTGATCGTCATCGCGATCGCTGCCCTGGTCGCTGGACTGATCTACGCCTACACGCATTTCGCTGGCTTCCGGCGGATCGTCGATGCGGCATTCCACGCGATCGGCACGGCGGTCACCTGGGTGATCAACTTCGTGAAGACGCACTGGCCGCTACTGCTCGCGCTGCTCGCCGGGCCGATCGGCCTGGCCGTCCTATGGGTCGTCAAGCACTGGACCGCGATCAAGACCAAGACCGGCGAATTTGTCACCGCGGTGATCGGCTTCGTGAAGACCCACTGGAAGCAGATCCTCGGCTTCCTGACCGGCCCCATCGGCATCGCCGTGACGTGGATCGTCACCCACTGGAAGAAGATCAGCAAGGGCTTCTCCGACGCTTACCACGCCACGGTCAACGTCGGCAGGTCCCTGCTCAAGTGGGTCGGCGACCTGCCAGGCCGCGTCCTGCGATTCCTGGCCGGCTTGGGAGCGTCCCTGGGGCGCCTGGCCTCGACCGCCTGGCGCAAGTTCTACAACTCCCAGGTCACGGGCGGAAAAATCGTCCTCGACTGGATCAAGAAACTGCCAGGGAAGGCCCGGGACGCCCTCGGCAAAATCGGAACGTACCTGTACGACTCCGGCAGGGCGCTGCTCCGCGGTTTCATGAACGGCATCAGCTCGATGGCCGGGTCTGTAAAGGACGCCGCGCTCAAGGTCCTCGGACCGGTCGGCCGGCTCTTCCCGCACAGTCCCGCGCTCGAGGGCCCGTTCTCCGGTCGTGGCTACACCACCCACTCCGGCCGGGCCCTCATGCAGGGCATGGCCGACGGCATCCTCGCCGGACAGGCCGGCGCCGTGCGCGCGACGGTCGGCGCCGCCGTCGCCATGCAGCAGGGCTTCAAGAACGAGCTGCAGATCGCCAGCCCCTCGAAGAAGTTCAAGGCCCTGGGTGCGTGGGTCATGCACGGCATGGTCGACGGCCTCACCGCGTCGACCGCCCGAGTGCGCACGGCCACCCAGCGCCTCGCCCGCGACCTCTGGGTGGACTTCGGGGGGTCGCACAAGGCACTGCAGCGCCTGGTCGCCAAGGACAACTCGCTGCTCATGTCCCTCGCCAAACACCGGGACAGCGTGGCTACCAAGCTCAAGGCGGCACAGAAGAAGCTCACCGACATCAAGAAGCAGTGGACGACCAAGCGGGACGAGATCGCCGGCGGCCTGATGCAGGGCATCTCGGTCATCACCGAGTCCCCCGACGAGGGCCGCGCGGTCAACTCCTTCGACGTCGTGCAAAAGATGCGCGACCAGGCGGCCGCGGCCGCCACGTTCGCGAAGAACCTGACCGCCCTGCGGAAGAAGGGCCTGCGTTCCGACCTCGTCGAGCAGATCGCCACCGCCGGCGTCGAGGGCGGCGGCGCCACCGCCCAGGCCCTCGCCGCCGCGTCGGCCGGACAGATCAAGGAGGTCAACGCACTCCAGGCCGGGATGAAGACCCAGGCGAACAAGACCGGCGCGGCCGTCGCCGACGCCATGTACGGCGCGGGCATCCGGTCGGCTCAGGGCCTGGTCAAGGGCCTGCAGAGCCAGCAGAAGGCCATCGAGAAGCAGATGACGAAGATCGCGAAAGCGATGCAGTCTGCGATCAAGAAGGCCCTCGGCATCAAGTCACCCTCGACTGTCTTCGCCGCCCTCGGCCAGTTCATCCCCCAAGGCCTGGCCAAGGGCGTCGCGGCATCCACACACGAGGCCGTCCGCTCCGTGCAGGCCATGGCTGCAGGCGTCACCGCAGCGGGCAAGGTCGACGACCTCGCCCTCAACCGGGGCCGGCTGTCGCCGCTGCCCGTCGGAGCCGGGGCGGGTGCCGGCCAGTCCGTGATCCACAACCACCTCACAGTGCAGGTGGAGGGCAGCGTCCTGACCGAGCGCCAGCTCGTCGACGTCGTTCAGGCCGGCTTCCTCAAGGCCGGTGCCCGCAACCCCCAGACGTACGCCCCCTACAAGAGGCGGTGAGCCATGGCCCCCAAGCTGGAGCTCTTCCAGGACCCGTTCACTGCCCCGGCGATCAACACGGGGGTCTGGAACAGCATCACCGGTGGCGCGGCCACCCTCGACACCGTCAACGACCTCGTCTCGCTGGCCCAGCCCACCGCGTCGGGCAGCACCAACAGCTTCGGCACGACCTCGGTGTGGGACGCGACCTCATCCGAGATCCACGCCCAGATCGGGGTCTCGCCGACCGGCAACGGCGCCACGAGCACGGCGCTCCGGCTCATCCTCGACGCCAACAACAGCATCTCCATGCGGCTGCGGGCGGGGAACTTTGAGCTCGCCCGGCAGACCGCGGGCACCACCGTCGCCACCGCGCTCGGCTCGTACGATCCGCACGCGCACCGCTGGTGGCGGCTCCGGGAGTCCGGCGGCAGCTTCTTCGCCGAGGCCTCCGCCGACTCCTGGACCTGGACCACGCTCGGCTCGACGACGTACTCGTGGGCGGCCACTGCGCTGCAGGTCGCCTTCCAGACCAGCGCGTCGGCCACCGAGGCCCCCGGGAACGTCGCCACGATCCAGAACGTCAACACCACCCTCGGCGGCCCGTACAACCCGAACTGGCCGCAGGTCGAGCACGGCTTCGGCGCCCGCTGGAACTGCAACGGCGGCGACTTCCCTTTGGACCGGTACTCGGACGTCAGCCTGCTGACCCGCGGAGCCCAGACCATCACCCGCGGCCGGCAATACGAGCTGGACCAAGTCCAGTCAGGCGAGCACTCCGGCTCCCTGGCCAACCCGGAGGGCATCTGGGATCCCAACAACAGTGCCGGCCTGTACTACGGGCACCTCATGCCGTACCAGCCCTACCGGATGCGCGCCCAGTGGCCGCGCACCCGCAATCTGCTGACGCAGGTACAGGCGTCCGGGGGTGACGTCGGCGGCTACTCGCTCGGCACCATCCCGCAGGGCAACGCGGGTATCTCGACGTTCTCCGTATCGGACCCCTCGGGCGGCAGCATCGTCGCGAGCAGCTCGGCATGGTCTGGCGGCCGTGTCTTCCAGTTCGCCGTTCCCTCCGGGACCGCCTCCGGCCAGACAGTCTGTTACACGCCCCAGCCCGCCGGGGAGCGCCTCGGTACCTACACGATGTCGATGCGGGTCCGGAACATCACCCCGTCTACGTCGGTATCGGTGCAGGCCTACATCTCGAGCGCTACCGCCGGGCAGGTCGGCACCGTCACAGCGGGCAGCACCGTCACCCTGTCCGGCTCGGCGACCGCCTCCTGGTCCACCATCACCGTCACCACCACCCTGGGCGCCGACGGCGCCTACCTCCTGTGCGGCTTCCGCATCACGGCGGCCGCGGCCGCGACCTGCAACATCCAGGTCGACGGCTGGCAGCTCGAGCGCGGCTCCGTTGCGACACCCTGGACCTGCCCGGGCGTCTGGTATCCGCTGTACGCCGGCTTCGCCGAGCGGTACCCGCCCTCATGGGAAGGCAGCGGCACCTACGGCCTGGTCACGCCCACGGTCGTCGACGCCCTCGCGCTGCTGTCACAGTCGCAGCTCACCGACCCGCTCACCGCCGAGGTCAACCTCAACCAGCCCAGGTTCCTGTACGCCCTCAACGACCCCGCAGGCAGCACGACGGCGTCCGACACGACCGGCAATTTCCCCGGCGTGCCGCTGGCCATCAGCAAATACGGCGCCGGCAGCCTGGTGTTCGGGACAGCGATCACCGCGACCGACCCGGTCGGCGGTATCTACACCGGCGCCACGGACACCGTCGCCACCCTCAACAACAGCAACCCCGGAACAGGCCTGACCACTGGCGGGGCGACCTATCTGCGCCTGACCTCGGCGGGGATCACCGGACCGGTCGACCCCACGCGCTGGACCCGCATGATCGCGTTCCGGTACACGGGTCCGACACCGGCGAGCGCGGCATACCTGTGGTCGTCCATGGACCGCCAGCGCACCGCCGGGAACCCGTCCGGCTCCCACATTTACGTCTACCTGGATACCGCCGGGAAGCCGACGCTCAGCGTGCAAGGCCCGACCGGCGTGGGCGTCGGGTCGAATTTCGGCGGGGCCACCAACTGCGCCGACGGCAACTGGCACTTGTTGATCTTCGGATACAACCAGGCCACGAACCAAGTCGTACTCAGCCAGGACGGCTCCACCACCGCGTACATCGGCAGCCTGTCCCCAGACGTCTGCCCCACCGGAATCATCGGCGACAACCTCGGCGGATTCGTCGACGTCACCGTGGGCAACGGCACTACCTTCAACTTCAAGGGCGACATCAGCTTCGCCGCCGAATTCGGGACCTTCTTCAACATCATTCAGATCCCGAACATGTACCAGGCTTGGAAGGCGGCCTGCGCCGGCGAGTCCTCCGATGCCCGGTACGCCCGCATCCTGCGCTACGCGGGGTACACCGGCCCCTCGTCGATTCAGACCGGCCTCACCACGTCCATGGGGCCCGCGACGAGCCTGTCAGGTCAGGACGGCGTCTCCGCCCTGCAGAACGTCGTCGACACCGAGTCCGGCGAACACTTCGTTGCGCGGGACGGCAGCATCGTCTTCCGCAGCAGGGCCGCCCGCTACAACGCCACGACACCGGCGATCACGTTCGGCGAGCGCACAGACCTCGGGGAATGGCCCTACGAGGACATCCAGCCCGACTACGACTCCACCCACCTGGCGAACCAGGTCACCGTCACCCAGGAGGCCACCGGCCAGGCCTTCTACGCCCAGGACCAGACCAGCATCACCAACTACTTTCCCAGGCCGCTGACCCGCACTATCAACTCCTCCGACCCGCTGGAGTGCCAGGACGCCGCCGGCTACCTCCTGTCCCGCTACCGCAACCCCAGCATGCGTATCGCCGGCCTGCGTCTGCACCCGTCGGCCATGCCGTCCCTGTGGCCCGCCGTCCTCGGCCTGGAGCTCGGTACCCGGGCCCGCGTCATGCGGCGGCCGCCGGGCATCCCGCCCGTGGCCATCGACTGCTACATCGAGAAGATCGACTGGGAACTGACGGAGGACAACGAGGCCTGGGTCACGCTGCAGTGCTCACCGGCCGACATCACCCCCTACGCCGTGTTCGCAGCCTGGCACACGACCCTCGCCAGCAGCATCGGCTCCGGCGTCTCGTCCATCACGCTCAACCGCCCCCAGGACAACACGAACCTGCTCTCGCAGCAGATCGCGCCCGGGCAACAACTCGTCCTCGGCCAGGGCACCGCCAACGCTGAGACCGTGACCGTCTCCGCGGTCGGCGCGACTTCCAGCGGCTGGACCACCGGAACCCTCACCCTCACCGCCGCCACCACCAAGGCCCACACCTCGGGCGACGTGGTGTGCGAGCCCCTACCCGCTGGCGTCACCGACCCCACCACCTGGGACACCACGGTCTTCGACAACGCGGCTTTCGCTTACTAGGAGGTGACCCCCTATGCCACGCACCGTGCCTGTGATCGCACAGGAGACCCCGGGCCTCTACGTCACATCAGCCCTGTGGAACGCCTCCGTCAAGGCCATGGGCGACTACTTGATGGGCAGTGGAAGCAACGGCGTGCCGCGGTTTCGCGGCTACCAGGCCTCGGCCCAGTCGCTCTCCGACAACACCTGGGCTGCCATCACGCTCGACGCTGAGGACTTCGACTCCGACGGCGGCCACAGCACCACCACCAACCCGAGCCGGTACGTCTGCCAGGTCGCAGGTACCTACCTGGCGATCGGCACGGTCGGCTTTGTCGCCGGCACCGTCGGAAACCGCGCCGTGCGCTTCCTGGTCAACGGCTCTCCAATCCGCGGCTCCTTCAACAAGCTGCAGTCGGCGTCGAATACGCACTCCAGCGGCATCACCGCCGTATCCCAGCTCGTGCTGGGCGTCGGCGACTACGTCGAGGTCCAGGGCCTCCAGACCTCTGGGGGCGCCCTCAACACCAACGTCGCCACCGACGTCGACTCGTGCCTCGGCCTCCAATGGATCTCCGGCTGAGAGGACCCTCATGAGCACCGCTACACCCCAATGGCGACGCCTCGTGGACCACGTCATGGCGGTCCCGGAGCGCATCTACGAGACCTGGGAACCCGTCGTCGGTTGGAACAATGAGACGCCTTTCGGCGAGCAGTACGGCTGGGACGGCGTCGCCTGGTGCGTCATGTTCGGCTGGGACATGTACGCCGACGTCGGCCTGGACGCCATCGTCCCGAAGACCGCCTCAGTCTCCGCGTTCACCAGCTGGGCCCGCGTCCACGGCTGCTGGTCGCAGTACCCCTCAGTCGGCGCCTGGGTGAACATCGACAACGGCGCCCACACCGAGACCGTCACCGGCTTCGACGCCACGTACGTCTACACCAAGGGCGGCAACTCCATCGCAGCCGGCGCCTCCGACTCCGGGCAGGGCAACGGCGTCTTCTCCCACCGCACAGAGCGCCGCTCCTCCCGCGTCACCGGCTACCTCGCCCCCGTCTTCCCCGACGGCATCTGCCCGCCCACCGCCGACCCCAACGACCCGCGCGGCGGGAAGCCCGCCACGGCGTACCGCTGGGCGCCGGCCGTCGCGAACGTCATGCCGGCCTTCCCCGGCCGCGGCTACTTCCTCCTCGGCGCCACCTCCGACCACGCCCTCCTCCTGCAGACGTGGCTACAGCGCGGCCAGTGGGGCCCGCCGTACCGCGTCGGCCCGTCCCGCACCATGACCGCCCTGGACCTGCTCAAGGTCCAAGCCCTGCAGCAGCACTACCTCGCCGCCCTCGGCCCAGCCGACGGCAAGACCGGCCCCAAGACCTGGCAGTACGCGTACGAGGTCGCCAACGGCCTCCGCAAGAAGTAGGCCCGCCATGGCACCGGACGACGCGCAACTGTGGTCCGCGTTCCTCGGCTTCGCAGCGCCGCCGCTCATCGCCGTCGTGCAGCAGCCCCGCTGGTCCAGCACCGCAAAAACCCTCGTCATGCTGCTGTCCTCGGTGGCCCTCGGCGCCGGAACGGCCTACTTCAACGGCCAGTTCACCGCCCACACCATCGGAGGGAACATCCTCATCGCAGCCATCGCCGCGGGCTCCGCCTACCAGACCGTCTGGAAGCCGACCATTGCGCCAGCGATCGAGAGAGCCACGTCCCCGCGGCCGAACCGAGGGCGGCACTGCTCATGAGCGAACTCTTCGGACTGAAACTGGGCAGCGTGGGCCCCGCCGGCATCCTGGCCCTGGTCGTCGTCTTCGTCATCGTCGGCCGCCTGGTCCCACGCCGGACCGTCGACGACATCCGCGCCGACCGCGACGCGCAGTTGGCCGACGCTCGCAAGGAGCGCGACACCTGGCGCGACGTCGCCCTCGCCTCGGAACGGGCCCGCATGGAGCAGCAGGCGCAGAACGCCGAGCTCCTCGAGCTCTCCCGTACCGCGGTACGGGTCCTGACCGCTCTCCCCGCGCCGCCGACCTCCCGTGAGGAGGTGACGGCCGATGCTGCGGTGGACACGTCGCCGGCGGCGACCTGACCCGGCAGAAGAGGCGCGCGAGCCGTCCCCCGAGCTGCAGGAGGCAACTCGGGCGCTCGAGCGCGCCAAGGAGGCCTGCAAGGAGGTCGGGCAGCTCGGCCGCGAGGCGGCGCAGCTCGGCGCCGAGCTACGCCGCCAACGCGAGACCAACCACTTCGCGGCGAGGATCCGCGCAGCCCTCGAGGAGGGGCGGTGAACGACCCAGCACGCACGATCAACCTCGTCGGCTCGGGCCTGGTGGCCCTGGCCGCAGCCCGCTTCGTCGTGATCTACCACCTGCGGGCGCCCTGGCGCTCGACCGCGACAGGCCGCCACATCATGACCCTCGTCGCCGTCCTCGGCGTCCTCGGCCTCTACACGATCCTCATCACCATCTGGCCTGAGGGGCTCCTCGCCGACACCCTCCGCGCCGTCCGCAGCACGATCCTCCTCGTCATGGCCGTGCTCATCAGCGGCTTCACACGCATGGTCACCGACGCTCAGCGCAAGGAGCGCGACCGGCCGCCCGAGTAAATGCGAGCCCTCCCGCACCGCCCCCCACCGCCCACGGGCGGTGGGGGGATTTTCCGTATTTTCACGGGCGATGTCAGCACCCCCCCGCTACCGTCAGCACCCGAACCAGTGATCAGGGAGCGCCGATGCTCGAGACGAGCGATGTCCTGGCACCGCAGCAGGCGTACGCCGTGCTCGCCGCCGCCCAGGACCCGGAGGAGACCGCCCTCGTCGAGCTGCTGCTCCGCGCCGGCCTCCGCGGCCGCGAGGTCCTCGATCTGGCCGCGCCCGAGCTGCCGGTCGACGGCGTCACGCTGATCGCCCCCAGCTTCCGCCGGTACGAGCGGACCATCGCCATCGCCCCCACCGCTGCCCGCGCCGTCCACGCCCAGGCGCACGCCGCCGGCGTCCAGCCGGGGCAGCCCCTGTTCCCGGGCTGCGGGGAGATCCGCCTCGTCCAGCGCGTCCACGGCCTGTGCGCGGACGCTGGCCTGCACACCGACCTGGCGGCGCTCCGCCGTACCGCCATCTCCAGCGCCCTGGACTACGAGGTCGCCCTCGTCGACGCCCAGGCGTACTTCGGCTTCACCGTGGACGGCGTCCTGCCGATCCTGCGGCCCGGCGCCGATGTCCGGATCGCTGCCGTCCTCGAGCTGGTCTATCGCCCCTGAGTCCGATTAACGGCTGTGGCGGCGATGCTGCCGAGTGCTGTCGAGGCTGAAGTGTCACGGGTGGTGCTGGGCCACGGCGAGGCGCTCCAGCGCTATGAGCGCCCTGTAAACGATCTAGATTACCGCCGCCATCCACATGCGGTATGCTTGACGTGTCAAGCTCTTGGTGGCTGGTTGTCCTGATCCGCCTGCATATCTCTATTGGTGGCTGTGCCCCGTGCGAGGCGGGGCAGGGATCGGTGCGGAATCCATCCGGGGGGCTTGACTTGCGAAGCGGCGATATGCGGCGAGCAAGCACTCCTGCGTGCCGAGGCATCCGTGGCGCTCAGGGTCCAGCGAATCATGGTAAAGCGAGAGGTGTGTTTTCGTGCTGAAAAAATGGAGAGCCAAATCTCTTCTGGGTGTCGTTGCAGTCACGACTGCGTTTTCCGTTACCGCCTTGGTGGGCGCTCCGGCCTTTGCAGCGGAGCCCGGTGAGAGCAGCTCATGGTCGGCTGAGTACGGCGACGGTCGGCAGGTGACATCGAACGTCGGCGTTTCCGAAGCCCGCGACCCGAGTGGTAACCATGCTTTGGTGTCCATTAATGGCAACGACCAAGTGCAGGTGACGTACAATGGTGGCGCGTTGGCCGTCTGGCCTAACTCCTCGTCGTACGCCACTCCGCGAATAATCTGGACTGCGTACGGGTGGCGGGTATTTCATACCGGCAGGGATCAGCACATCTACTATGCGGGCTTCACCGTCGGCTCCACCGGGAACCTCAGCCTAGGAAATTGGCAGCAGGTCCCAGGAAATGTCACTTCGAGCGAGTACTCGCCTCCTGCGGTGACCAACCTCAACACTAATAGCGGTGAGGAGTGGATGCTGTCCTGGAGGGGCCTGGACAACAACATCTACGCGCAGTACCACCAGCGCACCGCCTCCATGGCGTTCCCGGGGAATTTCAACACCCCGCAACGTGTCTCCAATGCCACCTCCAACCTTGGCCCAGCCATCGCCTACACCTCGCTCAGTACCCCATGGGCTAGAAATGGCTGCATCTATGTTGCCTGGACCGGCCGGAATGGTCAGGTGTATAGCGCCTGGCAGGCGTACGGCAGCTCTACTTGGAGTCAGGCAACGTTGGTTGGTGGCAACCACTCTCCCGAATTCGTGAGTCCGCCAGCTATGGCGTTCAACCCTAACGGACAGGGTCAGGTCGTCGTAAGGGACAACAGTGGGCACGTGCAAATCTCGTACGCGGACGTAGCTGCGGACTTCGCGCCGGGTATGTCTACTAACGTGTGGCACCAGGAGAGTACCTCCTGGGTGACCTATGGAGACCCGTGGGTCACGATCGTAGGGTACGCCGTCTACATGATCCTTTCGGCCACCAATAACTATCCGTGGAATCCGGTCTACTACAAGCAATCGGGTAGTTACTAATCCCCTGATGCGAAACCGTGGCGCTGGGGGGGGCCTCGCCAGGACAAAGAAGCGTCTGCGCTGTTCTATGAGGCTCTGGTCCAGTACAGGCGATTTGGCGGTATTGGCGCAGATGGGTGTCGGCGCTCCGCGCGATTTCCACCGCACCCCTGCACGGGTCGGCAAGGCCAAAGTGGTCCCGTAAGTGGGGTGGGCGCGTCTTGCAGAAAGAGCAAGGGAGGCGTGCTTGTCGACGCAAATCCGTAGGACGGTCGCTAGGTCCCCGGACTGAGCCTGTCGGTACCGTCAGGAATCGATCCCGCCGCCCCCGTGGCGAGGCCGCCATCTATAGAGCGTCTTGGTCCGGGCGGCAGCGGCGGCAGGGCGTGACGTTCTCCATGTCGAGAGCGATCTCGAGCTCCCGCCGGCCCAGCCACCCGCCGCCCGGCACGTCGCAGTCGCCGCGGTGCAGTACGCCGCGGCCGTATCCGTCGCCGCTCGGGTCTGGGACGCTTTGCAGGCGCCAGCGGAGGCCCCTGGTGTTGGGCGTCCCGGATGGGTTCACCGCCGCGGTGCGGTCGGTGCGCTCCGCGAGCGTCCCAGACCGGTCTGCGGGCCGCCGCGCGGGGCGTCCCGCAGGCCTGGGCGCCGGGTGCCGCGCAGGGCCGCGCTGGACCTTGGCGATTTCGGCGTCCACCGCGGCTAGCTGCAGGCGCAGGTACGTACGGAGCACCTGCAAGCGCTCCAAATCCGGCGGCAACTCGTACACGCATTCGACTGTAGTCGGGGGGTGGCGCGACCCCCAAGACCGGAAGCGCGCCGACCACCCGAACGGGTATCCGGCAGCAGGCGCCGGTCGACTAGATCTTCTCGTCGATCATCGAGACGCCGTTCTTTTTGGCCCACGCTTCCACCGTCGGTCGAGCTTGCGACAGCCAGTACCGCTGCCGGAACTCGCCAGCCGCGGTCATCTGGGGAATTTCCGCGATCCCGAATGCTTGGAACAGCTCAGAGCCGAGTCTGTATGCGGCCGCGACGAGTTCGGGCCCCTCTGCTGCAAGATCGTCGATGTCAGCGACGGTGGTAGCCGATGGCGGCACTGTGACGCGCCGCGTACCGTACTCGTCCCCACCGCTGTATGCGCGGTACTGGATGAGGCGCGCAGGCACCTCGTCAGCGACCGGGAAGATGCTTGCCCGGAGCAGTGCGTTCCCCGAGGCGCCAGACCGATCGCGGGCATGGGCCGCCAGGAAGCGGAGGCCTGCGAGGAGGCTTTCAGCAAGGAGCTCGTCTCCCACGTTGGTGAGGGGGCCGTCTGCGTAGGCCGAACTCATAGGGTTGGGCATGCCTCGGTCGAAAGCGGAGGCGAAGACTCCCGCACCCGACTTGTGTAGATGGCAGGCCAGCCACTTCGCCTTGTCGCCCGGATTCGAGGAGCCATTGGCTGTGAGACAACCCGGCCCGACCTGCCCGCGCGTCCACCGGCTTCCGTTGTAACCGACGATGAAGGGCGACCGACCGGCGACCTGCTGCTGGAACGTCTGCAGGGCCGCGGTGTCGATGTTCATCGAGCCTCCGAGATCGGGCAGAAGGCTGACGACGAGGTAGGTCTGCTCACTCACGTCGAGATCCACAGTCAACGCACTGTCGAGACCGACGATCCGCCCGGCCCGGTCGCCGTCTGCGGTGAACTGGGCGAGGTACGCCGCGCGCACCTCGGCCTGGGTCAGATAGACCGTGGTCGAGCCGTTGCGCCGCGGGAAGCGGAGGGTCTCGTTGTTGACGATCACCGCGTGAGGAGCCTCGGGGCTCCGCAGGACAGAGATGAGGTAGAAGCCGCGGTCTGGATTGCCCCCGGGGATCGGGATCACGTCGAACTGAGGAAGCGGGGAGACACCCGAGGCGATGATCTGCAGCATGCGCCGCTTCTCGTCGTCACTGAGGTCGACCTCCGGCGCCGTGGCCGCCACGCCGTGCGCGTCCTCGTCCATGCCGAGGATGATCAAGCCGCCGGCCGTGTTCGCCATGGCTGCCACATCGGAGCACAGGGAGCGCCTGTCGCTGCCGCCATTGCCGTAGAGCTCGCGCTTGTAGTCCAGATCGAAGTCTTCCGGGACGGCGCCGGCTATGAGGCCGAGGACGTGAGAGTGCTGTGCCTCGGCCACGGGCGCGCCGAGCAGGCGCTCGAGCCGAGCGGAACGGTATGTCACCATGCGTTAGATCTTGGCGGAAAGGTTCCCGCCGTGGGCGGAATTTCCCCCGGCCTGCAGAACTCTGGCCCACTCGGCGCCCCGAGGGGCGCGGCACGGCGGATACGCTCCCGACCATGGCTGACTACCTCGAAGTGAGCACGGCGACGGAGACCCGCGACCAGGCGGTGGAGTTGGCGCGGTCGGCAGTCGGAGAGCGCCTGGCGGCCGGCGCCCAGATCATCGGCCCCGTGATCTCCGCGTTCTGGCACGACGGCCAGTTCGGCACCGGCGCGGAGTGGAAGCTCCTCATGACGACCTCGGCGGAGCGGTACCCGGCCCTCGAGGCCCACCTGTTGAAGAACCACCCCTGGGGCAACCCCCAGGTCTCGGCGACCGCGATCGTCGCCGGCTCGGATGGCTACCTGCGCTGGATCGACGACAGCACCACGCCGCGCCCCGGCGAGTAGGTCAGGCGAGCGCCTTCTCCAGCACCTCGGCGACCACCGGCAGCGTCCTGTGGCCGCCGAGCTGCTGCAGGACAGGCGCGAGGCGCTGCCGCGGCCGGACCGACGCCACCCCGGCGGACAGGTCAAGGGCGCGGCCGGTCACCGCGGCCGCCTGCTCGACCTCGCCGGCGGCGAGGTAGGAGTCCGCGAGCCACGACAGGTACAGCGCCTTGTCCCGGGCGTGCCGGTCGTCGTACGCCTCGAGCGCCTTCTCCAGGACGGGCACGGCGCGCAGCGGCCTGCGGAGCTCGGCCCAGCACCGGCCGGTCATGATGGCGAGCTCGGTGCTGTCGACCCACGCCGACCAGTCCGGCTGCGGACCGGTGACCTCGTCGAGGGCGGCGCGCGCGGTCTCCAGCGAACTCTCCGCGAGGGACGCGTTGCCCGCGACCGCGTAGGCCCAGGCGAGCCGCTCGAAGAGGAGAGCACGCACACCCGGCGCAGCGTCCGGTCCGGCGGTCGCGCACGACCGGGCGGCGATCTCGATGGCCGCCTGGCGGTCGTTGCCGAGAGCCTGATACGCCAGGAAGGCCAGCGCATTACCGGCCAGGCCCGCGTCACCGGCTTCCCCCGCCGCCCTGTGGCTGGCCTCGTACAGGCCGCGCGCCTCGGCGTGGCGGCCGCCGTCGAATGCCGCCCATCCGGCCTGCTGTGCCTGCTCGGCGAGGACGGAGAGCAGCTCACGCCGGACGGCCTCGGTGCACACGGCGTGCCGGACCGTTGCGCGCGTCCGCTGGTACTCGTCGAGGTAGACCCGGTACGTGTCCCCGCCGCCGAGGATCTCGTCCAAGCCCCGCAGGCGTGCGGTCCGCCGGCGTAGCTGCTCGGGAGCGTCCGCGCCGACGCGGCGCCCGGCTGCGATGTGGACCGGCTCCGGGAGCCCGGCAGCGAGTCCGGCGCCGGCCACGGCCGAGGCTTTCACCAAGAACTCCCGGCGCTTGATGTCCTCGTCGGCCTCCCACGGGCGCGGGGCCAGGCCCACCACGCGCCCCGGGATACGGAACACGTCGGCGATGAGCGCGATCTTCTCGAACGTCGTGATGCGACCACGGCCACGCGCCAAGGTCCCAACCCTCTCCGGTTTGATGTCGCAGGCCGCGGCGATCCGCGAGTAGCTGATGCCGGCCTCCCTGCGCGCCAGGAGGAAGACCGTACCGAAGTCGTGCTGGCTGAGCGCGGCTTGCATCTCGGGCCGTTCCAGGAGCTCCCGAGGCAGCACGGTCGGCGGTACGTAATCGCTCATGAAATGGCCCCGTGCGCTTGGCGTTTGTAACCCGAAGTAAGCGTATCCCCACGATGGGTACCCGCCAGTGGGAAGCGAAGAACGCGCTGCACGCGGATGGTAAAGCGATCAGTCCCCGGCGGCCGCCTCACACGGGCCCCGGGGCGGACCACCTGACGCGGAAGCAGGTAGCCATGGCACAGCGTAGACATCCCGATCCGGCTGCGTTCGCGGCATTCGGGAAGCGGCCGCGATGACCGGCCGCACGAGGGAGCCGCGTCGGGCCTTGATCTACGTCTGCACTACGCAGTACGGGGAAGTCCACCGCGTCATGGTCGAACTCCGCGACTACGCCCAGCAACGCGGCTGGGAAGTCGTCGGCGAGTACGCCGACCGCAAAGGCCTCGCCGCGAACGAGGCCGAGCGGCCCCAGTTCCACTTGGCCCGGGCCGCCATCGCCGCGGGTCACGCCGAGGTCTTCCTGACCAAATACCCCACGATGCTTGGCCTCTGCGCAGGCGAGGCCACCGAGGCCCCCGACTTCGAGCGATGGCTCGCCAGCCACGGCGCCGAGGTCTGCACCGCGTGGCGGCCCCGCGAGATGGCCAGCACGTGACCGGCCAGCTCGCTCCGACCCTCGACGAACCCGGAGAGCACCCCATGCACGCGCTGATCGCTGCCCCAGTCGGGGACGCCCACCTGCTCCTGCGCCCTGGCAGCCCGAAGGCCGTCAAGCTCGGCGCTGCCAAGTTCACCGAGCTGCAGAGCGCGGTCCAGGCCGCCGAGGCGGTCCCGTCGTGGCTCGTCGATCCCGTCGCCCGCTCCTGGGGTATCGACCTCACGGACCGGCCCGCGGCCGGCACCGTGCTGGTCCGCGAGGCGGGCCCGTACGAATTCAGCCGCGCCACCTACGAGATCAATTTGGGCTGCGACTTCGACTGCGAACACTGCTACCTCGGCGAGAAGAAGTTCGAGGGCGTCGACCTGGCCGGCAAAGAGCGGCTGCTCCTCACTCTGCGGGACGCGGGTGTGATCTGGCTGCAGATCACCGGCGGTGAGCCCCTCATCGACCCGCACTTCCCGTTCGTGTACGAGCGCGCCCACGAGCTCGGCATGCAGGTCGAGATCCTGTCCAACGGCTCCCGCCTGCGCACCGACCGCATGTTCAACCTGCTGGCCAAGTACCCGCCGACGAAGCTGTCCCTGAGCGTGTACGGCGCGAGCGCCGAGACCTACGACGGCCTCACCCGCAGGCGCGGCGCGTACGAACGCTTCACCGAGGGCCTGTCCCGGGCGGTCGGCGCCCGGCTGAACGTAGACATGAGCCTGATCATCACCAGCCGCAACGCTCACGAGCAGGGCGATATGCGGCAGTGGGCGGTCGACCTCGGCGTCCCGTACCGCGAGTACGCCAACATCAGCCCGACCATCTACGGCACGGGCGAGACGCTGCCGACCCAGTCGCCCGAACACCTCACCCAGCGGGCGCCCTTCACGGGCTGCCCGGCAGGGCACACGTTCTTCCACGTCGACCCGCACGGGCGCGCCTCGATCTGCAAGGTCGGCCGTGACCCGAGCATCGACCTGCTCACCGAGGGCGTGGAAGGCCTCGCCCGACTCGGCGACATCGCCGATTCCCTCATGCTTCGCACCGGAGGATGCAGCGGCTGCACGCTGTCCGCCACCTGCCGGGTCTGCCGGCCGATGGCGAAGGTCTTCCAGGAGGCGAAGGCACCACTGCAGAACTACTGCCAACACGGAGGTACTCCATGACCCCTGCCCTCGCTCTCGCCGAGCGCCCCGCCGCCCCGGCCGCGCCGGTCCTCGTCGGGCTGTCGCCGACCCGCACGGCCCCGGACCCGGACGCCGTCGTCCTGGTCGACGACGTCGAGGCGCTCTTCGCCAGCAGCCTCCCGGGCTGCGGCAACGACAACCCGTACCAGTAACCGACCGCACACCGAGGGGGCCACGGCACACGCCGCGGCCCCCTCGGCCTCCTCACTCTGGAACCCTCTGACCATGGCGACGCACCGCTTCACCGAGATCCCCGCCGACGCCCTCAGCATCATCGAGACGCTCGCCGGACCCGTCCTCAAGGCCGTGACGGTCTCCACCGGCCTGAACAGCGAGATCGCTGCCCGCATCTACAACCACGCCGACGACATCGTGTTCGTGAAGGGCATGCGGGTCGATCATCCCCGGGTGTGGACGCAGGAACGCGAGGCCGTCATCAACCCCCACGTGCGGCCGCTGGCCCCCGCGATGCTGTGGCGCGTCCAGCACGGCGGATGGGACCTGCTGTGCTTCGAGGAGATCGACGGCCCTCACGCCACCTACGCGCCCGGCTCCCCGCACCTGGACCTCGTCGCCGAGGCAATGCAGACCCTCGCCGGGCTGCCCACGCCAGACCTCCCGCTCAAGACCATGCCGGACCGGATGCGCTCCTACACCGACGACGCCGACCTGTTCGCCGGGGACCGACTGCTCCACACCGACTGGAACCCGCACAACGTCCTCATCGCCGACGGCCGTGCCCGGCTCGTCGACTGGGCCTGGGCCGCGCGCGGCGCAGCGTGGGTCGATCCTGCCCTCTGGGTCATCTGGCTCATCGCCTCCGGCCACACCCCGGAGCAGGCCGAGCGCCTGGCCGCCGAGCGCACAACGCTCGCCGACGCCCCGGTCCCCAGTCTTGACGCGTTCGCCCACGCGCAGAACCGGATGTGGGACGAGATCGCCGGCGACGCCCCCGACGAGTGGACAGCCGCGATGCAGACGGCCGCCGCCGCATGGCACCGACACCGCAGCGGCCGCCTCACATCTTGATGCGCCACCGGTCCGCAGGCAGCACCAGGTCCGCGGTTTCCACCGGCAGGCCCCGCTCGTCGTACCGGGTGCGCTCGATGACCAGCACGACCATCCCGACCCCGAGGCCGAGGAGAGTGGCCGCGGCGCGGTCTAACGTGCCGCCGGTCACATGCAGTTGGTGCGAGACATGCGGCCTGGCGACGGAACCGCGTCGCCAGGTCGTCTGCACCATCGCGGGCCGGCCGTCGGGGTCCAAGAGCTCGACGCGCTCGCGGTGCAGCGGTGCCCGCTCGGCGACCTCCAGGCGGCGGGCGAGGTCGGCATCAGCGCGAACGGTCGACATCTCGGTGTCGCCCCGGCCGTGTGGCCAGCGGGCGTCCGGCCGGACGAGGGTGCGCACAGCCGGACGGTATGCAACCTGGAGCCTGCTGCGCGCGCGACCCTCGACGAGTTCATCCGCCCGGAGCCGTTCGATGGCGAGGCGGATGACGCCCAGGCCGACGGCGTACTGGCCCGAGAGGTCCCGCCACGAGGGTAGTTGCGTGCCCGGCGGCCATTCGCCAGCGTCGATGCGGCGGCGCATGTCCGCAGCGACGTGCTGGTAGCCGGGGGGCATCGGCGGCACCTCTGGGCATGGACGATCTTGATGGCAGGGACCGTCACGCTAGTGATGCTGGCGATTTCTGCTACGTAGCAGATATGTTGAATCGTCAAAGGTGCTCAAGCCTCGCGGGAAGTGTCGCGGGGCCATTGATGCTGGAGATAAACGAACAACCGTTCACGCGTATGGGTGATCGACACCCCACGGGCCCATGCGGTGGACTGGTGGACCTCTCGAAACGGGAGGCATAGACGCGCCGGGCACCGTCTCAGGAACAGGCCCCCGATGGCGGTGGCCCGGCCGCGAAGCGCAGCCCCCTCCCGTCCTACGCGGGAGGGGGCTGACGCCGTTCTCAACGTGAGTACGCACGCACGGCGTGCCCGATTCACCACATCCAACCGGCAGGGGTGCCCGGCACCCTAACGTGCCGCTCCGCGTAACTGGCGACCAGCCCCGGCGAGGCCGGGGGCGTTCATGCGGGCGGCGGAGTCGCGAGTTGGCACCGCTGACGTGCGTAAACCCCTTGATCATCTGGGCGATATTCGGGCGATGAGACCCTGTACTCCAGGGGTCTCCGAGGGATTCCAAAGGTCTCCGGGGCATGCAGCAAATGCAGCGGCCCAGGGCGCCGATTCACGGTGCGACCTGGGCCGTTGGGCTAAAAAGCCCTGTTCACTGGGGTGGGCGTGGACGGTTTCGAACCGCCGACATCTGCCTTGTAAGGGCAGCGCTCTACCGCTGAGCTACACGCCCGCTGGACACGCGAAAGCACACCCTACCCTGCCATACCCCCTGCCCAGCAATCGCACGCGCGCCGTCAGGAATAGGTCACGGGGAGTTCCTTTACGCCGTTCAGCCAGGGGGAGCGGAGGCGGCGGGGGGCGCCGGCGAGGCGGATGGCGGGGGCGGTGTCGGCGATGGCGTGGAGGATCAGGTCGATCTCGAGCCGGGCGAGGCCGGCGCCGAGGCAGTAGTGGGGGCCGCCGCCGCCGAAGGCGAGGTGGGGGTTGGGGTCGCGGGTGATGTCGAAGGTGCCCGGGTCGGCGAAGACCTCCGGGTCGTGGTTGGCGGAGGCGTAGAAGAGCCCGACGCGCTCGCCGGCGGCGATCTCGGTGCCGCCGAGTTCCGTGTCGCGGGTGGCGGTGCGCTGGAAGGACGTGACCGGGGTGGCCCAGCGGACGATCTCGTCCGCCGTGGTGCGCGGGCGCTCGGCGCGGAAGAGCTCCCACTGCTCCGGGTGGGAGAGGAGGGCGTGCATGCCGTGGGTGATGGCGTTGCGGGTGGTCTCGCTGCCCGCGACCGCCAGGACGAGCACGAAGAAGCCGAACTCGTCGCCGGTCAGATTGCCCTCGTCCTCGGCGGCGACGAGCGTGGTGACGATGTCGTCGGCGGGGCGCGCCTTGCGTTCCGCGGCCATGGCCATGGCGTACGAGATGAGCTCGACGGAGGCCAGGGCGGCGGTCTCCTCCGTGACGGCGAGTTCGGGGTCGTCGTAGCCGGTCATCCGGTTGGACCACGCGAAGATCCTGGCCCGGTCCTCCTGCGGGACGCCGATGAGTTCGGCGATGGCCTGCAGCGGCAGCTCGCACGCGATGTCGGTGACGAAGTCCCCGCCGCCCCGCTCGGCGGCCCCGGCGACGATGCGGCCGGCGCGCTCGCGCAGGGCGTCCTCCAGGGCGCGGACGGCGCGCGGGGTGAAGCCGCGCTGCACGATCCGGCGCAGCCGGGTGTGTTCGGGCGGGTCCATGTTCAGCAGGATCAGCCGCTGGGCGTCGATGCGGTCGCGCCGCATGTGCTCGTGGAAGCGGATGATCGCGGTGTTGGCCCGTGAGGAGAAGGTCCCGGGGTCGGTGGACACCGTCCGCACGTCGGCGTGCCGGGTGACCGCCCAGTACCCGTCGTCGCCGAAGCCGGCGAGGCCGTGCGGCTGCGGGACCCAGACGACGGGGGCGGTCTCCCGGAGGGCGGCGAACTCGGGGAGCGGGACGCGCTCCTGGTTGAGGTCCGGGTCGGTGAAGTCGAAGCCGTCCGGCAGGGCGGGGCAGCCGGAACGGGCGTGGCCGGTGGTGGCGGGCAACGGCGGCAGCCTCCGGCGGGTGACGGGGAGGTCGACGGGCCGCCGTCACATGACGGTCCGTCAGTCATGGACGCCGACGCTAGTTGCGGGCCCGCCGCGTGGCAAGGACCTCGTGGACGGCCGTGTCAGGCCGCGCCGTCAGACGATGTCGTAGGTCAGGTGCGTGGCGTTCGGCGTCGCGGTCACGCTCCGCCGTACCAGCGGGCGCGGTGTTCCTCCGCTGAACAGCGGCGTCCCGGCGCCCAGCACGACGGGCGCGAGGTGCAGCGTCAGCGCGTCGGCCAGCCCCGCCTCGAGCGCCGAGCCGACGGTGGCGCCACCGCCCATGAGGACGACGTCGAGGTCCCGGCCCTGCCGCGACGAGGCCGCCTCGGCCCGCTCACGTGCGACGGCGACGGCGTCGGGCAGGCCCGTGGTGACGAACGTCCAGTCGAGGCCGGTGAGCCGCACGGACTCCGGAGGCGAGCTCGTCACGACGACGAACGCGGGCCTGCCGACCTCGCCTGCGCCGTAGCCGATCTCGTCGCTCCAGCCTTTCGGCCCGTCGACCACGTCGAAGAGCCGGCGGCCGAGGACGACGGCGCCGGAGCGGGCGGTCGTCTCGCGCAGGAACCGGCGGTCGTCGGGGTCGTCGGAGAACGCCCAGGTGTGCAGGGCACTGCCGCCGGTGCCCAGACCGTTGTCCGGGCCGGCGCCGGGCCCGGTGACGAAGCCGTCGAGGGAGACCGAGATGTCGGCGATGACACGTGTCATGTGAGGGCAGACCCGGTCCGCCGCCCGAACTCATCGCCCGAGCCGGCACTCCGCCGCGTGCACGGCTCTTGCGCCCCTGTACCGGCGGTAAGCAGACTGCCTGACGAAACCGGAACGCGTACTGGTTGCCGCCGTGGAAGGGCGAGGTACATGGCCGCCGAAGCCGTCATCGTCGAAGCCGTACGCACCCCCATCGGCCGGCGCGGTGGCGCGCTCGCCGGCCTCCATCCCGCCCACCTGCTCGGACAGACGTACCGCGAACTGCTGGCCCGCACACGTGTCCAGCCCGACGCCGTGGAGCAGATCGTCGGCGGCACGGTCACGCAGGCCGGGGAGCAGGCGGCGAATCCGGTGCGCACCGCCTGGCTGGCCTGCGGACTGCCGTACGAGACCGCGGCGACGACCGTCGACTGCCAGTGCGGTTCCTCGCAGCAGGCCAATCACATGGTCGCCAACATGATCGCGGCCGGGGTGATCGACATCGGTATCGGCTGCGGCGTGGAGGCCATGTCGCGGGTGCCGCTGGGCAGCGACTCCCGGCACGGACCGGGCAAGCCCCTGCCGGACGAGTGGAACGTGGACCTGCCGGGGCAGTTCGAGGCCGCCGAGCGCATCGCCCGGCGCCGCGGGCTGACCCGGGAGCACGTGGACGGGCTGGGGCTGATCTCCCAGGAGCGGGCGGCGCGCGCATGGGCCGAGGAGCGCTTCAAGCGGGAGACCTTCGCGGTGCAGGTGCCCGCCACCGAGGAGGAGCGACTCGGCGGGCAGGTCATGGGACGGCCGGTCGACCGGGACGAGGGCCCGCGCGACACCGGTATGGAGGCGCTGGCCGGGCTGCGGCCGGTCATGCCGGCCGCCGTGCACACCGCCGGGAACTCCTCGCAGATCTCCGACGGCGCGGCGGCGGTGATGTGGGCGTCGAAGCGGACGGCGCGGGCGCTGAGGCTGCGCCCGCGGGCCCGCATCGTGGCCCAGGCACTGGTCGGCGCGGACCCCCGCTTCCTGCTCGACGGACCGGTCGACGCGACGCGGGCCGTGCTCGGCAAGGCGGGCATGACCCTGGACGACATCGACCTCGTCGAGATCAACGAGGCGTTCGCCTCGGTGGTGCTGTCCTGGGCGCGGGTCTTCGGCCAGGACCTGGCGAAGGTCAACGTCAACGGCGGAGCGATCGCGCTGGGACATCCGGTGGGCGCGACCGGCGCGCGCCTGATCACCACGGCGTTGCACGAACTGGAGCGCACCGACAAGGAGTTCGCCCTGATCGCCATGTGCGCGGGCGGTGCGCTGGCGACCGGCACGATCATCCAGCGGATCTGAGCGCGGCCCCGAACCGGACCGTCAGATACGGGTCTTGCGGCCCGCGAGCAGCACACCCAGGCAGAGGACGGCGACCAGGCCCGCGCCGGCCAGCCACCACGCCGAGTCGCCGCCGGAGGACTCGGCGCGCTGCCGCGGCGGGGGGAGGAGGGCGCTGAGCCGGGTGATGGGATCCCGGGTGGGGTTGTCGGTGGCGTACGCGGCCAGGGCCAGCTGGGCCAGCGCGGCGGGGTTGTCCTGCGACCAGCCCTCGGCGTGGCCGGCCAGCCAGTTGTAGGTGTCCCGGGCGGCGTCGAGGTGGCCGCCCGCGGCGAGCGCGACGACCGCGTCGGCGGTGGTCCCGAAGTCGGGTGCCTGCGGTCCGGAGCTGAAGTAGCCGCCTCCCGCGCCCAGTTGCCGGACCAGCCAGGCGGCGCCCGCGTCGGCGGCGCTGCCCTCGCAGGCCGGGCGCGGCGGCATGTCCTGGGCGGGGGCCTCGACCACGAAGCCGGCGCCCTCGGCGGCGCGCACCGCGTCCGCGGTGGCCTTGGCGTTCGCCGCCGGTGCGCCGGCGCCGCCCGGCCGCTGGTGGGTGAAGGCACCGCCGTCCTGGTGCCCGCAGGGTATCTGCAGCGAGCGCAGCGCGTCGTACGGGCTCATGCCGTCGGTGGTCACGGACTTCACGTCGGTCCCGGCGGCCTTGAGCGCGCCGACGGCGACGCCGGTGGAGTCCGCGTCGGTGGTGCCTCCGGGGTTGTAGGACCAACCGCCGTCCGGGTTCTGCACCTTGGCGAGCCAGTCGGCGCCCCGCTTGGCGGCGAAGTCCTCGCCGTGGGCGGCCAGGGCCTGCACGGCTATGCCGGTGGCGTTGGTGTCCTCGGCCCCGGCGTCGCAGGGCACGGTCGGGTCCGCGCGGTACGAGGCGAAGCCGCCGTCCGCGCACTGCTGCCCGGCCAGCCAGGCCACCGCGCCCTCGGCCGGCGGGGTGTCCGCGGCGTGCAGCGCGAGCAGCGCGTACGACTGGCGCCAGACGCCGTCGTACGTGGGGTCCGCCGTGCCGTACAGCGCGGCGGGGCGGGTCGCGGGGGCCGGCGAGGCGGCGATCGCCAGGGCGCTGAAGGCGGCCAGGGCCGCCGCCGCGGTGCGGCGCAGAAGCATCGGCGGGTGCCTTTCGGTCGAGCGGTCACGCGCGGCGGGAGGGCGCGGGACACGGCACCGTACGGGTCGTTCGAGCACACCTTAACCAGGTGCGCCTACCGCTTTGTGGCCACCCCGTGGGGCGATGCTCACATGACCCTCACAACGCCCTTACCGGAACGGCTCATACCGCCGCGTATGCGACCGGCCCCGGCCCGGCGTCGTTGCGGACGCGAGAGCGGGGAAGGCGGCGGGCGCGCCTGCCGGGAGGACCCACGTGACTGGAACGGGTATCAGTCCGGCGGCGCGCTCCCTTCCGGCGATGCGCCAGCGGAACGGGGCACGCCCCGGACCCGGTCGGCCCCGGGCCCGGGTCCGCTCGGCCGGCCCCGCCCCCGGCGAACGGGGGCCGGGCCGCCATTGGGCCCGCCCGCCGCACACCGCGGCCGCTCCCGCCCGACCGGCTCAGCGGGCCCCCGGCTCCGGGGGAGCGGTGAGGTCGATCAGCCGGCACACCGTCTCGAGGTCGACCTTGACCTGGGCGATCGAGGCCCGGCCCGAGAGCCAGGTGACCAGCGCGGAGTGCCAGGTGTGCTCGATGACCCGGACGGCGGACAGCAACTCGGCGCCCGGCGGCCCGTCCAGCCGCATCGCGTCGAGGATGATCGCCGTCGTCAGCCGTGACACCGCGTCCACCTCGGGACTGACCGAGCGGTCCGCGAAGTTCAGGGCCCGCACCATCGCGTCCGCCAGGTACGGATCCCGCTGCATCGCGCGGAACGCCCGCATCAGCGTCTCGGCCACCCGTTCCGCGGGCCCTGCCGCCGCGGGCGGGCGCTTGCGCAGCGCCTCGTGGAGGTGTTCCAGCTGATCCTGCATCGTGGCCACCAGCAGGTGGATCTTGGACGGGAAGTACCGGTAGAGCGTTCCCAGCGCGACGTCCGACCGCTCGGCCACCTCGCGCATCTGCACCGCGTCGAAGCCGCCCCGGCCCGCGAGCGCCGCGCCGGCCTGCAGGATGCGGCGGCGACGGGCTTCCTGACGCTCGGTCAGCGGCACCGGGGACGGCTGGGGAGCTGCGGTCATCTGGCCCAATCCGGTGTGCGGCGCGGAGATTCCTCCCAGATTAGCGCGCCCCGCCCACCCGCGGCGGGCTGTCCGGGGCCCCCGGCGGCCGCGCCTTCAGCTCCACCCGGGGCTCCGTCAGGCGGCCTGCCAGGGCCCCGTCCCGGGCTCCCGCGGCCGTGGTGCCGGGCGGTCGCGAGCGGTGCGCCGGGGGATTTCCCGGCGGGCTCGCGCACAGTGGCGCGAATCACCTGTCCCGGCCCAGGGCGCCCGCGCCGGGGCAGGTATCTTCAAGCTCTCGGGCAACTCCCGGGTAACCGAATCTGGAACTTGTTCTAGCAAGGCGCGGGCGGCTACGCTCCGGCCGACGTGCAGCGAGAAGGGGGCCGTGAGTGACCGCAGAGGCCAGGCCGCTCCGGATCGCGCTGCTCACCTACAAGGGGAACCCGTTCTGCGGGGGTCAGGGCGTCTACGTCCGCCATCTGTCCCGCGAACTCGCCCGGCTGGGCCACAGCGTCGAGGTGATCGGCGCCCAGCCGTACCCCGTCCTGGACATCGTGGACGACCCCGATGGCGCAGTGACCCTCACCGAACTTCCGAGCCTCGACCTCTACCGGCAGCCGGACCCCTTCCGCACACCGGGGCGCGGTGAGTACCGCGACTGGGTGGACGCCCTCGAGGTCGCCACCATGTGGACCGGCGGCTTCCCCGAGCCGCTCACCTTCAGCCTGCGGGCCCGCCGTCATCTGGCCGCCCGGCGCGGTGCCTTCGACGTCGTCCACGACAACCAGACGCTCGGTTACGGCCTGCTCGGAGGGCCCGGCGCGCTCGGCGCGCCGCTGGTGACGACCATCCACCACCCGATCACCGTCGACCGGCAGCTGGAACTCGACGCCGCGCAGGGCTGGAAGCGCCGCGCCTCGGTGCGCCGCTGGTACGGCTTCACGCGGATGCAGAAGCGGGTCTCCCGCCGGCTGCCCTCGGTGCTCACCGTCTCCGGCAGCTCCCGTCAGGAGATCGTCGACCACCTCGGGGTGCGCGAGGACCGGGTGCACGTGGTCCCCATCGGCGCCGACACCGGGCTGTTCTCTCCCGACCCGTCGGTGCCCGAGGTGTCCGGCAGGATCGTCACCACCTCCAGCGCGGACGTTCCGCTCAAGGGACTGATCCACCTTGTGGAGGCGCTCGCGAAGGTCCGCGCCGAGCAGCCCGACGCGCACCTGGTCGTGGTCGGCAGGCGCGCCGACGACGGCCCGGTCGCCGCGGCCATCGAACGCCTCGGCCTGTCCGGCGCCGTGCGGTTCGTGAAGGGCATCAGCGACGCGGAACTCGTCGACCTGGTGCGCAGCGCGCAGGTCGCCTGTGTGCCCTCGCTGTACGAGGGGTTCTCGCTGCCCGCAGCCGAGGCCATGGCGACCGGCACGCCGCTGGTCGCCACCACCGGCGGTGCCATCCCCGAGGTGGCGGGCCCCGACGGCGAGACCTGCCTGGCCGTCCCGCCGGGCGACTCCGGCGCGCTGGCCGCCGCGGTCGGCCGGCTGCTGGCGGACTCCGCGCTGCGCCACCGCCTCGGCCGCGCCGGCCGGGAACGCGTCCTGGCCCGCTTCACCTGGGAACGGGCCGCCATCGGCACCGCGGAGCACTACCGCGCGGTCATCGAGGCCGCCGGCGGCCCGCGGCCGCGGGCCGCACGCACCCCCGCCCCGCAGGCGGCACGGATCTGATGCCGCGCCGCACACGACCGCCGCAAGAGAAAGGCGACGCTCCGTGCTGACCGTCGATTTTTCCCGGTTCCCCCTCGCCGCGGGGGACCGCGTCCTGGACCTCGGGTGCGGCGCGGGCCGCCATGCCTTCGAGTGCTACCGGCGCGGTGCGGACGTGGTCGCCCTGGACCGCAACGGCGAGGAGATCCGCGAGGTCGCCAAGTGGTTCGCCGCCATGAAGGAGGCCGGTGAGGCCCCGGCCGGCGCGACCGCCACCGCGATGGAGGGCGACGCGCTCAACCTGCCCTTCCCCGACGACACCTTCGACCGGGTCATCATCTCCGAGGTCATGGAGCACATCCCGGACGACAAGGGCGTGCTCGCCGAGATGGTCAGGGTCCTCAAGCCCGGCGGCCTGCTCGCGGTGACGGTGCCGCGCTACGGGCCGGAGAAGGTCTGCTGGGCGCTGTCGGACGCGTACCACGAGGTCGAGGGCGGCCACATCCGCATCTACCGGGCCGACGAGCTGCTCGGCAAGATCCGCGAGGCGGGCCTGCGCCCCTACGGCAGCCACCACGCGCACGCGCTGCACTCCCCGTACTGGTGGATCAAGTGCGCGGTCGGCGTGGACAACGACAAGGCCCTGCCGGTGAAGCTCTACCACAAGCTGCTGGTGTGGGACATCATGAAGAAGCCGCTGGCCACCCGGCTCGCCGAGAACGCGCTCAACCCGCTGATCGGCAAGAGCTTCGTCGCCTACGCCACCAAGCCGCACGCCCCGAAGGCGGGCGTCGACGCGTGAGGCGGACCGAACACCTCGTCCTGCCCGGCGTCCTGACCTCGGAGCAGGCAGCGGACACCGTCGCCGGCATCGTCGCCGTGCAGCGCCCCGACGGCGCCATACCGTGGTTCGACGGCGGCCACCTCGACCCGTGGGACCACGTCGAGGCCGCCATGGCGCTGGACGCCGCCGGCGAGCACGAGCGCGCCGACGCCGCCTACACATGGCTCGCCCGCCGGCAGAACCAGGACGGCTCCTGGTACGCGGCCTACGGCTACGCCGACGGCGCCGAGGGCGAGCCCACCGACCGGGGCCGGGAGAGCAACTTCTGCGCCTACGTCGCGGTCGGTATCTGGCACCACTACCTGTCCACCGGGGACGACGCGTTCCTGGAGCGGATCTGGCCGGTGCTGTACGCGGCGATCGAGTACGTGCTGGAGCTCCAGCTGCCGGGCGGTGCGATCGCCTGGAAGCGGGAGGCGGACGGGACGTACCCGCGCGAGGCGCTGCTGACCGGCTGCTCGTCGATGTACCAGGCGCTGCGCTGCGCGCTGGCGGTCGCCGAGCACCGCGAGGACCCTCAGCCGGACTGGGAGCTGGCCGCCGGCGCGCTCGGGCACGCCGTGCTGAGCCACCCCGAGCGGTTCCTGGACAAGGACCGCTACTCGATGGACTGGTACTACCCGATCCTCGGCGGCGTGCTGCGCGGAGCGCGCGCCAAGGAGCGCCTGGAGTCCCGGTGGGACGACTTCGTCGTGCCCGGCCTCGGGGTGCGCTGTGTCGTCCCCAACCCGTGGGTGACCGGCGGCGAGAGCGCCGAACTCGCCCTCGCCCTGTGGGCGATGGGCGAGTCCGACCGAGCGGTGGAGATCCTCGCCGCGATCCAGCACCTGCGGGCCGAGGACGGCATGTACTGGACCGGGTACGTCTTCGAAGGGGATGCCGGAACGGGCGGCGCCCCGGCCTTCTGGCCGCAGGAGCGGACGACCTGGACCGCGGGCGCCGTGCTGCTGGCCGTCGCCGCCCTGGGAGGGGACGAGGCGACGACGGCGGTCTTCGGGGGCGACCGGCTTCCCCTGGGGCTCGTCCCGGAGGCCGCGGGCTGCTGCTCCGGAGGCTGAGCCCGGCCGGGGCCGGCGCCGTCGTCGGTGTGCCTGGGGTGGTCAGGCCCGGTTGACGCGCCCTGCCACGGCGTGCCCGATGATCAGGTAGACCGCCGCCGGCAGACCGTAGTTCAGCAGGGTGCGCGCCCACGCCGAGTCGGGGGAGAAGATGTTGTGGGCCCAACCGCCGAGCCAGGTCGCCATGTCGTGGATCCACTCCACGAGATCGTTCGCCCGGTTGGCGTCGAGCATCCACAGGACGATCCACAGGATCAGGATGAATGCCGCCACATCCGCCACGACCATGATGATGGTGGCGGCGAGATTGCCGCGATATCGTCTGGACATACCTGCCGTCTTGCCCCGATCGGGTGACTGAAACGTGGTTCCCCGGCCAGTGCATGACTCCCCGTACGGACCGCTGCGCTGGCCGGCCTCCGGACCTCGGGTGAGGATGCGATCACGCACCGCATCCCCCACCGGAGAGTCCTTCATGCCCCTGCGCCGCGTCCTGACCGCCTTTCTGATGGCGGGTCTGCTCCTTCTCGTTCCCGCCTGCGGCGGCGACTCCGACACGACCGGCAGCGCCGGCACCGCGAGCCCGACGGCCTCGGTGCAGAAGCAGAAGCTGGCCAAGACCCGCTTCGTCGCCAACGCCGGCCTCGCCGCCGGCGCCACCTACCAGTGGATCGTCAAGCCCTACCGGGCCGGCAAGTTCAAGAAGGGCGCCGACGGCCGCAAGACCGCGATGGTCAAGGCGGCCCTGGCCGGCGCGTTCGCCTACAACCGCCTCAAGGCCGCCTCCGACAACGCCAAGGCCGACCCCACCCTGTCCAAGCTGGTCGCGCCGCTCACGTCCGGCATCGACGCGCTGAAGGACCTGCCGTCCAAGCTGCGCAAGGGCGAGGGCACGGACGACGTCGTCAGCACCTTCCAGGACACCATCAGCAACGTGAAGTCGGCCGGCCAGCAGGGCGGCGCCAAGGTCACCGACCAGATCCCGTCCCTGACCCAGCTCGCGGGCGGCTGAGCCCGCGTCGGCCCTGCGGGCCGACCGCTCCGGAAGCGACGGAAGCCGTGGCCCGGACCGCAGGTGCGGTCCGGGCCACGGCTTCCGTGTGCCGCGCGTCAGGCCTGCTGCGCGGGGCTCGCCACGGGGGCGGTGGCCGGCGCGGGCACCGTGCCCGCAGCGTCGTGGGCGGCCGGCGTCGGGGGCGCCGTCATCTGCTGCGGGGCGGCGGGAACCCTGGTCCGGGCGGCCAGCGCGCGGAAGAAGTTGATCACCATGAAGACGGGCAGGAGGAACGCCTTGAAGAAGATGACGTACTCGCCGCCGTGGAAGATGAACCCGAGGTAGATGCCGTAGCCGGTGAAGGCGAGGCCGGCGAGCACGTTGAAGGCGCGCCAGCCGCGGCTGAGGCTCCCGGAGTTGACCGCGCCGATGACGATCATCGCGATGCCGCTCACCATCAGGAGTACGACGTACCAGGAGAAGAGCGGTTCGGCGCTGAAGTCGAGATTCACTGTGTTTCCCGTGTGCAGTTGTGGCGATCCTGTGATCGCGGGACAGACGCGTACCTTACCTGTCCCTGTCAAAATTCCTATGTTTTATTTACCTGCGCTTGGGAAAGAACTTCGCCCCACCGGCGGGCCGGTGGGGCGAAGGGGATGAAGCGTGCCGGAACGGGTCAGCCGCGCTGGATGCCGCTGGTGTCCTGGAGGACGCCGCGGCGGCCGTCCTGGGTCTGGGCGACCAGGGACTGGCCGTGCTGGTCCACCGCCAGGTACCAGGTGCCCGGGGTGAGTTCGGCGATCGGGGAGCCGGAGCCGTCCTCGGCGTACAGCGGGCGGGCCACCGGCACCGCGAACCAGAAGGCCGCGAACTCCGCCGCCGGCTGCTGGTGCTGCGGCTGCGAAGGCTGCTGCTGCGGGTAGCCGTACTGCGGCGTACCGCTGCCGAAGGACTGGTCGGGGGCGGACTGCTGCCCGGGGTAGCCGTAGCCGGTCTGCCCCGTCTGCTGGGCGCCCGGGTAGGGCTGGCCCGGCTGCCCGTACGGCTGCGGCTGCGGCTGCTGCGGGCGCGGCGCCGGCAGCAGACCCGCCTTGAGGGCCGGCAGACCCTGCAGCGAGAGCAGGATCACCGCGGCCAGCACGGCGGCGGCGATGAACGACAGGTAGGCACCGGCGCCCAGCTCCCACGCCTCCTGGCCGTTGAACAGCGCCCACAGCGCGTCCCACGCC
Organism: Streptomyces sp. NPDC088354; assembly: GCF_044753585.1. Lineage (NCBI taxonomy): Bacteria > Bacillati > Actinomycetota > Actinomycetes > Kitasatosporales > Streptomycetaceae > Streptomyces > Streptomyces sp. NPDC088354. The sequence continues at coordinate 92,411 of NZ_JBIVNJ010000013.1, read as the reverse complement.
GCGGCGACCGCGAGCACCGCGGCCCAGTGCTCCAGGCCGATGCCGAGCACCTTGCGGCCCTCGGGCTGGAAGCGCGCGGTGACGAACAGACCCGCGGCGATCAGGCCCAGCAGGTGCACCGACGGCAGCAGCGGGAACAGCTCGCTCTTCCACGCACTGGCCCCGCACTCGGAGGAGCTGCATCCCTTGAGCGTGTAGAAGTTCAGGAACGAGGCGATCAGCAGCAGGAGCGCCGCGCCGATCGCCGCGCCGTCTCCTCGGGTGAGGGAGCGGTTATTCACTAGGGGTCCTTCTCAGTCGTCTCGTCGTCGCTCTAGCCACGTGTTCCCCATCGTATGGGGGGTGTTGCCGGCGGGTGCGCCCGGTAGGGGCTCCGGTGACAGGATCGGGACCCAACGCTCACCTGCCGCTCACCCACGGCCCTCCAAGTAGGCCGTGATGCCGTCCGCGATGCCCTGCGCGGCCTTCTGGCGCCACGCCGCGCTGGTGACCAGGGCCGCGTCCTTGGGGTCGCGCATGTTGCCGCACTCGATGAACACCTTCGGCACCCTGCTGAGGTTCAGCCCGCCCAGGTCGTTGCGGACGTCCAGGCCGGTCCCGCCGCCGATGTAGTTGGACGGCTTTGTGCCGGTCGCCTTCTTGAAGTGGTCCCGCAGGGCGATGCCGAGCGCCCTGGAGGGCTTGGTGATCGCCCGGGTGTCCGCGACGCCCTTGTGGACGGAGGCGGGCAGGATGACGTGGAAGCCGCGGTTGCCGGCCGCCGAACCGTCGGCGTGCACGGACACCACCGCGTCCGCCTTTGCGTTGTTGCCGATCCGGGCCCGCTCGTCGATGCACGGGCCGTAGGCGCGGTTGCCGTCCTGGGTGAACTTCACCGTCGCCCCGCGCGCCGCGAGGATCTTGCGGACCCGGCGTGACACGTCCAGGGTGTAGGACGCCTCCGGGTATCCGGCGTTGGTGGCCGTACCGGTGGTGTCGCACTCCTTGCGGGCGGTGCCGATGTCCACCTTGCGGGCGATCGCGCTCGTGTGCCGGTTGTTGGTCGGGTTGTGGCCGGGATCGAGCACGACGACCCGGCCCGCCAGCGGCTTCGTGCTCATCGGGGCCTTGGCGTCCGACATCCCGCTCGCGGGCGCGGACATCCGCCCCGAGGGCGGCGCGGCCGCACTCCGGGGGGCGTCCCTGTCGCGCCCCTGGTCCGCGGGGTCGCTCGCCGCACCCCACACCAGCCACGCCGCCGTACATGTCGGTACCAGCGCCGCGGTCACGACCGCGGCGGTGCTGCCCATCGTCTTGAACACGTCCGCGATGCTATCGGCCGGGCCGGATCCCCGGGCCCGTACGGCGCAGGACATGCAGCGAACCGGTCACGGAGAGTTCCGTGAACGCCCCCGAGTCCAACGCCCTGCGGTAGATCCGCCACGGCGCCTGACCGCCGTCCGCGGGGTCCTCGAACACGTCGTGGATCACCAGCAGGCCGTCCTCGGCGAGGTGCGGCACCCAGCCCTCGTAGTCGTTCGTGGCGTGCTCGTCGGTGTGCCCGCCGTCGACGAAGACCAGGCTCAGCGGCTTCCCCCACACCGCGGCCACCTGCGGGGAGCGGCCCACGACCGCGATCACGTACTCCTCCAGGCCGGCCGCGTGCAGCGTCCGCCGGAACGCCGGCAGCGTGTCCATCCGGCCGACCTCCGGGTCCACCAGCGTCGGGTCGTGGTACTCCCAGCCGGGCTGCTGCTCCTCGCTGCCGCGGTGGTGGTCGACGGTCACGGCGACGGTCTTCGCCTCCCGCGCGGCGGCGGCCAGCAGGATCGTCGACCGGCCGCAGTATGTGCCGACCTCCAGCAGGGGCAGACCGGGCAGCCGCGTGGCCGCGTCCGCGGCGGCGGCGTACAGGGCGAGGCCCTCGTGCGGGGGCATGAATCCCTTGGCGGCGGTGAAGGAGGCCAGGGCGTCGGCGGGGGGCGTGCGCATGGGGACTATCGTCCCGCATCCCGGGTGAGGTCTTTTCCCCGCCCGCCCGCCCGTGTGCCCGGCAAGGTCTGGGCGCCCCGACGCGCGTGCGGGGTGGACCGGGTGCGGGGCCTCCGGGGCTGCACGTCCTGGACTGGGATATTTACGCGCGTTTCCAGCACCTGCTCATCCCGTCCCTGCCCGGATGGCGCGCACAAATATCCCGCAGCGTCCAGAACATCCACCCCTCCGACCCCGCCCCCTCCGTTGTGTTCGCGCCTGATCCCCGGTGGGGGTATGGGGGCGGTCCGGGTGACCCCGGTTGCCTGGGTCCCCCCCCACCGGGGTGTGGGCGGTGACGGCTGCGCCCTGGATTGCGTTGCGCCAACGGTGGCCCGAGCACGGTGCCGTCAATACCCCCCACCGGGGATCAGGCGCTCGCAACTACGGAGGGGGCGGGGTCGTAGGGGTGGGTGTTCTGGACTGTGGAGCATATTTGGGTGCACAACCCGGGGTGATCAGTTGAGGGTGCGTGAGGCACCTAAATGTGCTGTCCAGAATGGCCGGCCCCGGAGGCCCCGCACCCGGCACCCACGACACGCGCGTCGGGGTGACTGACCGCGCCGGGCGCTCGGGAGGGTGGGTGGGTGACGTCAGAGCCACCCATTGTGGCGGGCCGCCCGAACCGCCTCCATACGATTCCGCGTCCCCGTCTTCCCGATCGCGGAGGACAAATAATTCCGCACCGTCGACTCCGAGAGCCGCACCCGCGTCGCGATGTCCGCGACCGTCGCCCCGTCGACCGCCGCGTTGAGGACGTCCTGCTCCCGCGCGGTCAGCGGGCTCGGCCCCGTGCTGAGGGCGGCGACCGCCAGCGCGGGGTCGATGACCTGGTGGCCGGCCAGGACGCGGCGGACGGCCGCGGCCAGCTCCTCGACGGGGCCGTCCTTGACGAGGAAGCCCGCCGCACCGGCCTCCATCGCGCGGCGCAGGTAGCCGGGCCGGCCGAAGGTGGTGAGGATGAGGACCTTGCAGGAGGGCAGCCGCTCGCGCAGGTCCGCCGCCGCGTCGAGCCCGCTGCGCCCGGGGAGCTCGATGTCGAGCAGCGCGACGTCCGGCCGGGCCTCCAGCGCCGCGGCCACGATCTCGTCGCCCGCGGAGACCTGCGCGACGACCTCCATGTCGTCCTCCAGGTTGAGCAGCAGCGCGAGGGCCCCGCGCATCATGCCCTGGTCCTCCGCCAGCAGGACCTTCACGACGCTGCTCATGCGGCCTGTTCCTCCTCCACCGGAAGCTCCGCGACCACCCGGAACCCGGCGCGCGGCGCCGGGCCCGCCCGCAGGGAGCCGCCCGCCGCGGCCAGCCGCTCGGTGAGGCCCTTCAGACCCGAACCGGAGGTGATCGGCTCCGAGCCTACGCCCTGCCCGTCGTCGGTGATCTCCAGCCGCACCTGCCCGCCGCCGCTCGCCAGTTCGATGCGGCAGGAGCCGGCACCGCTGTGCCGGACGACGTTGGTGACCCCCTCCCGTACGACCCAGCCGAGCAGGGCCTCGGCCTGCGGCGGCAGGGGCGGGCCGGTCTCCACGACGACCGCCTCGACGCCGGCCGCGGTGAGCGCCGAGCGGGCCCGGTCCAGCTCGGTGGACAGGCTCCCCTCGCGGTAGCCGGTGACGGCCTCGCGGATCTCGGTGAGGGCCTGCCGGCCGACCGCCTCGATGTCGGCGACCTGGGCCAGGGCGGCGTCGATGTCGCGCGGGGCGAGCCGGCGCGCCGCCTCGGACTTCACGACGACCACCGAGAGGGTGTGGCCCAGCAGGTCGTGCAGGTCGCGGGAGAAGCGCAGCCGCTCCTCGGCGACGGCGTGCCGGGCCAGCTCCTGCCGGGTGGCCCGCAGTTGCGCGACGGCGTCGAAGAGCCGGAGCATCGCGGCGGTCACCAGGCCGGAGATGAGCGACCCGTAGCCCATGGAGACGCCGTTCCACAGGTCGTCGCTGCGCCAGCCGGAGAGCACGCCCGCGGACAGGGCCAGTCCGACCAGGACGAGACCCATGTGCCGGCCGCGTACGACGATCCCGACGGCCAGCGACAGCAGCGGGAAGAACAGCAGCCAGCTCCCGCCGTAGCCGATGGCGAGCGCATAGGTGAGGGCGCCCAGCGGGAGCAGCAGCAGCCGCGGCACCCCGCGCTCCACGGCCCGGGGGTTGAAGGCGGTGAACGCGACGCCCACGTAGAGGGAGTTGAAGGTCAGTAGGCCGAGTCCGCCGAGCCAGGGGTTGGACGCGTCGCCCTGGAGGAGGTGGGACAGCGCCCCCACCCCCATGAGCAGCCAGGGCAGGAAGCTCAAGGGGGTGGGGGCCTTGAGGTCCTCGATCGCCTCCGAGATGTCCCGCGGACCGCGCGGGCGGCGACGCTCCCACGCGCGCCAGGCCCGGGACGTCCACGGCTCCCGTGCCGCCTCGCACTCCTCCGACACGGTCATGACCGGTCCGCCTTCCTCGTGGGTGCTCTGCAGGGGGTTCATCACACGGTGCGTGCCGAGCGCCGGTAGGCGTACATCGCGTACACGGCGAACAGTGCCGTCCAGCCCGCCAGCACCGCGACGGTGCCCGGGTGCGGCGCCGATCCGCCGGTGACGCTCCAGCCGAGCTCCCCGAAGCGGTGGGACGGGGTCCACCGGGAGACCGCCCGGAGCCAGCCGGGGAAGAGCGAGGTGGGGAACCACAGGCCGCCGATCACGGACAGGCCCAGGTTGCAGGCGACGTTGACGACTCCGGTGGTCTGCGCGGTCAGCCGGTAGCCGTTGCCGAGCCCGAGCAGGGTGAAGGGCGCGGTGCCGGCCCACAGCAGGACCGCGATCGCCGCCCACTGCCACGGCCGCAGCTCGACGCCGTTGACGAGGCCCCCGGCCAGCAGGACGGCGACGATGGAGGGGAGTACGGTGACCGAGCCGCTGAGGCAGCGCCCGACGACCACCTGGAACGGCGACATCGGGGTGATGCGCAGCTGGCGCAGCCAGCCGTGCCCCTTGTCCTCGGCGACGCCGGTGCCGGCGGCCAGGGCCGAGCCCAGCGCCCCGTACGCGGCCATGCCGATCATCGCGGTCAGCGCGGCGGCCTTGTCCTCCTCGGAGCCGGAGACGCCGAGGTTGGTGAAGAGCAGGTACATCATGACCGGCATGCCGATGCCGAAGATCACGAAGCCGGTGTCCCGCAGGGTGCGGCGGATCTCCAGCGTGACGTAGGCGAACAGCATCAGACGTTCTCCTTCTTCAGGGCGGTCGGGGTGGCGGCGGAGCCGGCCGGGGCGTCGTCGGCGTCGCGCGAGGTGAGGCTGAGGAACGCGTCCTCCAGGCTGGCCGCGCTGACCTCCAGGCCGCGGATCATGCCGCGTTCGGCGAGTGCGACCACGGTGGCGTCGGAGTCCGAGCTGCGCAGGTGGGCGCGGTCGCCGCGGACCTCCACGGAGACCACGCCGGGCAGTTGCCGCAGGCCCTCGGTGGCGGCGCCGGCCAGGTCGAAGGCGACCAGGTTGCCGCCGACCGCGCGCTTGATGCGCTCGCCGCTGTCGTCGGCGACGATCCGGCCGCGGTCGATGACGACGATGCGGTCGGCGTTCTCGTCGGCCTCCTCCAGGTAGTGCGTGGAGAACAGCACGGTGTTGCCGCGGGCGGCGTAGGCCCGCATGGAGTCCCAGAAGGAGCGGCGGGCCTCGACGTCGAGGGCGGCGGTCGGCTCGTCCAGCACGATCAGTTCGGGGTTGCCGGCCAGCGCCACCGCGAAGCGCACACGCTGGGACTGGCCGCCGGAGAGCCGGTCGGCCCGGCGGTCGGCGAAGTCGGTGAGCCCGGCCAGCTCCAGGGACTCGGCGACGGGCAGCGGGTCGGGGTAGGTGCGGGCCACGAAGGTGAGCAGCTCCCGCACGGTGACCCGGGGGATCGGCCGGCCGTCCTGGAGCATCGCGCCGACCCGTCCGGCCCGCACCGCCTCCTGCGGGCTGCCGCCGAAGAGCCGGACCTCGCCGCTGTCGGGGACGTCGAGCCCCAGCAGCAGGCCGATCGAGGTGGACTTGCCCGCCCCGTTGCGACCGAGCAGGGCCACCGACTCACCGCGCCGGATCTCCAGGTCCACCGTGTCCACGGCGCGTACCGCGCCGAAGGTCTTGACCGCCCGGGTGAAGCTCACAGTCGTCGTCATGCCCACGACGGTACGGGGGGAGGGCAGGGCCGGGGCAGAGGGGAAAGTACGCGGTTCCCCAGGACAAATGTCATGGGTGCGGCGGCGCCTGACGTCACGTCAACCGGCGGCGGACCGCGGCCGTTCGGGCATCCGGCGCCCCCGGCGGTGCGGGGCGCCGGATCGGCTCCCTCAGCGCAGGTGGGAGGTGTCGTTGAACAGCCGCACCGACGCGTTCCCGTCCGCGAAGTACGCCACGGCGGAGAACGCCGCCGCCGACAGCTCCATGCGGAACAGCGACTCCGGCGGCGCGCCCAGCGCGAGTCGCAGCAGGGTCTTGACCGGAGTGACGTGCGTGACGACCAGGACCGTGCGGCCCGCGTAGCGCGCGATCATCTTGTCGCGGGCCAGCGCGACCCGTCGCGCGGTGGCGGCGAAGCTCTCGCCGCCGGGCGGCGCGACCTTGGGGGAGGCCAGCCAGGCGGTCAGTTCCTCCGGGAAGCGCTCCTTGACCTCGCCGAAGGTCAGCCCTTCCCAGGCGCCGAAGTCCGTCTCGCGCACGCCCTCCTCGACGCGCACGTCGAGGCCGAGCCGTTGCGCGACGATCTCCGCGGTCTGCCGGGTGCGCTTGAGCGGGGAGGACACGACGGCCTGGACGGTACCGCGCTCGGCCAGCAGGTCCGCCGCCCGGCGGGCCTGCCACAGCCCCTTCTCCGACAGCTCCGGGTCGGTGCCGCCGCTGCCGGAGAACCGCTTCTCCGGGGTGAGCGGGGTCTCGCCGTGCCGCAGCAGTACGAAGGTGGTCGGGGTGCCCATGTCGGCGTCGCCCCAGCCGACCGCGGTCTCCGACTCCCCGGACGGCTCGGGGTCGTCGTCCACCGCCGTCTCCGCGACCGGGACCGAGACCGCGGCCGAGGCCGCGGGGGCAGCGGCCGTCGCCAGGGCGGCCGTGGACCGGCCGGGCTCCCACTGCCGGCCCCGCTTGCCCGCGTCCATCGCCTCGTTGGCCAGCCGGTCGGCGTGCTTGTTCTTCTCGCGCGGGATCCACTCGTACGTCACCTGCCCGGGCGGCAGGATCGAGCGGGCCTCGGCGGCGAGCGGGCGCATGTCCGGGTGCTTGATCTTCCAGCGGCCCGACATCTGCTCCACGACGAGCTTGGAGTCCATCCGCACCCGCACCCGCGCCTCGGGGTCGAGCGCCCGCGCGGCCCGCAGGCCGGCGATCAGACCCCGGTACTCGGCCACGTTGTTGGTGTGCGTCCCGATGAACTCGGCCGCCTCGGCGAGCACTTCGCCGGTGGCCGAGTCGCACACCACGGCGCCGTACCCGGCGGGTCCCGGGTTGCCCCGGGACCCGCCGTCGGCCTCGACGGTGAACGTCCGGGCCATTACAGGCCCGACTCGGGCGTGCGGACCAGGATGCGCCGGCAGTTCTCGCAGCGCACGACCGCGTCGGCCGCGGCCGCCCGCACCTCGTTCAGCTCGGTGATGTTCAGCTCCAGCCGGCAGCCCTCGCAGCGCTTCTGGTAGAGCCGGGCCGCGCCGACGCCGCCGGACTGCGCGCGCAGCTTGTCGTAGAGCTTCAGCAGGTCGGCCGGGACCGAACCGGCCATGATCTCCCGCTCCTTGGTGACGGACATGCCCTCGGCGTCGATGTCCCGCAGGGCCTCGTCCCGCCGGGTCTCGGCCTCGCGGGCCTTGCCCTGCACCGAGTCCAGGCGCTCGGTCAGCTCCTGGACCCGCTCCTGCAGGGACTCGCGGCGCTCCATGACCTCCAGGACGACGTCCTCCAGGTCGCTCTGCCGCTTGGCCAGCGAGCCGATCTCGTGCTGGAGGTTCTCCAGGTCCCTCGGCGAGGAGACGGCGCCGGAGTCGAGCCGCTCCTGGTCGCGGACCGCGCGCTTGCGCACCTGGTCCACGTCCTGCTCGGCCTTGGTCTGCTCGCGGGCGGTGTCGCTCTCCTCGGTCTGGGCCGCGACCAGCAGGTCGCGCAGCTGCGTCACGTCGGAGGAGAGGCGCTCGATCTCCGCGTGCTCGGGAAGGGTCTGCCGCTTGTGGTCCAACTGCGCGACGCGCGCGTCGAGTGCCTGGACCTCAAGGAGTCGGATCTGGTCTGCGGGCGCGGCGTTCAGCGGGGGGCTCCTGAGGTGGTGGGTTCGTGAGGAACGTGCGGGACGTGAGGAGGGGTGGCGGCGCGGGCGTGGGCCGTCCACGGGTCGGTGACGGTGTGCGACACATGGGTGCGCAGCGACCAGCCGTTGCGTTCGGCGACCTCGTCGAGCCGGCGCGCGGCCTGCGCGCACCAGGGCCACTCGGTGGCCCAGTGGGCGGCGTCGACGAGCGCCGGGGGGCCTGCCTGCTGCGCCTCCGAGGCGGGGTGGTGGCGCAGGTCGGCCGTCAGGTAGACGTCGGCCCCGGCCCTGCGCACGTCGTCGAAGAAGCTGTCGCCGCTGCCGCCGCACACCGCGACGGTGCGCACCTGCCGCCGGGGGTCGCCGGCGACGCGCAGCCCGGTCGCCGTCGCCGGCAGGCCGCGGGCCGCCCGGTCGGCGAACTCCGCCAGCGTCATCGGCTCCGGCAGTTCGCCGAGCCGGCCCGCGCCGCGGCGTCCGGCGGGGTCGGACGGGTCGGGCACCAGCGGGCCGGTGACGCGCAGTCCGACAGCGGCCGCGAGGGCGTCGGAGACCCCGGGGTCGGCGCGGTCGGCGTTGGTGTGGGCGACGTGCAGCGCGACGTCGTTCTTGATCAGGGAGTGCACGACCCGGCCCTTGAAGCCGGTGGCGGCCACCGTCGTGGTGCCGCGCAGCCAGAGCGGGTGGTGGGTGACCAGCAGGCCGGCGCCGAGGCGGATCGCCTCGTCGGCGACCTCCTGGACCGGGTCGACGGCGAAGAGCACCTGCCCGACCTCGGCGTCCGGGTCCCCGCAGACCAGGCCGACGGCGTCCAACTGCTCGGCCCACTCCGGCGGCCAGAGGACTTCGAGGGCGGCGATGACGTCGGACAGTTTCGGCACGGGGTCGAGGTTACCGCGCCGGTACCGGGCGGCTGGAATTCCCGGCTGGTCATGAGCACACCGACCGCACGAAGTCCGACGGAACCGGACGAGAGCCACCCTTATGTGTGAAGCACACCGACTCGTGTCGGGCGGTTGCGCGTACGAAAACTAGCGTCGTCGTCAGGAGGTGAGCGACACCATGACAGCCTGCGCAACCGAGACCGCCACCGGCACCGGGGCCGTGCCGCGGGCCGGGTTCACGATCGCCGCGGACGGCTCGTACGCCGCGTGCCTGGCCCGGACGCCGGACGGCGGGGACGGCTGGTACCCCGAGCGCTGGACGCTCGGCGGGCCGGAGCCGTACACCGTGCCGCTGCCCGGCAACCAGCCCGAGGAGGAGTGCTCCGAGGTGCTGCCGCTGCCCGACGGCCGCGTCCTCATCCGCCGCCGGGTCGCCGACCGGCACGACTTCGCCCTGCTCTACCCGGCCGGCCCCGGCACCGGCGAACTGCCGCTCGGCTCGGTGCCGGGCGATCCGGACGGTTCCGGCACCGAGGTGCGCCTGCTGCCGCCGTCCGCGTCCGGGCTCGCGTTCGCCCTCGCGTACGACGCGGCGACCACCCGCACCTCGGTGTGGCTGGTCCACGACGGCCGCGACGGCCCGCCGCGCCGGCTCGCGGAGATCCACGGCCGCTGCGGGGGCGGCGCGTGGCTCGACCGGGCGGGCGGCGTCCTGGCCCTGGACCGCGAGACGGACGGGACGGTCAAGACCGTCGCCGTGGACCTGCGGGGCGGCGGCGCGGTCAGCCCGCTGCTGCAGATCACCGACGACAGCAACGACCGGCTGCTGCTCGCCGAACCCGACAGCGGGCTCCTCATAGTCCGCAGCGACGCCACCGGCGAGGACCGCATCGGCTGGGGCGTGCTCGGCAGCCGGCAGCCCATGCGGTTCGCCGAGTGCCTTCGGGTGCCCGACGCCGTCCTCACCCCGTTCGCCGCGCAGCCGGGTCAGGTGCTGATGCCGGAGTCCTGCGCGGTGGCGCTGCGCGCCGACGGCCCGCACGGCACGTCGCTGGCCGTCTGGCGGCCGGGGGAGCGCCGCGCCACCTGGCTGGCCGGCCCGGAGGGCTGGCTCGCCGGGACCGGCATGTGGACGCCGCAGGGTGTGCTGCGGCTGCCGTACGCGTGCGTGCACTGCCCCTGCGGGATCGTCGACTACGACGCCCCGGCGCCGTTCCCGCCGCCCCTGGCCGTCGTCCCGGAGGGGGCCCTGGAGCCCGCGCCGGAGGAGTCCAGGAGCAGCCCGGTCCTTCCTCTGCAGAAGGCGCCGCTGGCGGCTGGATCATGACGGGTAAACTCCCGCCGGGGGCTGCGCTGCCGTTTCGGCGTGCGGTGGTAGTACGACGGCGCGTCGGCAGCACGGTTCCTGTGACCCGTAAGCCACCGACAGAGAGTCCTCGCATGTCAGACTCCCGAATCGAGACCACCGCCGCGAGCCACGAGGACGCGGCGGATCTCCATGGCCGCCACCGCGGCCCCGCCTCCTCCGAGGAAGCACCCGCCGCGCCGCACGGCCGGCACCGCCGCACGGAGGGATCCGGCGACGACGACTGAGCCGGACGGAACGTTCAGGCTCCCCGGAGACCGGCCGCCGTCCGCGCCAGCGCGCGGACGCGGGGCCAGTCCCGGGACCGGAGCGCGTCCCGCGGGACCATCCAGCTCCCGCCGACGCAGGCCACGTTCGGCAGCGCCAGGTACTCCGGCGCCCGGGCCTGGTCGATGCCCCCGGTGGGGCAGAAGCGCACGTCCGGCAGCGGCGAGGCCAGCGCCCTGAGGTACGCGGTGCCGCCCGCCGCCTCGGCCGGGAAGAACTTCAGCTCGCTCACGCCGAGTTCGGCCAGTGCCACCACCTCGGACGCGGTCGACGCCCCCGGCAGGTACGGCACCCCCGTCGCCCGCGCGGCCTCGAGCAGCCGCGGCGTCCAGCCGGGACTGACCAGGAACCGCGCCCCGGCGCCCACCGCCGCGGCGGCCTGCTCCTGCCGCACCACGGTCCCGGCCCCGACGAAGGCCTCCGGCACCTCGCGGGCGACGGCCGAGATCCCGTCCAGGGCGGCAGGCGTCCGCAGGGTGATCTCCACCACCGGCAGTCCGCCCTCCACGAGGGCCTTGGCCAGGGGCACCGCGTCGGCGGCGTCCTCCAGCACGACGACGGGGATCACGGGGGCGCGGTCGAGCAGCATGCCCCGGATGCTGCCGGGGTCACGCGGTGGGCGCAACGGCCGTTGCGACCCGCGCAACGACGGCCGTTTCAGTGCACGTCCGTCACCAGCACGCCGATCCGCCCCGGACCCTGCACCTCCACCCGGAAGCCCAGCTCCCGCAGCACGTCGACCAGTTCGTCCGGACCGCCCGGCCGGGCCCCCGACTCCAGCAGGGCGCGCACCATCCGGCCCTTCGTCGCCTTGTTGAAGTGGCTGACGACCTTGCGGGTCTCGGCCTGCACGACCCGCACGGTCGCGGTCCGCCCCGCCAGGGCCCCCTTCGGCTTCCACGCCGCCGCGTACGCCGCCGAGCGCAGGTCCAGCACCAGACCGCCACCGGCGGCCCCGGCCGCCTCCGGCAGCACGTCCGCCATCGCGTCCCGCCAGAACGTGCCGAGCGCCCCTGTCGCGGGCAGCCGGACGCCCATCGAGCAGCGGTAGGCGGGGATCGCGTCCTTGACGCCGACCGCGCCCCACAGCCCGGAGAAGATCAGCAGCGAGCGCGCCGCCCGCCGCTTCGCCGCCGGGCTCAGCGTGGCCAGGCCCAGGGCGTCGTACAGCACCCCGGTGTAGATCTGCCCGGCCGGGCGGGCCGGAGCGCCGTGCAGCCCGGCGTTGCGGGCCACCTCACCGCGCAGGCCGGGGCTGAGCCCCAGCACGTCGGCGGCCTTGGTGACGGCGTCGGCGTCCTCGCTCGCGCACAGTCCCACCAGCTCGTCCAGCACCGTGCGACGCGCGGCGGCCAGGCCGGGCAGCGACAGGGCCCCCAGGTCCACGGCCTTCCCGGTGGCGGGAGCGGCCTTGCCCTCGGACGGCGGCAGCAGGACGAGCACGGTGGTTCTCCTTCACGTTCACCTGTGTTCGTGCAGCCTACGGCGGCCGGAATTACGCTCGCTCCATGCCTCGTCGCCCCCTGCGCGTGAAGGCCGCCGACGGCGAGCCGCTGCGGACCGCGCTCAGCGCCCTGCGCACCGAACTCCACGTGCCCGCCGCCTTCCCGCCCGCCGTGCTCGCCGAGGCCGAGCAGGTGGCCCGGACGCCGGGCCTCGACGGCCACGAGGACGCCACCGGCCTGCCGCTGTTCACCATCGACCCGCCCGGCTCGCGCGACCTGGACCAGGCGATGCACCTGGCCCGCCGCGACGGCGGCTACCGCGTGCACTACGCGATCGCCGACGTGGCCGCCTTCGTCGCACCCGGCGGTGCCATCGACACCGAGGCCCAACGCCGGGTCACCACGCTCTACTTCCCCGACGTCCGGGTCCCGCTGCACCCCACCGTGCTCAGCGAGGACGCCGCCAGCCTGCTGCCCGGCCGGGACCGGCTCGCCGTGCTGTGGCGCATCGACCTGGACGCGGACGGCGGCGTCACCGGCGTCGACGTCCGCCGCGCCCGGGTGCGCAGCCGTGCCCGGCTCGACTACGCGGGCGTGCAGCGCGACCTCGACGGCGGCGGCGCCGAGGAACCGCTGGCCCTGCTGCGCACCATCGGCCGGCTGCGCCAGGAACAGGAACGGCGGCGCGGCGGCATCTCCCTGGACGTGCCCGAGCAGGAGGTCGTCGAACGCGGCGACGGCTACGCCCTGGAGTACCGCGCGCCGCTGCCCGCCGAGTCCTGGAACGCCCAGATCTCGCTGCTCGCCGGCATGGCCGCCGCCGACCTGATGATCGCCGCGGGCACCGGCATCCTGCGCACCCTCCCGCTCGCCCCGCACGGCGAGGTCGCCCGGCTCAGGAGGATCGCCCAGGCCCTGCACATCGAGTGGCCGCACATGACCTCGTACGCGGAGCTGATCCGCTCGCTGGACCCGGGCCGCACCGGGCACGCCGCCTTCCTGCACGAGGCCACCAGCCTCTTCCGGGGCGCCGGCTACACCCCGTTCTGGCCCGGCCACCCGGCCTCGCCGCTGCTGCACGCCGCCGTCGCCGACGCCTACACCCACTGCACGGCGCCGCTGCGCCGGCTGGTCGACCGCTACGCCGGGGAGTTCTGCCTCGCCGCCTCCGCCGGCCGCACCCCGCCGGAGTGGGTCACCGACGCCTACCGCGAGCTGCCGCAGCGGATGCGCACCGGCTCCCAGCTGGCCTCCCGCATCGAGGGCGCCTCGGTCTCGATCGTCGAGGCCGCCCTCCTCCGGGACCGGGTGGGCGAGGTCTTCGACGCTTACGTCATCGACGTCCGCGAGAGCGACCCCACCGCCGGCACCGTCCATCTGTGCGACCCCGCCGTCGTCGCCCGGGTCAGGGGCGGCGGCACGCCCCTCGCGCTCGGCGAGCCGCTGCGCGTACGCCTGACCGAAGCGGACGTGGAGCGGCACACGCTGCTTTTCGCCCCCGCATGATCGACGGGTAACATGGCGGCACGGCAGACGAGCCGAGTGGACGGCCGCGTCAGGACCACGGTCCTGCCGAGGAACGTCCGGGCTCCACAGGGCAAGGTGGTGGGTAACGCCCACCCGGGGTGACCCGCGGGACAGTGCCACAGAAAACAGACCGCCGGGGGCCGCAAGGCGTCCGGTAAGGGTGAAACGGTGGTGTAAGAGACCACCAGTGCCCAGGGTGACCTGGGCAGCTAGGTAAACCCCACCTGGAGCAAGGTCAAGAGGAGCGCCGTAACAGGTGCTCTGCGCGGACGTTCGAGGGCTGCCCGCCCGAGTCCGCGGGTAGACCGCACGAGGCCGGCGGCAACGCCGGTCCTAGATGGATGGCCGTCGCCCGGCCGGCCGCGAGGCCGACCGGGACACAGAACCCGGCGTACGGCTCGGCTCGTCTGCCGCTCGAGCCCTGGCCCTCGCCCTGTCAGTGACCGCTGCCGGGACGGAGGGCGATGGCCTCCGCCCCGGCCGGAGCGCCCCGGCGGACGGCTCAGTGGAAGCGCTTGACGAACGCCAGCGCGGTGTCGGCGACTTCCCGCCAGCCGCTGTCGATGGTCAGCGCGTGACCTCGGCCGGCGATCTCGGTGATCTCCGTGACGGCGTGCTCGTTGCGGTGCTGCTTCTTGTACGCGGCGTTGGTGAGCGCCCAGGGCACCGTGTGGTCCTTCTCGCCGGATATCAGCAGCAGCGGCCCGCGGTCCGGGTTCTCGGTGTCGACCTTGGTCTCGCTCCACGGGTTGAAGTTGGCGACGGCTGCCTGGAACAGCGGCTCACCGGGGGCGGGCACGGCGAAGGTCCCGTACAGCTCCCGGGCCTCCTCCTCGCTCACCGCGTTGGCGAAGGAGTACCGGAACTGGTCGTAGGTCAGCGGCACCGCGCGGTGGAAGTTGGCCGGGTTGCCGAGGACTGGGGCCGCCGAGCGCAACGAGGAGACGGGCAGCGGCAGCACGCCCTGGAAGGGCGCGGGGTCGATGGCGACCGAGGCGGCGGACAGGCCGCGTCCGGCGAGGATCTGGGTGATCAGGCCGCCGAACGAGTGGCCCACGACGGCCGGCTTGCGCTCCAGCCTGCCGATGAGGTCGGCGAAGTGGTCGACCACCTCGGCGACGCCCTTGCCGGCGAAGACCTCCGGGTGGGCGTTGGCCTCCTCCACGGTCTCCGGGTCGTCGGGCCATCCGGGGGTGACCGGGGCGTACCCGGCCTCCTCGAACACCGCGGCCCAGCGGTCCCAGCTGCTGGGCAGCAGCCAGAGCCCGTGGACGAAGACGACAGGCTGCAGGCCCGAGGCGTTGGCCTGCTCGATCCGCTCGGCGTCGTGTGCAGCGGTCACGGGAACTACTCCTCCTGGCGAGGGGGGGGGACGGCCCCACCCTCGCAAACGCCGCCGGACCCGGGGGGTCCGGCGGCGTGGATGTGCAGTGTGGGAACAGATCCCGGCACCGCGGGAGCAGATCAGCAGTTCTTGTAGTCCGAGCGCGTGCTGTTGTAGCTGCAGGTGTCGGCCTTCGCGCCGCCCGCCTTGCGCAGGGTCGCGGTGTCCTTGTCGTTGTTCCAGACGTACCAGCCGCGGTTCTGGTAGCGGTTGCCGGAGGTGTTGCGGCCCGGGCCGGTGTGGACCTTGACGGTCTTGCCGGCGCCGAGCGAGTAGGCACCGAAGGTGTACTTGTGGTTGGACGCGTCGGTGAGCGTCCAGCCCTTCAGGCTGACCGCGCGGGACGTGGAGTTGGTGATCGTGACCCACTCGGCGTTGAGGCTCGCGTCGGAGCCGCGGTCGGCCCCGGGGCTGTCGTAGTAGATCTTGGCCAGGTGGACGGAGCCGGCGGCCTCGGCGGCCGGGGCCGCGAGGGTGAGCGTGGCGGCGGTCGCGGATATCGCCGTGAGCAGGCAGGTCAGGGTCGTACGGGTGCGCATGGTGCGGGTTCCCCCCAAGGACGGTGCGAATACGAACGGTTAGCGTACACAGGCTGTGCGCGATCAGCGCACGGAACCTTCACATGCGACGGCGGGCGCGTGCGCGGTCGCGGCGCCCTCCGCCGCCGGTCGGCCACGGGTGCGGTCTGCGCCGGGCGGCGACGTCCTCGGCCCAGCCGGTCAGCACGATGGCCGCGCCGATCAGCGGCCAGGCCATGACGAACTGGAACCAGGTGGCGTCCAGCGGCAGATGGGCCTCGAAGAAGGGCACGTCCCACATGCGGTCGATCAGCGGGACGCTGAGGAACAGCGCGACCTCGTGCCACAGGTAGACCGTCACCGCACGGGCGTTGAGCAGCCCCACCAATCCGTCCGCCACCGGGACGCGGCTCAGCCGACGCGGGCGGAAGCGGAGCAGCACCAGGACGAAGCCGACCGACCACAGCGCCTGCGCGAGCGGGATCTCGCCGAGGTCGAAGCCCTCGTCGGTGGGGTGTGTGAGGGCGAACCAGCCGCCCGCGGCCAGGCACAGCGCGGCCAGGCCCAGGACGGTACGGGCCCGCAGCGCGTCCAGCCGGCCGTCCCGGTGCGCGAAGCCGAGCAGCCAGCAGGCCGCGAAGGTCGCCAGGTCGACGGCCGGGGTGAGCGCTGGCTCGGTCAGCGGGAGCCTGTCGTACTGGGCCAGGACGACCAGCAGCCCGCACGCGGCCAGGCACGCCTTCGGCGCGGCACGGAAGGCCTTCAGCAGCCACGGGGAGAGCAGGACCAGCCACAGGTAGGTGCGGATGTACCACAGCGGGTCCGTCATCTGCTCGGCCCACGCGATACGCGGCGGATCCGCCAGCGGCAGGATCCACAGCAGCATCCGCGGCCAGGAGCGGATGTGCCAGCCGTGCACGAGCATCGCACCCACGACGACCGACGCGAAGAGCCAGTACGGCACGAGCAGCCGCCGTGCCCTGCTGCGCAGCACCGATCCCGCCGGCCGTTTGAGCGAGTGGGCCATCAGCGAGCCGGCGAGCGCGAACATCACGCCGATGGACGGGAAGGCGAAGGTCAGCCACGCCCAGTTGAAGGTGTGGAAGACCACCACCCGGACCAGGGCCAGCGCCCGGAGCAGGTCGAGGTAGCGGTCCCGGCCCCCGCCGCCTCCCGCGGACGGACCCGCCGCGGCGCCGGAGCCCGCGTCGGCCCGGGTCGGCGGCGCGACCGCGGCGTCCCGCTCCGGCGCGTCGACGGTGACGGTGGCGCCGTGGTCCGCCGCGACGCGGGCGCGCCGCCGCCCGCCCCCGGGGCCGGGCACCGGCACCGGCACCGGTCCCGTCGGGCGGACGCCGCGGGGGTCGTGGACGTGCATGGGGTCCTCCGGGAAGGGGTGGGCGGGCGGACGCACTGTCACCGCTGGGTCCCGGCGGCCACGGGCGGGGTGCCGACCTCGCCGGTGCGCCGCAGTTTGTGCCAGCCGAGCCGGCCGCCGTTGATCGCGGTGATGCAACTCTGCAGCAGCACCAGGTACATCAACTGCCGGTACAGGACCTGCTGGAGCGGCAGCGGCCACAGGTCCCGCAGCCGCTCGCCGTCGAGCCGGAACGCGTACGCGGCGCACGCGGCCTGCACACCCAGCACCGCGGCCCACGCGACCGCGGTGCGAAACGGATCCATGAACACCAGCCCGTACACCGCGAAGACGTCGATCAGCGGCGCCAGCAGCGGGGCGAGCACCTGGAAGAGCACCACCAGCGGCAGTCCGACCCGGCCGAACCGGCCCGAGTGCCCGCGGTCCAGCACCGCCCCGCGGTGTTTCCACATGGCCTGCATGGTGCCGTAGCTCCAGCGGTAGCGCTGCTTCCACAACTGCCGCACCGTGGAGGGGGCCTCGGTCCAGGCGCGGGCCCGCTCCGCGTAGACGACGTGCCAGCCGGCCCGGTGCAGGGCCATGGTGACGTCGGTGTCCTCGGCGAGGGTCTCGTCGCTCATGCCGCCCACGTCGCGCAGCGCGTCGCGCCGGAAGGCCCCGCAGGCGCCGGGGATGGTCGGCATGCAGCGCATCAGGTCGTACATGCGGCGGTCGAGGTTGAAGCCCATCACGTACTCGATGTGCTGCCAGCGGCCGATCATCCGGTTGCGGTTGCCGACCTTGGCGTTGCCGGCGACCGCGCCGACCCGGGGGTCGGCGAAGGGCTGGACGAGTTCGCGGACGGTGGCCGGCTCGAAGACCGTGTCGCCGTCCATCATCACGATCAGGTCGTGCCGGGCGTGCGCGACGCCGTTGTTGAGCGCGGCCGGCTTGCCGCCGTTGGGCTGCCGCACCACCGTGACGTCGGGCAGGCCCATGGCCTCCACGATGTCGGCGGTGCCGTCGCTCGACCCGTCGTCCACGACCACGATCTCGATCGGATGCTCCCCGGCCGCGAGCGAGTTGACCGTGTGGGCGATGCACTCCTTCTCGTTGTACGCCGGGACGATGACGCTGACCGGTTCGGTGACGGCCGGCCCCCAGCGGAAGCCGCGCCTGCGGCGCTGCCGGGCGTGCCGGCGGGCCAGCAGCAGCATCGCGGCGAACCGCGCCAGGACGAGCACGCCCACGGCGGCCAGCAGGACGGCGAGCGCCGGCACGGCCGCCTCGGACAGCTCGACGGCGGCCACGAAGATCCGTCCCTGCCACAACTCCGCCCCGCCGACCGGGTGGTTGGTGGAGCTGGCGCCGACCGCCTCGCCGACCGTCTCGAAGCGGTAGCCGCGCTCCTTGAGCAGCGGGATCAGCCGGTCCAGCGCCGCCACCGTCTGCGAGCGGTCGCCGCCCGCGTCGTGCATCAGCACGATCGCGCCCTTGCCCGGCTTCTTGGGCAGGGAGCCGTCGACGATCGCCTGGACGCCGGGCCGGCGCCAGTCCTCGGCGTCCTGGTCGATGAAAGCGGTGACGTAGCCCTTGCGGCCGACCTGCTGGACGACCGGCCACGACAGGTCGTCCAGGGCGTCGGCGGTAGAGGAGTACGGCGGGCGGAACAGCGAGCTGTGGATACCGGCCGCCCCCGCGAGCGCCAGCTGCGTCTGCGACAGCTCGCGGTCGACCCGGCCCGGGGACTGGTACACCAGGTCCGGGTGGGCGAAGGTGTGCACGCCGATCTCGTGCCCCTCGTGCACCATCCGGCGGATCAGGTCCGGGTGGCGGGCGGCGTTGCTGCCGGTGACGAAGAAGGTGGCGTGCACCTTCTGCCGCCGCAGCACGTCGAGCACCTCCGGCGTCCAGACCGGGTCCGGTCCGTCGTCGAAGGTGAGGGCGATGGTGTGGTCCGGCGTGCGGTAGGAGCGCGTGCGGTCGCCGGTGGAGTCCACCACCGGACCGCCGTCCAGCACCGCCTCGGGGACCTTGTCCGTGGCCACCGGCGGGTGCACCCGGTGGTCGGCCTCGAAGTCGCCGCGCACGTAGCCGCCGAGCAGCAGCACGCAGACGAGCACGACGAGGGCGAGGACGGGAATGACGAGCCGGGGCCGCAGGGGTATCACCTAGCCACCCTGCGGTTGCTGGTCGGAGCCGCCGGCGGGCGGTACCTCGGGGCCGGGCGCGGAGGAGCCGGAGGGCTGCGGCGACGACGAGGCCGACGGGCCGGCCGACTGGCTCACCGAGGCGCTGGGCGTCGGCGACGCCGCGGGCGGGGCGGTCCTGGTGGTGCGCGGTGTGGGCGAGGTGCTGGCTTTGGGGCCGGTGCCGCCGGTGCTGCCGGTGGCGCGGCCGGTGGGCGTGGTGCGCGGGCTGGAGGAGGCGCTCGCCCGCGGCCGGACGCCGCCGGACGGGGACGGAGCCGGGTCCGTCCCCGCCCGGAACAGCCCTGCCGGTGCCGGGGGAGCGGCCTGGTCGGCCGGTACGTCGATTTCTCCCGTCCCCGAGGAGCCGGCGTCGTCCGGCGCCGTGCTCGGTACTCCCGGCAGTGGCAACAGCGTCTTCGGCGCGATCGGCGTCGCGCCGGAGAGGCTGAGTACGAGGGCGGCCGTGTAGAGCGAGCAGGCGGCCCCGATCGCCCAGCCGGCCCTGCGGACCACACGGGCCCGTCGCCCGCTGGAGTCGACGAACACCGGGCCGGGCAGCGATATGAGCTCGGTCTCGGGATCGTCGATCCTGGCGCCGGCCTCCGGATCGTCCACGGGCGGTGGTTCTGACCATACGTCACGGTGGTGCTTGGAGAGCATGCCGCAACGTAACGCGACGCAAGCGGTCCTATGGGACGTATTTCGCACTTGACCGATTCCATAGGCGAATTGGTCGTTCTCTGCCAGGCTCAGCCGCGTCCGATGTACGGCATCGCCGACGCCATCACCGTCGCGAACTGCACGTTCGCCTCCGGCGGCAGAGATGCCATGTGCACGACCGTGCGCGCCACGTCGATCACGTCCATGCGCGGTTCGGGCACGAGGGTGCCGTTCGCCTGCAGGATTCCGTCCGCCATGCGTTCGGTCATGTCGGTCGCGGCGTTGCCGATGTCGATCTGACCGCAGGAGATCCGGTACGGGCGGCCGTCCAGCGACAGGGACCTGGTCAGTCCGGTCACGGCGTGCTTCGTGGCGGTGTACGCGATGCTCAGCGGACGCGGTACGTGTGCGGAAAGGGACCCGTTGTTGATGATCCGGCCGCCCTGCGGGTCCTGGGCCCGCATCGCGGCGAACGCGGCCCGCGCGCAGAGGAAGGCGCCATGCAGGTTGACATCCACGACCGCCCGCCAGTCGTCGTACGACAGCTCGTCCGGACCGACGGCGGGAGCGCCCCGCCCCGCGTTGTTGAAGAGCAGGTCCACCCGGCCCCAGCGCGCGGCGACGGCGCCGAACAACGCCTCCACGGCCTCCGGCCGGGTGACGTCCGTCGGGATGACGGCGGTCTCACCGGCCGCCGCCGCCGCGGTCTCCCGCAGCGCCTCCTGGCGCCGTCCCGCCAGCGCCACCGTCCAGCCGGCGGCCGACAGTTCGTGCGCCACCGCGCGCCCGATGCCCGAGCCGGCGCCGGTGACGACGGCGATCTTCCTGTCCACGGCCTTGTTCACGTCCATGGCCCCGCAGCGTAGGCGGTGCGACCATGACGACATGCCGCCCTACGCCGAACCCCTGTCGCACAAGGAGATCGAGGACCGCCTCGCCGAACTGCCGGGCTGGTCCCTGACCGACGACGGCGCGACCCTCCAGCGCACCTACCGGCTCCCGCATCTGCCGGGGGCGGTATTCGTGGTGCACATCGCGCAGATCCAGGACGAGGTCAATCACCACAGCGATCTGACGCTGCGTTACAACGCGGTCGACGTCTCCGTCACCACGCACGCGGCCGGCGGCCGGCTCACGGCCAAGGACTTCGACCTCGCCCGCCGCATCGAGGACATCGCCCCGGCGCACGGGGCCGCGTAGCGCTCTCCGACAGCGGCGGGCGGCGGGCGGGAGGCCGCCCTTCCCGGTCGCCGACGGCGATGGCGGCTCGCCCGTCCGGGCACGGTGCCGGCGATGTCCTCTTCGGGGCTGCGTCGTCCGGTCAGCGGCAGCGCGTGGCTCGCACGCCGGGCGCGGTGGTGAGGGGGTTTCGTTCCGGCGCCCCGGGGGGCTTCGGGTGGGCGTGGGCGGCGCGAGGGTGTGTCCCGTGCCTCGGTGCTGCTGCCGGACGGCGAGCAGGGCGTCCGGCCCGTGTGCGGACGTTCCCCCCGCGGCCGTTTCGCCTCGGGGTCCTCGGGCTGCGACGGGCGCCCGGCTCGGCGTGCGGGGAGTGCGGCCGCCTTCCCGCGGCCGGAGGCGCGGGGACGCGCGTCCCGCGCCCTGACGTCGCCGGCGACGTCGGTCGCAGCCCCGCCGGGGCGGCTGGGCGGCGGGCGGAAGACCTGCCGGACGGGGCCGCTCGGCGGCCCCGTCGCTCAGGCCTCGCCGGGGTAGCGGACGCCGATGCGGTCGCGGACCGTGTCGAGGGTCCGCATCACGGCGAGGCTGCCCTCCACGGGCACCAGCGGCGACTGGGTCTCGCCCGCCCGCAGGCAGCGCATGACCTCCATCGCCTCGTACTGCAGCCCGTGCAGGCGCCCGCCCGCCGGGGCGGCCGGCGGGCCGAAGACCTCCGGCTCGCTGCCCTCGCGGTGCAGCACGAAATGCTCGGGGTAGAAGAAGCCGCGCGGGAACTCGATCCGTCCGGTCGTGCCGGTCACCACCGCCGTGCGGGCCGTGTCGGCCGCCAGTGAGCAGCTCAGCACCGCCATCGCGCCGCTGTCGTAGCCGAGCACCATCCCGGTGGCGTCGTCGACGCCCTCGGGGGTGAGGTGCCCCCAGGCCTGGACCTCGTCCGGTTCGCCGAGCAGCAGGTGGGCGAAGGACACCGGGTAGACGCCCATGTCGAGCACGGCGCCGCCGGCCTGGGCCGGGTCGCGCAGCCGGTGGCCGGGCTCGAAGGGCCCGGCCAGGCCGAAGTCCGCGTGCACCGCGCGGACCTCGCCGATCGCCCCGTCCGCCACCAGCGCGGTGAGCCGGCGGATCACCGGGCTGCAGTACATCCACACCGCCTCCATCAGGAAGCGGCCGTGCCCGCGCGCGAGGTCGGCCAGCTCGCGCGCCTCCACCGCGTTCACGGTGAGCGGCTTCTCGCACAGCACCGCCCGCCCGGCCCGCAGGCACAGCCCCGCGGCGACGCGGTGCGCCGAGTGCGGGGTGGCGATGTACACCACGTCCACGTCCTCGTCGTCGGCGAGCGCGGTCCAGCTGCCGTACGCGCGGGGTACGTCGAAGCGGTCGGCGAAGGCGCGCGCCGCCCCGGTACTGCGCGAGCCGACGGCGACGAGCTCCGCGTCGTCCTTGAGCTCCCGCAGGTCGCTCGCGAACGCCGACGCGATGCCGCCGGTCGCGATGATGCCCCACCGGATCCTGCGCCCGGACCCGGCGGAGGTAGCACCGCCGGAACCGCCGCCGAAACCACCGACTGAATCACTCACGGATCTGCCCCCACCTGGTCTCACCCACCTTGTGATGGCTGAGAGCATAGAGAACGATTCACCGACCACGGAGACGCAGATGCCGGAAGCCGGCCCGATCCCGCCCGACCAGATATCCACACCGGAGGCGTCAACCCCGGTACGACGCGCCGCAGAGCGCCCAGGAGGCCGTACCGGACTGCTGGTGACGTTCGTGCTCGGCGGCCTCACCGCGCTTCCCGCGCTGTCGATGGACATGTATCTGCCGGCGCTGCCGCAGGTCACGGAGGCGCTGCGGAGCCCGGCCGTCACGGTGCAGCTGACCTTGACCGCGTGCCTGGCCGGACTGGCCCTCGGCCAGATGGTCGTCGGCCCGATGAGCGACCGCTGGGGGCGCCGTCGGCCGCTGCTGGCCGGCATGGTCCTGTACGTGCTGGCGACCGCCGTGTGCGCGTTCGCCCCGAGCGCCGGGCTGCTGATCGCGTTCCGGCTGCTCCAGGGGCTGACCGGCGCCGCTGGCATCGTCATCGCGCGGGCCGTGGTCCGTGACCTGTACGACGGGGTCGCCATGGCCCGCTTCTTCTCCACGCTGATGCTGATCTCCGGGGTGGCCCCGATCGTGGCCCCCCTCATCGGCGGCCAGGTGCTGCGGATCACCGACTGGCGGGGGGTCTTCGTCGTGCTCACCGTGGTCGGTGCGCTGCTGATCCTGCTGGTGTGGCGCTGTCTCCCGGAGACCCTGGACCCGGCCGACCGGCACCGCGGCGGCCTGGGGGAGACCCTGCACACGATGCGCGGGCTGCTGGCCGACCGGGTGTTCACCGGCTACATGCTCACCGCCGGCTTCACCTTCGCCGCCCTGTTCGCCTACGTCTCGGCCTCCTCCTTCGTGGTGCAGGAGATCTACGGGGCGTCCGCGCAGACCTACAGCCTGCTCTTCGGCGTCAACTCGGTCGGCCTGGTCGCGCTGGGCCAGGTCAACGGCAAGGTGCTGGTGGGGCGGGTGAGCATGGACAAGGTGGTCGCCGTGGGGCTGGTGGTGATCACGCTGGCCGCGCTTGCGCTGCTGGCGATGACCTCCGGCCTGTTCGGCAGGGCCGGGCTGCTGCCGGTGGCGGCGGGCCTGTTCGTACTGATGTCGGCGATGGGCCTGGTCATGCCCAACACCAACGCCCTGGCGCTGATGCGCACCCGGCACGCGGCCGGTTCCGCCTCCGCGCTGCTCGGCACGACCTCCTTCCTCGTGGGCGCCGTGGCCTCGCCGCTCGTGGGCGTCGCGGGCGAGGACTCGGCCGTGCCGATGGCCCTGGTGCAGCTGGGCAGCGTGCTGGCCGCGGCGGCCTGTTTCGTCGGGCTGTGCCGCCCCTGGCGGCGTACTGTGGATGCACGGTGATCCCTGCGATCATTGCCGTGCCGAGTCAGGAGGCAGTGATGACCGAGCCGATCGACGAGAGCAAGTGGGCCTGGAAGACCGCGGACAGTTGCCTGCACACCGGGTCCGAACACATGATCGATCCGGAGGACCTGGTCATGGCCTCCGGCCGCGAGCCGACCCCGGCCCGGCTCGAACAGGCCCGCAAGTTGCTGGAGGAGCATGGCCCCGCGGCTGTCGAGAGGTACCTGCCCTGACGCGGAGCTGCGCGCGGACGAGTTGAACCGGCTCGTCGGGGAGCTCACCCCCTTTCTGGAATCCTCGCCCGCCTCCGCGCACCCGTGGTGCGCAGGGGCCGTTGTCCTCGCCGGGCGGGGCGGTACCGTCGCCCTGCACGAGGCCGTGGGCTGGGCGGTGCGGTACCGCGGGTACGACGAGCGGGCCGACCGCGGTGTCGAACTGCCCCGCGGGCAATGGGTGCCGATGCGGCCCGACACGGTCTTCGACCTGGCGTCGCTGACCAAGCTGTTCACCGCCGTCGTCGCCGTGCGCCGGCTGGAGCCGGACCGCGAGGTGGCCGCCTACGTGCCGGAGTTCGCCGCCGCGGGCAAGCGGCGCATCACCGTGCGCCAACTGCTCGACCACACCTCCGGGCTCCGCCCCGAACTCCCCTTCCACGACCATGCCGACGCGCGGGACCGGGCCCGCCTGCTGTGGGAGGAGGAGCCGGTCGCCGCGCCGGGCGGCACGCGCATCTACTCCGACCTCAACCTCATCGCCCTCCAGCACGCCCTGGAACGCGAGACCGGGGAATCCGTCGACGCCCTGGTGCGCGAGGAGATCACCGGCCCCCTCGGCATGCACGACACCCGCTACAACCCGCCCGCCTCCTGGCTCCCCCGCATCGCTGCCACCGAGGACCAGCGCCGCCCCTGGGGCCGGCTGGACCGCGGCATGCTCCGCGGCTCCGTGCACGACGAGAACGCGTACGCCATGGGCGGCGTCGCCGGCCACGCGGGCCTGTTCTCCACGGCCTGGGACCTGGCCCTGCTGTGCCGCTCCCTGCTCGACGCCGGCGGCCCCCGTCCCGGCCACCGCGGCTATCCCGGGTTCGAGACCGACGCGGCATGGTTCATGGGGGCCCTCGCCGGGCGCGGCGCGGCCGGGCACACCGGATTCACCGGGACCAGCCTGGTGATCGACCCGGCGACCGACTCCTTCCTGGTGCTGCTCGCCAACTCCGTTCACCCCTGCCGCCTTTGGCGCGACGGGAGCGCCCCGCGGGCGGCCGTGGGGACCCGGTTCGCGCGTGCGCTCGGGGTCGTGTGAGCCCGGCGCCCGTGTGGTGCCGCCGACCTGGCAAAAGAGGAATATCGTCAGTAAGGGGGCGGTTCGATTGTTCGGGGGGTGAGGTCCGCAGCCGGAAGGGGAAAGCATGCGGAACCCCGCCGGAGTCGCCACGGACGCCGACGGCATGGGTGCCGTGGGTCCGGGCCCGGAGCTGATCGACCCCCCACTGCTCCAGGTGACGCGCGAGACGGGCGCGTCCATGGGGCTGCTCTACGTGCTGGACCCCGCCGACGAGACACTGCGCCTGACGACGCTCGTCGGCGGTCCGCAGTCGTTCGCCGGTCTGTGGGCCCGCATAGCCATGGCCTACCGCACCCCCGTCTCCGACGCGGTCCGCGACGACCGCCTGGTCTGGCTCGGCGGCCCCGAGGACACCGCACGGACCTACCCCCGGCTCGCCCTGGTGCTCCCCTACGATTTCGCGCTGGCCGCCGCCCCGATCACCTCCGGCGGCAGGTCCTGGGGCGGACTCGTGCTCTTCCTGCCCGGCGCCCGCGACCCGCAGCTGTCGCTGCGGGAGCGCAGCACCGTACGGGCCACCTGCCACCGCATCGGTGTGCTGCTGCGGGAGGCCGCCGACCAGGGGTGCCCGCTGCCCTGGGAGCGCGAGCCCAGGAAGCTCTCCCCGCTGCGGGCGCGCCTCCACGGGCCCGGTGAGGCGCTGGCGGCGGCCGGCCTCGCCGAACGGCTCCCGGAGGCGTCCTTCGCGCTGGACCTGGACGGGCGCTTCACCTTCGTCACCCGGGCCGCCGCCCGCCTGCTCGGGGCGGAGATCCCCGTACTCCTGGGCTCCCGGCCCTGGAACGCCCTGCCGTGGCTCGGCGACCCGCTCTTCGAGGACAGCTGCCGCGGCGCGCTGATCAGCCTGCGGCCGTCTTCCCTCACCACGCTGCGGCCGCCCGACCACTGGCTGTCCTTCGAGCTGTACCCGGACACCTCCGGCATCAGCGCCCGCGTCACCGCGGCGCCCGCTCCCGTGGACGCCGACACCCCGGCCGCGCGGCTGCCCGAGGCCGCCGCGAAGGATCGTGCCGTGGCGCTGTACCACCTGCTGCACCTGGCCGCGACGCTCACCGAGGCCGTGGGCGTGCAGGACGTCATCGACCAGGTCATGGAGCAGATGCTGGCCGTCTTCGGGGTGCAGGGCGTCTCCCTGCTGACCGCGGAGGGGGACCGGCTGCGGATCATCGGCTACCGCGGGTACACCGAGGAGCTCATGGCGGAGCTGGACATGTCCCCGCTGACCATGGGACATCCCGCCGTCCGGGTCATGCGGACCGGCGTCCCCGGCTTCTTCGCCACCGTCGCGGAACTGCGCCGCTTCTACCCGGCCGTCGAGGTCCGCGACACCAAGGCCGCCTGGGCGTTCCTGCCGCTGATCGCCTCCGGCCGCCCGGTCGGCACGATGGTGCTCGCCTACGACCGGCCGCACCCCTTCCCGCCGGGCGAACGCAGCGTCCTGACCTCCATCGCCGGCCTGATCGCGCAGGCGCTGGACCGCGCCCGGCTCTACGACGCCGAGCACGACCTCGCCATCACCCTGCAGGCGCGCCTGCTGCCCCGGGCCCTGCCCGAGATCCCCGGCCTGGACGTGGCCGCCCGCTACGTACCGGCCACTCAGGGCATCGACATCGGCGGCGACTTCTACGACGTCATCAGCCTGGGCGCGCAGATGACCGCCCTGACCATCGGCGACGTCCAGGGCCACAACGTCAACGCCGCCGCCCTGATGGGAGAGGTCCGCACCGCCGTCCGCGCCACCGCCGGGGCGTCCCCCAGCGAAGTCCTGGCCCGCTCCAACCGCCTCCTGGTCGACCTCGACCCCGGGCTGCTCACCAGCTGCGTCTACGCCCACCTCGACCTGGCCCGGAACCGCGCCCACCTGGCCACCGCGGGTCACCCGCCGGTGCTCCTGCGGCGTCCCGGCGGCGGCTCCGAGCTGCTGCGGGTGCCGCCGGGGCCGCTGCTCGGCGTCGACCGCGACGCGCGCTACCCGACGATCGAGATCCCGCTGCCGCCGGGCACGCTGCTCGTCCTGTACACCGACGGCTTGGTCGAGGCCCGCGGCGTCGACCTCGACGAGGCGACCGCAGCCCTCGCCGACCACGTCGACCGCGCCGGCGACCTCTCGCTGGACGAGCTCGCCGACGCCCTGGTCGGGCAGGCCCGCAGCTCCGCGCCCCGCAGCGACGACATCGCCCTGCTGCTCACCCGCGTGACCTGACATCCGGCCCCTGATCCGACCGGACCCTGACATGATGTGAAGCGCACGAATGACGCATGGCGTGGGGGGATACGTGACGCTGACGATGGCCGGGGCGCTGCGCGAGCTGCGCACCGCACAGAAGTCCGCCAAGGGCGTGTCGCTCTACTCGCGGTACGTCAACCGGCCGACCGGGCGGGTGCTCGCCGCGGGAGCCTACCGAGTGGGGCTGACGCCCAATCAGGTCACTCTGGTCAGCGCGGCGTTCAGCCTGGGCGCGGTGGCCGCGCTCGCCCTGGCCGGGCCGTCCTGGCCGCTGGCCGTCGCGGTCTGGCTGGGCCTGGTCGTCGGCTTCGCCTTCGACTCCGCGGACGGTCAACTGGCCCGCCTGCTGGGCCGGGGCAGCCCGGCGGGGGAGTGGCTGGACCACGTCGTGGACGCGGCCAAGATCACCGCGGTCCACTCCGCGGTGCTCGTCTCCTTCTACCGCTTCTTCGAACTGCCCTCCGCCGGCTGGCTGCTGGTTCCCCTGGGCTTCCAGCTCGCCGCGGTCCTGCTCTTCTGCGGGGGCCTGCTGGCGGACAAGCTGAAGCCCAAGGCGCCGCCCGCCTCCGGTGCGGCGGCCGCCGCGCCCGCGCCGTCCCGGCTGCGCGCGGTCGCTCTGCTCCCCGTCGACTACGGCGTCTTCTGCCTGCTCTTCCTCACCCTGGGCGCGCCACGGGTCTTCCTGGCCGCCTACACCGCGCTGTTCGCGGTGTACGCGCTCTACCTGGCCGCCTTCCTGGTGAAGTGGTTCCGCGAGCTGCGCTGAGGGCCGTTCCGCCGGAAAAGGCGGCGACCTCCGGCCGGTGCTCCGTTACCATCGGGGCATGATCGCGACTGCCTCGTCCCGCCGCATGATGCCCCGCTGCCGGGGCTGCTGAGTCGGACGCGTCGCGTTTTCCGAGGCCCTGGACCGGGGCCTCGGCTGTTGTGCGCGTCGGAGCCCCGCCCCCTTTCGCAGGAGGTTCCGATGACCACGCATTCCCCGGGTCCCGCACCGGCCCCGTTCTACGTCACGACCACCATTCCGTACGTCAACGCCCGCCCCCACCTCGGCTTCGCGCTGGAACTGGTGCAGGCCGACGTGCTGGCCCGGCACCACCGCCGTGCGGGGGAGCCGGTGCGCTTCCTGAGCGGCACGGACGACAACTCCCTGAAGAACGTGCTCGCCGCGGAGGCCGAGGGCGTCCCCGTGCAGCAGTTCGTCGACCGCAACGCCGCCGCCTTCGCCGCGCTCGACGGGCCGCTCGCGCTGTCGCTCGACGACTTCATCCGCACCAGCCGCGACCCCCGGCACCGCGCGGGCGTGGAGCGGCTGTGGCACCGCTGCGCGGCGGCCGGCGACCTGTACCGCACGCACTACGAGGGCCTGTACTGCGTGGGCTGCGAGCAGTTCTGGACGCCCGGCGAACTCGTCGACGGGCGCTGCGCCGAGCACGGCACCGAGCCGCAGGCCGTCGCGGAGGAGAACTGGTTCTTCCGGCTGTCCCGTTGGACCGGTGTGCTGCGCGAGCTGATCGAGGACGGCCGGCTGCGGATCGAGCCTGCCGCCCGCCGCAACGAGGTGCTCGCCCTCCTCGGCCGGGGGCTCCGCGACTTCTCCGTCTCCCGCTCGCAGCACCGGGCCCGCGGCTGGGGCATCCCCGTGCCCGGCGACCCCGGCCAGGTCGTCTACGTGTGGTGGGACGCGCTGGGCAACTACGTCACCAGCCTGGGCTACGGCGGCGAGGACGGCGCGGGGGCGCCGGAGTACGAACGGTGGTGGGCCGGCGAAGGGCGCCGCGTGCACCTGGTGGGCAAGGGCGTGCTGCGCTTCCACGCCGTCTACTGGCCGGCCATGCTGCTGTCGGCCGGACTGCCGCTGCCCACGGACATCCTGGTCCACGACTACCTCACCGTCGACGGCCGGAAGATCAGCAAGTCCGCGGGCACGACCGTCGACCCGGTCGAACTGACCGCCGCCTACGGCACCGACGCCGTGCGCTGGTGGCTGCTGCGCGAGGTACCCAGGACCGGGGACGCGGACTTCACCCGCGAACGGCTCGTGACCCGCGCCGACGCGGACCTCGCGGGCGGCTTCGGCAACCTCGTCAACCGGGTGGTCACCATGGTCCATCGCTTCCGCGGCGGCACGGTGCCCGCGGGCGCGGGCGCGGGCGCGGGCGCGGGCGGGGGCGGGGTCCCGGAGCCCGGTACGGAGCACCTGTGGGCGGCCTGCGACGGCGCCGCGGCGGACGTCGCGCGGGCCCTGCACGAGGTCGACTTCCGGGGCGCCGCCGCGGCTGTGTGGCGGATCGTCGACGAGGCCAACCGCTGCATCGACGAGACCCGCCCCTGGGAACTGGCCCGCGCCGAACGCCGGCATCGCAACGCCTCCGCGGGCCGGCGCCTCGACGCGGTCCTGTCCGCCCTCCTCCACGCCTGCCGCACCCTCGGCGACGAACTCGCCCCCTTCCTCCCGCACGCCGCGTCCCGCATCTCCGCCCAGTGCGCTCCCGCCCCCGACGGCACCCTCCCGGTGCCCGTCCCCCTCTTCCCCCGTCTCGCCCCGGCACCGGGGGCGCCCCAGGCGCCGTGAGCCGTGGGTGCGGGGCCACCGGCCCGTCCAGGAGGCCAGGAGGCCGGGCTGCGGCGTCCTGGACGGGCGGTCACGCTGATCGCAGGTGATCGCCTTCTGCGTGTGCGGCGGGCGCGTGGTCCGCGTGCTCGGCGACGGCGTCGAGGGCGGAGCCGAATGCGACGGCCCCGGTTGCGGTGGCCGTGCCGTCATCGCGGGCATCGAGGAGCACTGGGCGGACGCGGACCCGGCCGCGTCCGGTTGCCCCTGCGGAGGCGGGGCGTTCGAGGGAGCCGTCGCGTTCGCAGCCGTGCGGGTTGGCGCCGACCGGGGCATCGACCACAGCGCCGCCGATCACCTGCTGAGCAGGGGCCTGGCCTCCGACCGGGAAGGTCAACCGCGGGGGTGGTGGTCGATGGTCCCGAGGGGCCAGTGCGCGGACAGCCAGGTCGTGACGGCCTCGTGCACGGGCGCGTCCAGCTCGGCCCTGTCGGCACGGACCCAGGAGCGGACGTCGGTGTCGTGGTCGTCGCTGCGGGAGGGATAGATGTAGACGCACCCGATCACCTCCCCGCCGGCGGTCTCGATGACGGTGTAGGTGAATCCACGGCGCTGGGCGAAGTCGTCCGCGTGACGCCGCAGGTCGACGAGGTTGGCCTCCAGGGTCATCCCCTCCGCGGGAGGCCATCCCCGGTCCTGGAAGCCCGGGGTGGCACGGATGTGCTCGATGCTGGAGGTCCACGCGGCGTGGTCGGCGGCGTTGTGCCGGGGCCCCAGGGGTTCCAGACGGAACCGCGGGGTGATCAGCTCCGCCGGTACGGCGAAGTCGTCGGGTACGAGGGCACGGTCGGAGGTCATGGGGCCGATGCTCATCCTTCGCGGGGGCGGGCGCGTTCCGTGGCCGGCGCGGTTGGCGCGCGGCGCGTCAGGCGCCCGCTGGGGTGGGTTCGGGGTGGGGGTCCTGGCCCGCGGTGGCGGGCGCGCGGCGGACGAGGGTGACGCGGGTCCACAGGACGGCGGCCTTGAGGGCGGAGCCGAGGGCGAGGCCCCAGGCCGCGCCGGGGACGGCGGCCAGCGCGTAACCGCAGACCATGAAGGCGATGGAGGCGAGGGAGAAGACGACCTGGATGGGCAGGGTCGCGCGGGGCTGGAGGACGCGCAGGGTGAGCAGGGCGCTGGTGCCCGCCGCGATGGCGGCGTACTGCGTGCCGGTGGCGGGGAGCAGGCCCTCCGCGGCCGGCCAGGTGGCGCCGAGGAGCTGGCGGCCGAACCGGTCGGGCAGGGCCGTCAGTACCGCCGTCCACACGGCGGCGACGGCGGCCAGGATCCCGGCGAGCACGGCCGTGGCCCGGACCTGGCCGCGCATGCCGGGTACCCGGCCCAGCAGCGGCGGCCCGAAGGCGGTGGCGGAGTTGAAGAGCACGTTCATCGGCCCGAAGAGGGTGGTCGTGCCGCGCAGTGCGCCGACCGCCAACGGGCTGGCGAACAGGCCGAGTCCGACGACCGCGAGCTGGCTGGAGGCGTTGCCGACCCCGTACTCGACCACGAAGCGGCGCCCCAGGTGCCCCTTGCGCAGGAAGCGCCGCACGTCCGAGGGCGCGCCGCGCAGCCGGGGCGCGAGCAGCGCGATGCCGGCGAGCAGGGCGGGCACCGCCGACAGCCCCCACACGGCCACCAGGCGCGCGGGCCCGGCGCCGTGCGGCTGCAGGGCGAGCGCGGGCAGCGCGACGGCGAGCCGCAGCACGTCCCCGACCAGGGCGAGATGCGGCAGGCGGAGGGTGGAGAAGCAGTAGCGCAGCCCGTCCTGCGTGAGGACCAGGGGCAGTACCAGCCCGAGGACCGCCAGTGCCCGTGCGGTCGTACCCGGTACCAGGACGAGGACCGCCGCCATCGTGACGCCGACGACCGCCGACGCGACGGCGACGAATCCGGCCGCCGAGCGGCACGCGGCGCGCACCGCGGAGTCCTCGCCGCGTTCCAGCACCAGCGCCTGGCCGACGTAGGAGACGTTGACGCCGAGCAGCACGGAGAAGACGGCGTAGACCATCGAGAAGACCGAGAATCCGGCCGCGCTGGACAGCCGGGCGGCGACCACGAGCACGAGGATGTTCGTGAGCGCGGCGACACCCTGGTCGAGGACGGAGCAGACGATGGCGGCCTTGGCGCCGGGCGCCGGCCGCTCCGTCACCGGGTCACCGTGCGCAGCGGGATGGTGTCCGTGGTCTTGTCCTCGGCCGTCAGGGCGGGGGCCGGGGCCGTGTCCGCGGCCGGCGTCTCCGCGCCCGCCCCGCCCGTGGCACCCGCGCCCGCCGCCGCCGCGGCGCGCGGCGCGGCGGCCTTGCGGTTGCGCCGGGCGAGCCGCCGCCGTGACCACCAGCGGCCGCCCGGCGGGCTGTGCAGCACGGAGCCGAGCACGGTGCTGCCCGCGCCGCTGATCAGCTGCCGCACCCGGTCCAGGTCGGCGCGGTGCACCGCGTGCGGGTCGGCGACGACCAGGACGCCGTCGATGCGGTCGGCCAGCGCCAGCGCGTCCGCGTACGTCAGGACCGCCGGGGCCAGGACGACGACGGCCGACCCCGGCTCGTCGGCCTCCGCGAACAGCCGCCCGGCAGCGGCCGAGGTGAGCGCGCGGGCCACATTGCGCACCCGGCGTCCCGGCACGAGGTCGAAGGAGCCGGACTCGCCCGCGTCGACGGGCACCTGGATGCCGGCCGGCCAGCCGCCCTCGCTGAGCTGCGGGGAGCGCGCCCAGCCGGGCCGGGAGCCGTCCGCCGCGCGCAGCCGCGCCGACAGTCCGGGGGTGCGCAGGTCGGCCTCGACCAGCAGGACGTCCATGCCCATCTCGGCGAAGGACGCGGCCAGGTTGACCGCCACCGCGGCGGCCGTGTCCCCGGTGCCGCGCGGGGCGACCACCAGCAGCCGCCGCCGGTCGGCGAAGCGCTGGTCGTAGGCGAGCCGGAAGGCGACGGAGCGGTACTCCTCGGCCAGGCGCGGGTCGGCGTGGTCGACGGCGAGCAGCGGGCCGCTCCTGGTGCGCGGCAGCGTGCCCAGCACGGGCGCGCGCAGCGCCCGCACCACGTCGCCCTCGGAACGCGCGGTGGGGTCGAAGACCAGCCGTACCCAGGCGGCGAGCAGGCCGACGGCGACGCCGACGAGCGCGCCGAGCCCGAGCATCATCGCCAGTCCGGGGCCGGAGGGCGCGTCCGGCGGGGTCGCGACGCGGTTCCAGCTGCCGGGGGTGGTGTCCAGTGACTGCAACTCGGTGATGCGGCTGCTGAGTTCGGAGATACGGCCGACGAGCGTGGCCTGCACGGTGGTGGCCGCGTCCAGGGTGGGTCCCTCGCCGAGGCCGGCGATCTGGGCGTCGAGCTCCTTGCGCTGCTTGACGACCGGGTCGAGCTGCTTCTGCAGGCCGTGCACGGTGTTCTTGATGGTGTTCTCGGTGCTCTCCTTGCGCGCGTCCATGAAGGCCGTGGCCAGGGCGTTGGCGCGGCGGGCCGCCTCGTCCGCGTCGGTCCAGGTGTACGCGAAGCGCAGCACCACGGTGTTGGGCGGGTTGGTGACCTGCAGGTCGGACTGGAGCTCGGGCACCGCCCGCGAGGACAGCCCGAGCCGCTTGGCGGCGCGCTTGGCGATCTCGTTGCTCATCGCGGTCTGCCGCTCCGAGCCGATGTTGATCGACTTGTCGGGCGAGGACGCACCCGCGGCGAACGGGTCGGTCGTGGCGGCGCGCAGCACCACCTCGCTGGTGGCCACGTAGCTGTCGCTGCCGGTCAGCGCCAGGTAGCCGCCGCCCAGCAGGCCGAGCAGCACACCCGCCACGAGCAGCGCGCGGTAGCGGATGAGCTGCCGGAACTGGTCCCGGAGGAGATCGGGTTCGTCCTGTGCCTCGGACATCTGCGAACCGTGCGGTTGATCACTCACGTGCGTGGAACCCCCCATGCGTCCGACCCCACAGGATCGGCACCTCGCGTCGTTGTGTCCAGTGCCTCGGCGAGCAGCGCGCTCATCCGTGACAGTCCCGCTTCGCGGCTGAGATGAGCCGCCACGTACGCCGGGCCGCGGGCGCCCAGTTCGTCGGCTGCCTCCGGGTCCTGGGCCAGTGCCCGGACCGCCTTCAAGAACGCCTCCGGGTCCTCCGGCGCCACCAGCAGCCCGGCCTCGGAGCGCACCACCTCCTGGGCGGTGCCCCCCTCGGCGGCGACGGAGGCGATGACCGGGCGACCGGAGGCGAAGTACGAGGTGAGCTTGGAGGGGATGCTCATGTCCAGCACCGAGGCGCGCTGCGTGACCGCCAGCACGTCGGCGGCGGCCAGCACGTCGGGGAACTCCGCGTCCCCGGCGGGCGGGGCGAACTCCAGGTTCGGCACGTCCGCGGCCAGCAGTCGCAGGTGATCGCGCTGGTTGCCGTCGCCCATGAGCACGATCCGCACCGACGGGTCACGGCGGGCCGCCTCCACCAGCACGTCCAGGCCCTGCTTGAGCCCCATGTTGCCGGAGTGCAGCACCACCGTCCGCTCCGGGGCCCAGCCCAGCCGGGCCCGGGTCTCCTCGCGCGGGCGCGAAGGACGGGCCACGTGCGACCAGTTGGGCACCAGGCGGATGCGGCCGCGGTCGATGCCCATCGCGGCGACCTTGTCGACGAAGGTCTCGTGGATGACGCCGACCAGCGTCGCCCGCTTCAGCGCGTACGCCTCCGCCGCTCCCGCGATGGCCGCCGCCCGGTCCCCGCCGCGGATGCCGCTCTGCGCCGCCGCCGCACCCATGAGGTCCTGCACCACGGGTATGTACGGCACCTTGTGCCGGGCCGCGACCCGGGCGCCGATCACACCGCCCGCCAGGCTCGGCATCTGCGCCACCACCGCGTCGGGACGGATCCGCGGTGCCGCCACCAGGCCGTGCGCCAGGACCGACGCCTCGAACAGGCCGCGCCGCAGCGCGGTCTGACGCGGCGGCACGGTGTGCCGGCGCCGGTGCACCGTGACGCCCGCGCGGTGCTCCTCGGCACGCCACACCCCGCGGTAGGCCGGGTCGAGCCGCCACGACGGGTAGTGCGGCATCCCGGCGAGCACATGGACCTCGGCCCCGCCGCCGTCGGGCGCCGCCCAGTGCTCGGCGATCTGCGTGGCGTACGGGCCGATACCCGCGTGCTCGGGCGCGTAGTTGGTGGAGACCAGCAGCAGAGTGCGGCCCTGGAACTCGGGCACGGACGGACCCCTTCCCCCCAGAAGTGACCAGATGCTCACCTTAACCGTTCACCAGAGAAACATGCCGCCTTCACGCTAATGTCTGAGACTCCGCAACTCGCGAGAAGGTTGTGTTCCTGTGGGGGGGATTGACAACATGTCGCACCGAGTGGGCTACGCTCCCGGCGTCTACGACCTGTTCCACGTCGGGCATCTGAACATCCTGCGGCACGCCCGCAGTCAGTGCGACTACCTCGTCGCCGGGGTGGTCTCCGACGAGATGGCCGCCCTCGCCAAGGGGCGCACCCCGGTTGTGCCGCTCATCGAGCGCCTGGAGATCGTCCGCAGCGTGCGCTTCGTGGACGCCGCCTTCGTCGAGACCGTTCCCGACAAGCTGGAGACCTGGCAGCAGGTCCGCTTCGACGTCATCTTCAAGGGCGACGACTGGCGCGGCACCGACAAGGGGCTGCGGCTGGAACGGGACTTCGCCACCGTCGGCGTCGAGGTCGTCTACTTCCCGTACACCGTGCACACCTCCAGCACGCAACTGCGCCGCGCCCTGGACGCGCTGACCACGCCCGCCGCCGGGGCCTCCGCGCAGTAGGCGGTGCGCGGCCGGCGGTCAGCGCAGCAGCCTGCGCGGGTCCGAGCGCAGGGTGGTCACCAGCGCGAAGCAGATCAGCGCCACGCCGATGCGGCCCGAGGCCTGCAGCAGCGGGCCGCGCAGCAGGATGAAGGAGTACCCGGCGATCAGCGGGATGACGATCGCCATGACATTGCCGGGGCGCCGGTCGACGGCGGTCCGCCGGGCATAGAGGCGGTCGCCGCGCGCGGACAGGTAGCCCAGGCCCAGGAAGCCCGCGACGACGCCCCCCGCGCCGAAGTCGATCCACAGCTCCGCCCACATGGGGGAGGAGAGGTTGACGTTCTTCATGCCCATCCACTGGCCGATCATGACGCCGGTGTCGCGCGGTTTGCCCGGCCACACCGAGCGCGGCACGAAGAAGAACACGGAACCCGCGATCTGCCGCCCGTAGAAGTGGCCGGGTCCGCTGTCGGCGAAGGTGACGGTGTTGGCGAACATGCCCACCTGGTCGTAGTCCTTGACGGCGAGCGGTTCGAAGACCGACGTGGTCTCCACCGGTTTGTAGCCGCCGTCGTCGTACCGGAAGCGGTCGGCGAAGGGGAAGACCACCAGGGCGCCGATGACGCCGAGGGCCAGCGCCGCCCGGTACATCGCGGGGCTTCTCGGGAAGGCCGTGAACAGGAAGGAGAACAGAACCGTCAGGAACCAGTAACGCGGGTTGGAGACGGGGTTGTTCACCACCGCGTTGAGCAGCAGCAGGGCGCCCCAGGTCGCGATGACCAGCGGCCGGCGCCGGGCCCGCCGCGAGGTCACCAGCCAGCGCGTGAAGATCAGCAGGGCCACCAGCGCCGGCACGGTGCCGAAGCCGCGCAGGAAGGCGGAGCCCACATTGGACTCGGCGGAGGCGGCGCCGTCGGCGCGGATGGTGTCGGTGATCGCCTGCCGGCTGCTGAAGAAGACCGCGGGGCCGCCGAGCTTGACGACCAGCAGCGCGCTGCCCGCGAAGGCGACCGCCGCCAGCAGGAACACCCGCTTGCGGTGGAAGGACGCCGAGCGCTCCCGCCGCCGGGCCCGCCGGATGGGGCGGTGCCGCGACAGCAGCGTGCCCACGTCGAACGCGGCGCAGCCGATCAGCACCAGGGCGACCGCCACCAGCAGGTCCGCCCGGGTGCCGACCACCGGCGTGGGCGTCTGGTCCAGGACGTCCTGGGCGAGCGGGGCGACGCCCATCGCCACGTACACGAAGAGCCAGAACGAGCCCTGGATCAGCTTGCGATGGGCCGTCAGCGCCATCACCGCGAGCCGGATGCCCGCATAGCTGGTCAGCACCATCTGCACCCAGAAGACGCTGTCCCGTACGCCCGGCCCCGGCTGCACGGCGACCAGCGCGGGCAGGAACAGTCCCAGACCGAGGATCAGCGGCACCGCCAGTGCCCGGGACAGCAGCGCCCGCGGCGAGACGGCCGGGACCTCAACCTTGCCCGGCGGCAGGCCCGGTGACCGGATTTCGTGCGTCTGAACCGCCATGCAACAGCCCCCCAACGATTCCCCTCGGGCAGTCTATAGATCCGGCTGCCCCGCAACCGTGTACGCCGATAATCTGTGCGGACGGTGCCGGGGAGGGCACGGGTACGGGGGACACAGGGGGGTGCGCCGTGACGGCACGTGATCTGACGGCCTTCACACTGGCCGGGTACGACAAGGGGCGGGGCAAGGTGGTCCAGGCCCTGTGGTTCGCCGTGATGAACACCGTCTTCGCCGCCTGGTTCTGCCCGGCGCGGCTGCGGGTCGCCCTGCTGCGCGCCTTCGGCGCCACGATCGGCGAGGGCGTGCTCGTGCGCCACCGGGTGCGGGTGCTGTGGCCCTGGAAACTGACGGTCGGCGACCACACCTGGATCGGCGAGGGCGCCTGGCTGCTCAACCTGGAGCCCATCACCCTCGGCGCCCATGTCTGCGTCTCGCAGGAGGCGCTGCTCTGCACCGGCAGCCACGACCACCGCGCGGTGGACTTCCGCTACCGCAACGCGCCCATCACCGTCGAGGACGGCGCCTGGGTCGCCGCCCGCGCCGTCGTGCTCGCCGGGGTGACCGTCGGCCGGCACGCGGTCGTCGCCGCCGGCACCGTGCTCGCCAGGGACCTGCCCGAGCTCACCCTGCACGCGGCCGACGGCACGCGCCCGCTCAAGGAGCCGCAACGGTGAAGGTCCTGCACGTCGTCACCCTGCACACGCCCACCAACGCCTTCGGCGGTCCCACCCGGGTCGCCCTCAACCTGGCCGCGGGCCTGCGCGGCCGCGGCGTCGACGCCGAACTCGTCACCCTGGGCGACGGGTTCCCGCCGGGGCGGTTGCCGGACGAGGTGGAGGGCGTGCCCGCGCGGGTCTTCCAGGCCCGGCACGTCCTGCCGCGCTTCGAGGTCTCCGGGATCACCTCGCCCTCGCTGCTGGCCGGCGCCCGGCGCCTGGTGCGCTCGGCCGACGTCGTCCACGTCCACCTGATGCGCGACCTGATCACGCTGCCGGTGGCGGTGGCGGCGCTCCAGTGCGGCCGGCCGCTGGTGCTGCAGACCCACGGCATGATCGACCCCAGCGACAAGCCGCTCGCCAAGGTGCTGGACGCCCTCGCCACCAAGCGCCTGCTGCGCCGCGCGGACGCCGTCCTGCACCTCACCGAGTGGGAGCGCGGCGACCTGGAGGCCGTCGCCGGCCCCGGCGGACCGGCCCGTCCCGTACGGCTGCCCAACGGCACCGCGCTGCACCAGCCGCGCACCCGCAGCGGCCCGCCGACCGTCCTCTACCTGGCGCGGTTCCAGACCCGCAAGCGTCCGCGCGACTTCGCCGCCGCGATCCCGGAGGTGCTGGGGCGGTACCCCGACGCGCGCTTCGTCCTGGCCGGACCCGACTCGGGCGAGCTGGCCGGCACCCTGGAGGCCGTCCGCGAGCTCGGCGTGACGGATGCGGTGCGGCACGTCGGGCCGCTCAGCCACGCCGAGGCGCTGGAGGCCTTCCGCGCCGCCGACGTCTACGTCCTGCCCTCCGTGGACGAGCCGTTCGCGATGTCGCTGCTGGAGTCGATGTCGGTGGGCACGCCCGTCGTCGTTCGGGAGTCCAACGGCCTCGCCCCCGACATCGATCGGGCCGGCGCAGGCCGTGTCGTGCACCGCCCCGGCGACGTCGGCGCGGCGGTCCTGGACCTGCTCCGGCCGGAGGCCAACCAGGCGGCCTCGCAGGCCGCCTGGCGCCTCATCAGGGACGAACTGTCGCTGGACGCCGTGCTCGACACCCTCCAGGAGGTGTACGAGACGGCTATGAAGGCGCCCGCTCGCGCGTCTTCAGCCCGATCTGCCAGCGGTAGAAACTGAGCGCCAGCGCGTAGTCGAACCCGGCGCGGCCGTCGAGGAAGCCCCGTCGGGCGACGTAGGTGTAGCCGAAGAAGAGCAGCGGCTTGAACGGCACCTTCTGGAACAGCCGACCCTGCCGGGTCTTCAGCCCGCGCACCTGCTCCTTGGCGCCCGGGTGGTGCTCCAGCCACGCCTCCCAGTCGGAGTAGCGGTTGTGCCGGTCGAACCAGGTGCGCACCGGGTCCAGGTCGCGGTGCTCGATGCGCCCCCGCAGCCGCCCGACCGGGCCGTCCGCCGTCGGCTGGTAGTGGCCCTCCTGCTCGCCCATGCCGGGCGCGGCCAGGTCGTCGACCTCGGGGTAGGAGACCCGGGTGCGGTCCAGCAGCGAGCGCTTGACCACGGTGTGGCCGCGCCGCAGCGGGCGTCCGGCGAACCAGTACAGCAGCGGGATGTCGAAGGCGGCCGCCGTGACCGGCCGGGCGAAGAGCTCCCGCAGCTCGGCGATGAGCTCCGGCGTCGGCACCTCGTCGCCGTCCAGGAAGAGCAGCCAGGGCACGTCCGGGTACACGTTCTCCAGGCACCACTGCTTCTTCTTCGGGTAGCCGCCGTCCCAGGTGTACGGGACGACCTCGGCGCCGTGCGCCACGGCGATCGCCTGCGTGTCGTCGGTGCTGCCGGAGTCGACGACCACGACCGCCTCGAAGTGGCCGGCGACCGCGTCGACGGTCGTGGCGATGTTCTCGGCCTCGTTCTTGGTG
Organism: Streptomyces sp. NPDC088354; assembly: GCF_044753585.1. Classification (NCBI taxonomy): domain Bacteria; kingdom Bacillati; phylum Actinomycetota; class Actinomycetes; order Kitasatosporales; family Streptomycetaceae; genus Streptomyces; species Streptomyces sp. NPDC088354. The sequence continues at coordinate 52,428 of NZ_JBIVNJ010000013.1, read as the reverse complement.
GGGATCGCCACCACCACGGGCAGTCTGCTGACGAGTTCGGTCATCGGTCCTCCTTCGCCCACGCGAAGCAGCCGCGGGAGCCGAAGGTCCTGGCGGCGGCGGTGACGGTGACCTTGCGGGCGGTGCCGGACTTCGTCCCCACCGTCCACGTGCAGTCCTTGGTGGGGGTCAGGGCGCGGTAGGTGCCGGGCGTGATGACGCTGCCCGCCTTCGCCTTGGCGCCGACGGTGTAGGAGCCGTCGGCGAAGCCGGTCTCGGCGGCCCGCAGGATGTCCTCCTGCTTCGGGCACAGATGGGTGACCGCGCCGTTGGCGCCGCCGATCTGGCCGGTGATGATGCCGCCGATGGCGGCGTCCCGGTCGATCCGGGCGACCGAGGCGATGCGGTCGCAGGTCTCCTGGCCGAGCTGGAGCACGGCCGCCGGATCGGTGCCCTTGGGAACCCGTCCGGTCAGATAGGCCTTCTCCTTCTTGGTGAAGGAGCCGGTGACCGGGGTCAGTTCGCCCTGGGGGACCTTGGGCCCGCTGGGGACGGTGTCGGAGGCGGGGTCCGCCGGCGCGGAGGGCGCGGAGGTGGCACCGGCGGACCCGGTGGACGCCGTGGCGGGTGCGGTCGCGGCGGGGGCGGATCCGCCCCGCGCGGCGTCCTTCGTGCCGGAGCCGCCGGACCCGCCGGGGCCGTCCGAACCGCTGGAGCAGCCGGTGAGCAGCACCGCCGCCGCCGTCACGAGGACGGCGGCGGCGAGGCGGACCCGGCGGTGCGTACGGGTCATCCGTTCGTCCCCAGGGAGTAGTGAAGGGCGATCTGCGCGGGCGACAGGACGCTCGGGTAGATCGCGGTCTCGTCGAGGGAGCCGGCGAAGTAGTTGCTGGTCGGGCGGCTGGTCCAGCCCGACAGATTGTCCCCGCCGACGTGCCAGTAGCCGGTGTAGTCGGTGCCCCCGGTGGTGAACGGACTGGATGCCTGCAGCGCGCCGTCGACGTACAGCCGCATCCCCGTCGAGCCCTGCGTGGCGACGACGTGGTGCCACTGGCCGTCGTTGTAGGCCGCGGAGGTGGTGACGGTGCGGTTGCTGCCGCTGCGCACACCGAAGATCAGCCGGCCCGCGTTGGTCATGTAGACGTGCTTGTCCGTGGTGGCGCTGATCTCGGAGGTCCGGTCGCCGAAGCCGACGAGCTTCCCGCCGGCGGTGGTCGTCGTTCTGAACCAGGTCTCGATGCTGTACGAGGACGGCCGGCTGTGCTTGGCGTCGCTGTACGACCACTGCGTCGTGCCGTTGTACGTCACGGCCGTACTGGCCGAACCGGTCAGCGCGCCCGGGCTGACGCCGCGGGTCGGGCCGCCGACGTGGTTGCCGCCGTCGTCCGCCGGGGAGTTGTCGGCGACGAAGGTGTTGGCGGTCTCGTTGTAGCGCCAGTACAGCGTCGCGCCGTCGGCGAGGACCTGGGTCGGGTAGGCCTCGGGCACGGTCGCCGCGGTCACCGTCTGGGTCGGGGACTTGACAGTGGTGTTGGTGCCGTCGCTCGCGGTCACGCGGTAGGTGTACGTGGCGCCCGCGGTCACGTCGGTGTCGGTCCAGGTGAACTGCGGGCGGACCCACGGGAGCGACGACGCGGTCGTGGTGTACACCGGCGTCGCGCCGCCGTTCTTGTACACGCGGTAGGTCAGCGAGCTGTCGTCGAGGTCCAGGCTGGTCTGCACGCGCACCGCGACCGAACCCGGCGTCACGCTGGAGACGTTGACGTTCGGCGTCGTCGGGACCCCCGTGTCGGGACCGGAGGCGAAGCGGGTCAGGCCCTGCTGGGCCACCCCGTTGACCGTGGTGAACTCACCGCCCACCCACAGGTAGTCGGTGCCGCCGGAGGAGGCCAGGCTCATGGCGCGCGGGCCGATGCCCTCGCCCAGGCCGTCGTTGGTGTCGGGGAACCAGCCCAGCTTCGCCGGGTTGTCGACGCCCTGCGCGAGCAGGTGCTTGCGCCGCTGGTTGGGGTACTCGTTCATGGTGCTGCAGTCGTGCGCGTGCGAGCCGCTGTACAGCACGGTCTTGTAGACCTCGACCGACTGGGTGGCTCCCAGGCAGGTGTCCCGCCAGCGCTGGTTGAGGTCGCTGAGGTTGATCGCGATACGGCCGTCGAACACGCCGCCGCCGGTGCCCTCGTTGCCGGTGTAGAAGCCGGTCGCGTCGGTGGCGATGTCCTTGACGACCGAGGTCGACGGGATGAAGGAGGAGCCGTAGCCCTTGACCACCGCGCCGGTGCCGGCGTCCACGACGGCCAGCGCGTGCGAGGCGGTCCCGTTGACCCGGTCGAAGTCGCCGCCCAGGATCGCCTTGCTCCCGTCCGGGGTGAGCGCGAGCGCGCGGCCGGGCGCGTCGCCGTCGGCGGTGAAGGGGGTGACGGCGCCGGAGGTGCTCACGGCCGCGAAGTCGCTGCGGGGCTGGCCTCCGACGGAGGAGAAGTCGCCGCCCAGGTAGACGGTGTCGCCGCTGACGGCCAGGGCGCGCACGGTGGCGTTGACCGACACCCCGAACCCGGACTTCACGGCGCAGGTCGCGATGTCGATCGCGGCCAGGCTGCTCACCGGCGTCCCGTTGACCGCCCCGAAGAAGCCGCCCGCGTACAGGGTCGTGCCGTCCGGCGAGACGGCCAGCGCCCTGACGGTCGCGGTACCCGAGCCGACGGTGAAGGACAGCTTGCAGTCCGTCGGCGCGCCGGTCGCCGCGTCGAAGGCGGCGAAGTTGACCGCCTCCTGCTCACCGGCGCCCCCCGCCGCCTCCCCCGACGGCCGCACCGACGAGAAGGTGCCGCCCGCGAAGACGGTCCCGTTCGCCTGTGCCATCGCGAAGACGATGCCGTTGGTCTGCCAGGTCGGCAGGTTGTCGGCGGTGATCGCCACCGGCGCGGTCAGCGCGCCGGCCGGCTGCGGTGCCACCGCGCCGGCCGCCAGCGAGCCCGCCGCCACGGTCAAGGCGGCGGATATGGATCTGAGCTTGCGCTTTCTCATGTGCCCCCCAAAGGCCCCCAGAGCCCGGGCGCCCCCTGCGGTGCCCGTGCACCGCAGGGTAGGGCGTGGCATACGTCCGATGGACGTGCTTTGAAGAAAAAGTGAGCACTAAGGTGCGCCGAACGTCAGAACGAGTTCCGGGTGGTTCCCGGTGCCCGCGGCCTCGCTCGACCACAGCCACAAGGCGTCCGTGCCCGCGCCGGTGAGCGCGAGGTCGTAGGAGCCGCCCAGCGCCCCGCTCGGCCCCGAGGGACTCAGCGCCGCCGTGTACGTGGTCTGGGAGGCGGTCGCGCCGCTCAGCGTGCCCAGCACGGTGGAGGACAGGGCCGGGCGGTTGCCGTACGTCGCGCCGGTCTCGGTCCAGGCCCCGGTGACCGGGACGACGTTCTGGCTGTCGGCGGAGCCCGCGGTGGGGTCGGAGTTGGTGCGCACCCGCAGCGTCGCGGACTTCAGCACCGTGCCGGCGGGCGCGGACGGCAGTGCGAAGTGCAGGTAGGTGACGTACGCCGAGCCGCCGCGCACGGCCAGCGACCCGGAGGTGCCGTAATTGGTGGAGGGCGCCCCGGCGTTGACGTAGGTGTCCGCGTCGGCTGCCACGGTGACCTGGGTGTCCTGCGGCGGCGGTGTGCCGCCGCCACCGGTGCCCAGGGCGTGGTGCTCGGCGACTTGGGCGGCGGTCAGCACGAGCGGGTACACGGCGGTCTCGTCCAGCTGTCCGGCGAAGAAGTTGCTCGCCGGCTGCTCGGGCCAGCCGCTGAGGTTGTCGCCGCCGACCCGCCAGTAGCCCGCGTAGTCCTGGCTGGTGGTGGTCGTGCCGCTGCCCGCCGGGGCCCCGTCGACGTACAGCCGCATGCCGCCGCCGCCCTGGGTGGCCACCACGTGGTGCCAGGCGCCGTCGTTGTAGGCGGCGGTGGTGGTGACCGTGCGGGTGCCGCCGTTGTAGACGCCGAAGACCAGCCGGCCGTTGTTGGTCATGTAGAGGTGCTTGTCGTAGCTGGCGCTGAGGTTGTCGTCCACGTTCCGGTCGCCGAAGCCGATCAGCTTGCCGCCGGAGGTGGTCGTGGTCCGGAACCAGGTCTCGATGCTGTACGCGGCCGGGCGCGGGTGCCGGGCGTCGCTGTAGGCGTAGTCGTTGGTCCCGTTGAAGCCCATGGCCGTGCCGCCGCCGGGCACCGCGCCCGGGGCCTGCCGGTACAGCGGGCCGTTGAGGTAGACCGCGTTGTCGTCGCCCGGCGAGGAGTCGGCGCCGAACTGGCCGGAGGCCTCCTCGTAGCGCCAGTACAGCGTCGCGCCGTCGGCGACCACCCGCGCCGGGTAGGCCTGCGTGCCGCCTGCCGCCGTCACCGACTGAGCGGCGGACTGGGCGCTGGTGTTGGTGCCGTCGCTCGCGCTGACCCGGTAGGAGTACGTGGTGCCCGGGGTGACCGAGGTGTCGGTGAAGGTGAGCTGCGGGCGCGACCAGGGCAGCGAGGGGCCGGTCGTGGTGTACACCGGAGTGCTCGACCCGTTGCGGTAGACGCGGTACGTCAGCGGCCCGTCGTCCAGGTCCAGGCCGGACCGCCAGCGCACCGCGACCTCGCCGGCCCGCACGCTGGAGACGTTCACCTCGGGCACGCTCGGCGCCCCGGTGTCGGGGCCGGAGGCGAAGCGGGTCAGACCCTGCTGGGCCGCCCCGGCGACGGTGGTGAACTCGCCGCCCACCCACAGGTAGTCGGTGCCGCCGGATGAGGCCACCGTCATCACCCGCGGCCCCAGGCCCTCGCCGATGCCGTCGTTGGTGTCGGGGAACCAGGGCAGCAGCGTCGGGTCGTCCACCGACTCGGCCAGCAGGTGCTTGCGCCGCTGGTTGGGGTACTCGCCCATGCTGCTGCAGTCGTGCGCGTGCGAGCCGCTGTAGAGCACCGTGCGGTACACGACGACGGACTGGGTGGCGCCCAGGCAGTTGTCCCGCCAGCGCTGCCCGAAGTCGGTGGTGTTCAGGGCGATGCGGCCGTCGAAGACCCCGCCGCCGGTGCCCTCGTTGGCGGTGAAGACCGCCGTGGCGTCGGCGGTGAGGTCCTTGACCACCGACGTGGGCGGTATGAAGCCCACCGGGTAGGCCCGGGTCAGGGCGCCGCCCGCGGTGTCGACCACGGCCAGCGCGTGCGAGCCGGTGCCGCCGACGGTGTCGAAGTCGCCGCCGATGACGGCGTGCGCGCCGTCCGGGGTGAGCTGGATCGCCCGGCCGGGCTTGTCGGCGTCCGGGTTCCAGGCGCGCAGCGCCCCGGCTGCGGACAGGGCGGCGAAACGCGGTCGGGACTGGCCGGCGACGGAGGTGAAGTCGCCGCCCGCGTAGACCGTGTCCCCGGTGACCGCCAGCGCCCGCACCGTCGCCGAGAACGTCGGCCGGAAGGAGGCGACCGGGGTGCAGGTGGCGATGTCGATCGCGGCCAGGCTGCTGACGGTGACGCCGTTGACGGCGTTGAACCAGCCGCCCGCGTAGAGCGTCCGCCCGTCCGGCGAGACCTCCAGGGCGCGCACGGTCGCGGTGCCCGAGCCGATGGTGAAGGAGAGCCGGCAGCCGGTGGGCGCGCCGGTCGCCGCGTCGAAGGCGGCGAAGTTGACGGCGGGCTGCGTGGTCGTGCCCGCGCCGGAGGAGCGGATGACGGAGAACGTGCCGCCGGCGAAGACGGTGCCGCCCTGCTGGGCCATCGCCCACACCACGCCGTTGGTCTGCCAGGTGGGCAGCGGGTCGGCGGTCATCGCGACCGGCGCTGTAAGGGCCGCGGCGGGCGGCGCGGTCGCGACCGCCGCCCCGGCGAGCGACGCCGCCGTCAGTGCGAGCGCGGCCGACAGCGTTCTCGCCGTTCTCGCCGTTCTCGCCGCGCTGGTCGTGCTGGTCGTTTCGGCAGTTCCCGCAGTGCGCATGAGCCCCCCAGCCCTCGCGACCCCCGGCGGCGCAGAAACGAACCGCCTGGCACGGCAGCGTACGCCGTGACAGGCGGCCCGGAGGAGACCCCGACGCGTACTTTCCGCCGGGGTCTCCGGAATGCCCTGCTAGGACCCGAAGGTGAGCACCAGCTTCGGGGTGTTCGCGGAGGACGGCGCCTGCCTCGACCACAGCCACAGCGCGTCGGTCCCGGTGCTGGTCACCGCCATGCCGTACGAGCCGCCGAGCGATCCGCTGAGCTGTGCGGCGTCCAGCGGCACCGTGTAGGCCGTGGAGACGGCCGTGGCACCGGTCAGGCTGCCGAGCACCGTCGAGGACAGCGCGGGACGGCTGGTGTACGTGGTGCCGGTCTCCGTCCACGTCCCGGTCACCGGCACCACGTTGGCGGTGTCGTTGGTGCCGGCCGTGGGGTCGCTGCTGGTGGTCAGCCGCAGGACCGCGCTCTTCAGGGTCTGGCCGGCCGGGGCCGACGGCAGGCTGAAGCGCAGGTAGGTCAGGTACGCCGAGCTGCCGCGCACGGCGAGCGACCCGGAGGTGCCGTAGTTGGTGGACGGCGCCCCGGCGTTGACGTACGTGTCCTCGGCCGCGGTCAGCGTGGTCACCGTGTCGGCGGGCGCGCTGGCCAGGTCGTAGTGGTGCGCGACCTGGGCGGCGGTGAGCGCCGCCGGGTAGACCGCCGTCTCGTCGATCTGCCCGTTGAAGTAGTTGCTGGACGGTTGCAGGGGCCAGCCGTTGAGGTTGTCCCCGCCCGCGCGCCAGTAACCGGTGTAGTTCTCGTTACTGGTCTGCGGGTTGGTGCCGGTCAGGGCGCCGTCGACGTAGAGCTTCATGCCGCCGCCGTCCTGGGTGGCCACCACGTGGTGCCAGGTGCCGTCGTTGTAGGACGTGCTGCTGGTGATGGTGTTGGTGGCACCGGTGTAGACGCCGAAGACCAGCCGGCCGTCGTTGGTCATGTAGACGTGCTTGTCGTACTGACCGCTGGTGCCGGTCGTCGAGTTGCCGAAGCCGACGATCTTGCCGCCCGCCGTCGTGGTGGTCCTGAACCAGGTCTCCACGCTGAAGGTGGCCGGCCGGCCGTGGCTGCGGTCGCTGTAGACCCACTGGTTGGAGCCGTTGAAGCCGATCGCGGTGCTGGGCCCGGTCACCGCGGCCGGGGTCTGCCGGTAGGACGGCCCGCCGACGTAGTCGCCGTTGTCGTCCGTGCTGGAGGCGTCGGCGGCGTAGGTGCCGCCCGCCTCGTCGTAGCGCCAGTACAGGGTGGCGCCGTCGTCCAGCACCGCCGCCGCGTAGCTGTTGCTGCCCGATGCCACGGTCACCGTGGCGGTGGAGGACAGCGGGCTGGTGTTGGTGCCGTCGCTCGCGGACACCCGGTAGCTGTGCACCGATCCGGGGGTGAGCCCGGTGTCGGTGAAGCTCAGCTGCGGACGCACCCACGGCAGGGAGGTGCCGGTGGTCGTGTACACGGGGGTGGCGCCCCCGTCCCGGTAGACCTTGTACGTCAGCACGCTGTCGTCGTTGTCCAGGCTCGCCTGCCAGGTCACCTTGGCCTTGCCGGCCGACAGGCTGGCCGCGCCGGCCTCCGGCGTGGTCGGGTTGCCGGTGTCCGGGCCGGACGCGAAGCGGGTCAGGCCCTGCTGCGGGCTGCCGTCGACGGTGGTGAACTCGCCGCCGACCCACAGGTAGTCGGTGCTGTTCTTCGACGAGACGGCCATCACGCGCGGGCCGATGCCCTCGCCCAGCCCGTCATTGGTGTCGGGGAACCAGCCGAGCAGGTGCGGGTCGTTGACGGGCTCGGCCAGCAGGTGCTTGCGCCGCTGGTCGGGGTACTCGCCCATGCTGCTGCAGTCGTGCGCGTGCGAGCCGCTGTAGAGGACGGACTGGTAGACCTCGACCGACTGGGTGGCTCCCAGGCAGTTGTCCCGCCAGCGCTGGCCGAAGTCGCTCAGCTCGAAGGCGGTCCGGCCGTCGAAGACCCCGCCGCCGGTGCCCTCGTTGCCCGTGTAGAGGCCGGTGGCGTCGACGGTGATGTCCTTGACGACCGAGGTCGCGGGGAAGAACCCCACCGGGTACGCCTTCGTCAGCGCTCCGGTGGCGGAGTCCACCACGGCCAGGGCGTGCGAGTCGGCGCCCCCGATGGTGTCGAAGTCGCCGCCGATCATGACGTTCGCGCCGTCCGGGGTGACCTGCACCGCCCGCCCGGGCTCGTCGCCGGTCGGGTTCCACGCGGTCAGGGACCCCGAGGAGGTCAGCGCCGCGAAGTAGCGGCGGGACTGGCCGGCGACGGAGGTGAAGTCGCCGCCCGCGTAGACGGTGTCCGCGGTCGCGTCCAGCGCCCGGACGGTCGCGGAGACCGCCGGGTGGAAGGAGGCGATCGGGGTGCAGGTGGCGGTGTCGATGGCGGCCAGGCTGTTGACCTGGACACCGTTGACGGCGCTGAAGTACCCGCCCGCGTAGAGCGTCCCGCCGTCCGGCGAGACCGCCAGCGCGCGCACGGTGGCCGTGCTGCCCGCGCCGATGGTGAACGACAGCCGGCAACCGGTCGGTGCCCCGGTCGCGGTGTCGAAGGCGGCGAAGTTCACCGCCGGCTGCTCGTTGCTGCCCGCCCCGGAGCCCGGCGGGCGGACGGTGGAGAAGGTGCCGCCCGCGTAGACGACGCCCTGTGCCTGGGCCATCGCCCAGACGATGCCGTTGGTCTGCCAGGTCGGCAGATCGTCGGCGGTCATGGCCACCGGCGCGGTGAGCGCGGTGGCGGCGGGTGCCACCGCCGCGCCCGCCCCGGCCAGTGCGCCCGCCACCAGCGCACCGGCGGCCGTTATTGCCCCAAGTCTTCGCATGTGCCCCCCAAGGCCCACTCGTGCACAAGCGGCCCAATCGCCCGCCTGTGGACGGCAGCGTAGGGGTATGTGAACAGGGCCGGTAGAAAGTTTGACGAATTTGTGTTCACTGAATACCCGACCGGACGTCATCTGCCGGACGCCTCCGGCGGGTCGGGGTCCGCCGGGTCGCCGGCGGAGCCGCCGGGATCCCGGCGGCCGCGTCAGCGGTCGATGCGTACCGTCGCGCCCGCGAGCTGCTGCTCGACCTGTTCGCAGTCGGCGTCGACCATGATCCGGGCCAGCTCGTCCACCCGTACCGAGGGCTTCCAGCCGAGCAGTTCCTCGGCCTTGCTCGCGTCACCGATGAGGGCGTCCACCTCGCTCGGGCGCTCGTACTTGGGGTCGTAGCGGACGTACTCGGCCGCGTCGAGGCCGGCGTGCGCGAAGGAGGTCTCCAGGAACTGCCGCACGGTGGCCGCCTCCCCGGTGGCCACCACGTAGTCGTCCGGGGTGTCGCGCTGCAGCATCAGCCACATCGCCTCGACGTACTCGGGGGCGTAGCCCCAGTCCCGGACCGCGTCGAGGTTGCCCAGGTAGAGCCGGTCCTGCAGCCCCGCCTTGATGCGGGCGACGGCGCGGGTGATCTTGCGCGTCACGAAGGTCTCGCCGCGGCGCGGGGACTCGTGGTTGAAGAGGATGCCGTTGACCGCGAACATGTCGTACGCCTCGCGGTAGTTGACGGTCGCCCAGTAGCCGTACACCTTGGCGCAGCCGTACGGGCTGCGCGGGTGGAAGGGGGTCCGCTCGTTCTGCGGCGGCGGGGTCGCGCCGAACATCTCGGACGAGGAGGCCTGGTAGACGCGGGTGTCGACGCCGCTGGCCCGCACCGCCTCCAGCAGCCGGATCGAGCCGAGGCCCGTGACGTCGCCGGTGTAGAGCGGGGCGTCGAACGAGACGCGGACGTGGGACTGCGCGCCCAGGTTGTAGACCTCGTCGGGGCGCAGGTCGCGCAGCAGGTTGACCAGGGCCACGCCGTCGGAGAGATCGGCGTGATGGAGCGTGAAGGAACGATTCGCCTCCTGCGGCCCCTGGTAGATGTGGTCGATCCGTTCGGTGTTGAAGCTGGACGACCGTCTGACGAGGCCGTGCACCGTGTATCCCTTGCTCAGCAGCAGCTCCGCGAGATAGGAGCCGTCCTGGCCGGTGACACCCGTGATCAGGGCGCTCTTGCCCATGCGCTGTCCCCCCTGGGGTCGGATATGTTTCCTTTGCGTACTGATGTTTGGATTCAGCCCCTATGGGGTGACCCGGGCTGGCAGAATCCGCTGTCATGACCCAAGCGAACGCAACCCTGCCGGAGCGTGCCCGGATCTTCGTCGCGGGCCACCGCGGACTGGTCGGATCGGCGCTGGTGCGCCGGCTGGAGGCCGACGGGCACGAGGTGATCACCCGCGGCCGCGACCAGCTCGACCTGCGGGACGCGGCGAGCACCGAGGCGTTCCTGACCGGGGCACGCCCGGACGCGGTGGTGCTGGCCGCCGCCAAGGTGGGCGGCATCATGGCCAACAGCACCTACCCGGTGCAGTTCCTGGAGGACAACCTGCGGATCCAGCTGAGCGTGATCGCCGGCTCCCACGCCGCCGGGGTGGGGCGGCTGCTCTTCCTCGGCTCGTCCTGCATCTACCCCAAGCACGCGCCCCAGCCGATCCGCGAGGACGCGCTGCTCACCGGCCCGCTGGAGCCGACGAACGAGGCCTACGCACTGGCCAAGATCGCGGGCATCGTCCAAGTCCAGTCCTACCGGCGGCAGTACGGCGCGTCCTTCGTCTCCGCCATGCCGACCAACCTCTACGGGCCCGGCGACAACTTCGACCTGACGTCCTCGCACGTGCTGCCGGCCCTGATCCGCCGCTTCCACGAGGCCCGCCGGGCCGGGGTCCCCGAGGTGGTCCTGTGGGGCTCCGGCACACCGCGCCGTGAGTTCCTGCACGTGGACGACCTCGCCGCCGCCTGCGCCCTCCTGCTGCGCTCCTACGACGGAGACGAGCCGGTCAACGTCGGCTGCGGCAGCGACCTCACCATCCGCGAACTCGCCGAGACCGTACGGGAGGTCGTCGGCTACGCGGGCGACATCGCCTGGGACACCGGCAAGCCCGACGGCACACCGCGCAAGCTGCTCGACGTGTCGCGGCTGACCGGCCTCGGCTGGAAGCCGGAGATCGCCCTGCGGGACGGCATCGCCTCGACGTACGCCTGGTGGCGGGAGCACGGCGCGGACTGACCTCACCCGCGCCGACCGCTCCGCCCCCCGCCCGCCGGGCATCAGTACGCTCCGCGGCCGTCGACGACGGCCCGGAGCGTGCGGGCCATCAGGTCGACGTCGCTGGTGAAGGTCCAGTTGTCCACGTAGCGCAGGTCGAGCTGGAGGGTCTCGTCCCAGGAGAGCTCGGAGCGCCCGCTGACCTGCCACAGGCCAGTCAGGCCCGGCTTCACCGCGAGCCTTCGCAGCTCGACCTCGTCGTAGCGCGCGACCTCATCGGGCAGCGGCGGGCGCGGGCCCACCAGGGACATGTCACCCCGGAGGACGTTGAAGAGCTGGGGCAGTTCGTCCAGCGAGCAGCGGCGCAGGAAACGTCCGACCCGGGTGATCCGGGGGTCGCGGCGCATCTTGAACATCAGGCCGTCGTTCTCGTTGGCGGGCGCCAGTTCCGGCTTGCGGTCGTCGGCGTCGGCCACCATCGTGCGGAACTTCCACATGGTGAAGGGCGCGCAGTCCAGCCCGTGCCGGATCTGCCGGTAGAAGACCGGGCCCTGGGAGCCCAGCCGGATGGCCGCCGCGATGATCCCGAACAGCGGGGAGAGCAGCAGGAGTCCGACCGCCGCCCCGACCCGGTCCAGTGCCGACTTCAGGGTGACCTGCACCCCGCGCCGCACCGGTGGGCTGATGTGCAGGAGCGTGAGCCCGGCGGCGGAGGTGAGCTCCACCCGGCGCTCGGAGACGTCGGTCAGGCCGGGCAGGACGGCCAGCGGCACCCCCGCGTCGTGCACCGCCCACGACAGCCTGCGCAGCCGCTCCCCGGCCATGCGCGGGCCGGGCGCCACCAGCAGCAGGTCCGCGCCGAGTTCGCGGGCGGAGGCCAGGACGGCGCCGGAGTCGCCGCTCGGACGGGCCGGCGGCAGCGATTCCAGCCGGGTGGCGACCGGGGCACCGCACTCCAGGTTCGCGAGGCCGACCGGCACGACGCCGACGACCACGTACTCGTGGTCGGTGCGCGCCGCCAGATGGTCGACCACGTAGTCCGCCGCGCTCGGCTCGCCCACCACGAGCACCCGGCGCACGGCGTGGGCCTCGCGCCGCGAGGCGATCAGGTGATGGTACGTCAGTTTCCGGCAGGCGGCGGTCAGCAGGAGCCCGGGGGTGAGCGCCAGCAGCGCCACCAGGGGCTCGGAGGCCTCGCCCACCACGGTGCGGACCATGGCCAGCACGCCCAGCAGGATCAGCCAGTCGTACAGCACCGAGCGCGCGCTGCGGGACTCGCCCAGCACCCGGGCCGCGTAGCGGTGCCGGCCCGCCAGGACGCACGTCCACGCCAGCGCGGCGGTCCCCGCGCACAGCACGGGATGCGGCTGGCCCGTGGCGTCGAAGACGAGCTCGACGGGTACGCCGACGCCTGCGGCATCCGTGACGAGCGCCGCCGGGAGATACCAGCGCGCCTTGTCGCTCGACCCCGGCGGAGCCGCGACCACGCGGCCCGGCGCGGGAGTTGTATCCGTCTCTTCCGAACTGGGTATACCGACCCGCCGCATGGACCCCCCTGGCACAACGCGACAAAGTGGGCACACCTGCCACTTCCCCAAGCAGCGGTGTGCCGTAGTAAGCCGGAACGCTATGCCAAACAGTTGTACGTTCGCTGCGGTTTACGAAATTTCGGAGGTCCGTTGTCCTGAAGTTCACGTTCGGCTGGATCTGCGCACTCCAGTGAAGCGTCTGCCTTTTTGTGGCTGATTGCGCGTATGTTGCGGCGTGCGGAGATCGACCTGCGGGTTTGCCCGCGACGGGCCCGCATTGTGTACAAACGGCCCTGAATGCGGCGGCGGGGCGCGGAGGGCAATGATTCGGCCACCCGTTCGGCCGTCAGGGTGACGAGCGGACCGCGCGGCGGGGGCCGCCGACGGGACCGGTGGCGCGGAGGGGGCCCTTACCCTTGTCCTTTGTGTCCACTCTGCATGCCGCCCTCGCCGATCTCCTCGACGGGCTCCCGCCGGGCCGCGCCGCCCAGGCCGTCGACCGCCTGATCGCCACGTACCGGGGGCGTACGCCCAGCAGCACGCCGATCCTCCGCGACCGCTCCGACGTGGCGGCCTACGCGTCCTACCGCATGCCCGCGACCTACACGGCCGTGTGCGCGGCGCTGGCGGAGTTCCGCGACCGGGCGGGCGCGTGGGCGCCGGACAGCCATCTCGACGTGGGCGGCGGCACGGGCGCCGCGACCTGGGCGGTCGCCGACGCCTGGGACGAGGGCACCCACACCAGCACCGTCCTGGACTGGTCGGAGGCCGCCCTCGCACTCGGCCGCGACCTGGCCGGTTCCGCCGGGCACGAGGCCGTACGGCAGGCGCGGTGGCTCAGGGCGCCGCTCGGCACCGGGGCGCGGCTGCCCGAGGCCGACCTGATCACGCTCTCCTATGTCATCGGCGAGCTGCCGGACGCCGACCGCGAGGCCGTCGTCGCCGAAGCCGCGCGGGCCGCGCGCGGCGCGGTGCTCGTCGTCGAGCCCGGCACACCCGACGGCTACGCCCGCGTGCTCGCCGCCCGCGACGCCTTCGTCGCGGCCGGCCTCCACGTGCTCGCGCCCTGCCCGCACGACGAGGTGTGCCCGGTGCAGGCCCCCGACTGGTGCCACTTCGCCGCCCGGGTCGCCCGCACCTCGCTGCACCGCCAGGTCAAGGGCGGCTCGCTGCCCTACGAGGACGAGAAGTTCAGCTACGTCGCCGCGGCGCGCTTCCCCGCCGGGCCCGCGCCGGACCGGGTGGTGCGCCACCCCCAGATCCGCAAGGGGCAGGTGCTGATCGACCTGTGCACGGTGGAGGACGGCCTGCGCCGCACCACGGTCAGCAAACGGCAGGGCTCCTTGTACCGATCGGCCCGCGACGTGGCCTGGGGCGACGCCTGGCCACCCCCGGACCCGGCCGAGTAGCCGGTCCGCGCGGTTCCGGTCGTCGCGTTGCCCAGGGATGCGGCCGGGCGGCCCGTTCCGGCCACGTCCCGCTGGGCCGGGGAGTCGCTTCGCCGGACGTCACGGTGTCCGGCCGGCCCGCGGCGTGCGACCGCCCGCCCCGGGCCCGGTGGTCGCGGCCGTGCGGAGACGTCTGGCCCGGCCCGGACGCCACGCCGCAGCTCAGTCCCGCCGTGGCCGCGTTGCGGCCCGGGATGCCGGGCGCCCGGGGGCGCCGGGTCGTTTCGTGCGCCTTGCGCGGCGGGCTTCGGCGCGGGGCCGGGGGTGCGCTCCCGGGGCGGGCCGCGCCGTCAGGCGCTCAGTGCCGCCATGGCCGCGTTGTGGCCCGGGATGCCGCTGACGCCGCCACCCCGCACCGCGCCCGCGCCGCAGAGCAGCACGTTGGCGTGGGCCGTCGCGACGCCCCAGGCGCCGGCGCGCTCCTGTGCGTACGGGAAGGACAGGTCCCGGTGGAAGATGTGCCCCCCGGGGAGACCGACCTCGCGTTCCAGGTCCAGGGGCGACTTCGCCTCGATGCACGGCCGCCCGTCCGCGTCGACCGCCAGGCAGTCCGCCAGCGGCTCCGCGAGCACCGCGTTCAGCTGCGCGAGCGTGGCCTTGAGCAGGGCGTCCTTCGCCCCCGCGGGGTCGGCCGCGAAGAGCCGCGCGGGGGCGTGCAGGCCGAACAGGGTGAGGGTGTGCATGCCGTCCGCGACGAGCCCGGGGGCCAGGATCGTCGGGTCGGTCAGCGAGTGGCAGTAGATCTCCGAGGGCGGGGCCGTGGGCACCGCACCGGCCGCGGCCTCCTCGTAGGCCGTCTGCAGCTGGGTGTAGGACTCCGCGATGTGGAAGGTCCCGGAGAACGCCTCGCGCGGGTCCGCGCCCGCGTCCCGCAGTCGCGGCAGGCGCCGCAGCAGCATGTTGACCTTGAGCTGGGCGCCCTCGGGCCGGTCCGGGACGGCCTCGCCGAGCAGTCCCGCGAGGGCGTGCGGCGAGGCGTTGACCAGCACGTGCCGGGCCGACACCCGGCCGCCGTCGAAGTCCACCTCGGCCCGGGTCCCGTCGGTGGCGATCGCGGTCACCTCAGTGCCCGTGACGATCTCCGCCCCGGCCGCCCGCGCCGCCTCCGCGAGGGCGTCGGTGAGCGCGCCCATGCCGCCGACGGGCACGTCCCAGTCGCCCGTGCCGCCGCCGATCACGTGGTACAGGAAGCAGCGGTTCTGCAGCAGCGAGGGGTCGTGGGCGTGCGTGAAGGTGCCGATGAGGGCGTCGGTGAGCACCACGCCCCGCACCACGTCGTCGTCGAACGCCGCCTCGACGCTCTCGCCCAGCGGGCGCTCGAACAGCGCCTCCCAGGCCCGCGGGTCGTCCACGATCCGCTCCAGTTCGCCGCGCGAGGGCAGCGGACCGGTCAGCGTGGGGAAGACCCGCTCGGCGACCCGCTGGGTCATCCCGTAGAAGCGCTGCCACGCCTCGAAGTCGCGGTCGGAGCCGGTGAGCCGCACGAAGCTCTCCCGGGTGCGGGCGGCAGACCCGGCGTCCACGAGCAGGCCGCCGTCCCCGTGCGGGGTGTACGAGGAGATCCGGCGCCGCCGCACCGCGAAGCGCAGCCCCAGGTCGTCGACGATCTTCCGGGGCAGCAGGCTCACCAGGTACGAGTAGCGCGACAGCCGCGCGTCGAAACCGCTGAACGCCCGCGTGGAGACGGCGGCGCCGCCGGTCGAGGGCAGCCGCTCCAGCAGCAGCACCGAGCGGCCCGCGCGGGCGAGGTACGCGGCGGCGACCAGTCCGTTGTGGCCACCGCCCACGATCACGGCGTCGTAGGTGGTCCGGAGGGGCCGGTGGGGCTGCGGCTGCTGAGGCATGGGCCTCTTCGTATCACGGTCAGTCCCGCAGCTCCATGGTGCAGCACTTCACGCTGCCGCCCGCCTTGTGCAGTTCGGACATGTCCACCGGCAGCGGCTCGAAACCGCGTTCCCGCAACGGCTTGAGCAGCCCCTTGGCCGCGGCCGGGACCAGGACGTTCAGGCCGTCGCTGACGCAGTTCAGGCCGAAGGCGAGCGCGTCGTCGCGGGTGGCGACCAGCGCGTCGGGGAACAGCCGGCGCAGCACCGACCGGCTGCCGGGGGAGAAGGCGTCCGGGTAGTACATGATCTCGTCGCCGGAGAGCACGCACAGCGCCGTGTCCAGGTGGTAGAAGTGCGGATCGGTGAGCTCCAGGCCGATCACGGGCCTGCCGAAGTACTCCTGGAGCTCCGAGTGCGACAGCGGGCTGCTGCGGAAGCCCTTGCCGGCCAGCAGCCAGCTCTCGGTGACCGCGAAGTCGCCCTCGCCCTCGTTGATGTGCTGCGGGTCGTGGACGTGCGTGTAGCCGCGGCTGAGGAACCATTCGCGGTGCGCCGGGGCCTCCGCCTTCCGCTCGATGTTGGCGAAGCGGGCGCCGAAGACCCGTCCGTCCACCACGGTCGCGCCGTTCGCCGCGAACACCATGTCCGGCAGGCCGGGGAGCGGCTGCAGGATCTCGACGGCGTGTCCCAGCGAGCGGTACCGGTCGCGGAGGTCCTCCCACTGGAAGAGGGCCAGCGCGGGATCGACCGGCTTGGCGGGGTCCATCCAGGGGTTGATGGAGTAGGTGACCCGGTAGTACGTGGGAGGACACATCAGGTACCGCCGGAACGAAGCGGTTCGCGCAGCGCTCAATGAAAGCTCCTCGCGGTGTCGTTGAGACCGTTGTGCTCATGGTGGACCCCCCGCGGACATCCCGCACCGGATTGCGGACGGAAAAATGCCCGTTCGGCCCTTGTGGGCGGCCTCTAAGGTGAGCGCATGCCGACACCCAGTCCCGCGTCCGACGCATCCTCCGACGCCCTGTTCCCCGAGACCCGCCGGGCCCTGATGCACCGGATCGCGGTCGCCCAGTCGACCTCCCGCACGCCCTCCCTCGTGGCGGCCGTCGTCCGGGACGGCCGCACCGTGTGGACCGGCGCCCGGTCCTGCGTGGACGGGCACGCGCCGGACGGGGACACGCAGTACCGGATCGGCTCGATCACCAAGACCTTCGTGGCCGTGCTGGTGATGCGGTCGCGCGACGCGGGGCGGCTCGGGCTGGACGACCCGGTCGACAAATACCTCGGCGCCACGGCCGCGGACGGGGTGACGATCCGTCAACTGCTGGCGCACACGGCGGGTCTGGCCTCCGAGAGCCCCGGCCCGTGGTGGGAGCGCACCCCCGGCGCGCTGCGCCCGGACCTCGACGGGGTGCTGGGCGAGCGCGCCCGGCTGCACCCGGCGGGGGAGCGGCACCACTACTCCAACCCGGGCTTCGCTCTGCTCGGCGCCGTCGTGGAGCGGCTCCACGACGGACGGCCGTGGGACGAGGTGCTCTGGTCCCAGGTGCTGGAACCGCTCGGCATGACCCGTACCTCGCGCCGCCCGCAGGCCCCGCACGCGGGCGGCTGGGCCGTGCACCCCTATGCAGAGCTGATGCTGCCCGAGGCGGTCCACGAGACCGGGCTGATGGCCCCGGCCGGTGAGCTGTGGTCGACGGCGGACGACCTGTGCCGCTGGGCGGCCTTCCTGGCCGCGGGCGACGAACACGTCCTGTCCGCAGCCACGTTGGAGGAGATGCGCCGGCCCGCCGCGCCCTCCGGCGACTACGGCCTCGGCCTCCAGGTGGCGACGGCGCCCGACGGGCGGCAGTTCGTCGGGCACGGCGGCTCCATGCCCGGTTTCGTGGCGGCGCTGTGGTGCGACGTCGCCGAGGGGCTGGGCGCCGCCGTCCTTGCCAACTCCACCACCGGCGCCCCGACCGGGGTGATCGCCCGCGACCTGCTGGCCATCGTGACCGAGCGCGAGCCGCGCATCCCCGAACCCTGGCGCCCGGTCTCCGACCCCGACCCGGAACTGCTGGCGCTGACCGGCCCCTGGTACTGGGGCACCTCCCCGCACGTGCTGCGGCTGGCCGCGGGCCGTGACCTCGAAATCGCCCCGGCCACCCCCGGCGCCGGCCGCGGCGCCCGCTTCCGCGCCGGCCGGGACGGGACCTGGACCGGCCTGGAGGGCTACTACGACGGAGAGACGCTGCGCGCGGTCCGCTCGGCCGACGGCACGGTCACCCACCTCGACGTCGGCTCGTTCGTCTTCACCCGCACCCCCTACGACCCCGCCGCCCCGGTCCCGGGCGGCGTCGACCCGACCGGCTGGGGGACGCACGGGGCCTAGCGGCGGGGACGCGCTCAGGCGGTGAGCGGGAACTCCCGCCCGAGCGCGGCGAAGACCGCCGCGTTGTGGGCGAAGGCCCGGCGGCACTCCTCGACGACGCGCTGCTTCTCCAGCTCGTCGGCCGGCAGGGCGTCCAGCAGGGCCCGGTACTCGCGCTTGAAGGCGGCGGGGTTGCCGATCGTCTCGAAGACGTAGAAGCGCACGCCGTCGCCCTTGCGGGGGAAACCCCAGGTCCGCTCGGCGATGCCCCGGATGGCCTGGCCGCCCGAGAGGTCGCCGAGGTAGCGGGTGTAGTGGTGGGCGACATAGCCGGCCGGCCAGTCACGGGCGGTCTCGGTGATGCGGGCGGCGTAGGCGGCGGTCTCGGGCAGTGCCGCCGCCCGCTCCCGCCAGCCTGCCCCGAGCAGGTGGCCGAGGTCACGTTCGAGGGCGGCGACCCGCGGCAGCTCCGGCCGCAGGAAGGGGCCCGCGACGGGGTCGCCGGCCAGCATCCCTGCCGCGTCCTCCAGAGCCCGGTAGACGAACCACAGCTGCTCGGTGTAGCGGGCGTAGGCGGCCACCGCCAAGCGGCCCCCGAGCAGGTCGCCGATGAAGGTGGAGTTCTCCGCGTCGGTGTGGCGGTCGTGGCTGGCGGTGCGGATCACCGCCGAGAAGGGTGCGGCTCCGTCAGGGCTGGCGGGCGTCAAGGGGATCCTCCTGCGTCGGGCGCCTTGCAGGGATCATGCCGACTTAGGCTGACCTAAGTCAATGGGCTTGCCGACAACCTGTCGGAAACCAGGCTACGTCCGGGTGGAGCGGTATGGGGTCATTTGCGGGTTCCCATCCCCCAATCGGGGGACCTTCCGGGCACCCCGGGTGCGGACCGGATCCGTACAGGGCGCAGGATGGAAATCCACCATCCGTGGATTCCGCTTACGGCTTTTCCTTCGTTACGTAGGGTGGAGCGAGGGTTCACGGGGCGAGGGAAGGGGCTCGATGGTCACCAAGGGCAGGTTGTCCGGCTGGTTGCGCCGGAAGGCGGGAGAGCGGGACGCCGAGGGCGAGGACGGCTTCGCCCAGCGGACCCCGGGCGCCCGCGACCGGGACGACCTGCTGCTGGCGGCCGCCGTGGCGGGCCTGCCGTTGGCCCCTGCCGCGCACCCGTCCGCCGAGTCCGGCTACCGCTGCTCCTGCGACCGGATCGGCTGTCCCACCCCGGGCAGCCACCCGGTCTCCTTCGCCTGGCAGACCCAGGCCACCACGGACCCGGAGAAGATCCAGCGCTGGCTGCGCACCCAGCCCCTCGCGAACTTCATCACCGCCACCGGCATCGCCCACGACGTCCTCGACGTCCCCGCCGAGGCCGGCCGGATCGCACTGGACCGGCTGGCCGCCGAGGGCGCCGCCACCGGGCCGGTGGCCGTATCCGACGGCCGGACGCTCTTCTTCACCGGCACCCGCGCCACCGCCGACGAGGACGAGTGGTGGCCCTGTGAGCTGGACTGCCATCCCGAGACCCTGGACGAGCACCCCGGCCTGCGCTGGCACTGCCGCGCCAGTTACGTCCTGATGCCGCCCTCGCGCCTGCCGTCGGGCGCGGTCGTGTCCTGGCTGCCGGGCCACGGCCCCGACCGGCCGCTGCCCGACCCCCTGCCGCTGCTCGCGGTCCTCACCGACGCCTGCGCCCAGGTGGAGCACGAGCCGGAAACCGCCGGCTGGATCAGCTGACCCCGCGCCCGCCCGGTCCCGGCGGCGGTGGGCGCCTCGCCGCCGTTTTCCGCGCCGGGTCACCCGGTCGGGCGTGAGCGTCTTCTTCGTGCCGCCCCGGCCGGCGCCCCGCCGTGCTCGGCGCCCAGCCCGCCCCCCTTCCGAGGCCGGGACAGCGCGGGCGGCGTCACCCAAGGCCGGGCGATACGCCGTGAGACCGGCCTCGTCGGCACTGCCGAGGGGCCGGTCTCACGGCGGTGACCAGTCGCGTACGCCGGGATCGCGCCCGGGCCTCGGCGGTGTCAGCCCTTCTCGCCGACGGGACGAGCGTCCGCTTCCCGCGCACCGTCACGCACCGCGTCGGCGGCGGGCGCCTTCGCGGCCGGGGCCGCGGCCCTGCCGGGGCGCAGGAAGAAGAACATCGTCGGGACGAGGTACACCGCCCAGACCGTGACCTGGAGCCAGGTCGGATCCGGCTGGAAGTTGAACACGCCCTTGAGCAGCGTCCCGTACCAGGAGTCGGCCGGGATCGTCGTGCTGATGTCGAAGGCCCGCGCGCCCAGGCCGGGCAGCCAGTCGGCCTCCTGGAGGTCGTGGAAGCCGTAGGCGAGCACGCCCGCCGCGACGACGACCAGCATCGCGCCGGTCCAGGTGAAGAACTTGGCCAGGTTGATGCGCACCGCGCCGCGGTAGAACAGCCAGCCCAGCACCACGGCCGTGAGCAGTCCCAGCGCCGCGCCGACCAGCGGCCGCACGCCGTCGTCGGTGGCCTGCACGGCGGTCCAGATGAACAGCGAGGTCTCCAGCCCCTCGCGGCCCACCGCGAGGAAGGAGGTGACGACCAGGGCGCCGGTGCCCATGGCGACCGCGGCGTCCAGCTTGCCGTGCAGCTCGGCCCTCAGGTGCCGCGCGGTGCGCCGCATCCAGAACACCATCCAGGTCACCAGGCCGACCGCGACGACCGACAGCGAGCCGCCGAGGGCCTCCTGCGCCTGGAAGGTCAGCTCGGAGGAGCCGAACTGCAGGGCGGCGCCGAAGCCCAGGCTCAGCAGCACCGCGGCACCGACGCCGAGCCAGACCGGCGGCAGCTTGTCCTTGCGGTCGGTCTTCACCAGGTAGGCGACCAGGATGCAGACGACCAGGCTGGCCTCCAGGCCCTCACGGAGTCCGATCAGGTAGTTGCCGAACACCCGCCGTCACTTCCTTTCAGTTGTTCTCGAAGAGCGCGCGGCCCCACCAGTCGCCGGTGTCCCGGACGCCCGGCGGCACGGCGTAGACGGCCGAACCCACGTGCTGGATGTACTCGTTGAGCGCGTCGGTCTTGGCCAGCCGCATCTGCAGCGGGATGAAGCCGTCGCGCACGTCGCGCTGGTAGGCGAGGAAGAACAGCCCGGCGTCCAGCCGTCCGAGGCCGTCGGTGCCGTCGGTGAAGGAGTAGCCGCGCCGCAGGATCGTGACGCCGCTGTTGTCCGGGTGCGAGAGCCGGACGTGCGCGTCCGGCTTCATCGCCTTGAAGTCCGGTGTGTCCCGCTCGTGCTTCCTGCCGAGCGGGGCGCCCTCGCCCTTGGTCCGGCCGAAGACGTCCTCCTGCTCGCGCAGCGAGGTCCGGTCCCAGGTCTCGATGTGCATCCGGATCCGCCGGGCCACCAGGTACGAGCCGCCGGACATCCAGGCCGGCCCGTCGGCGGACGCGACCCACACGTGCTTGTCCTGGACGGACTTGTCGGAGCCGGCGGCGTTGTGCGTGCCGTCCTTGAAGCCCATCAGGTTGCGCGGGGTCTGCTCGTCGGGCGTGGTCGAGGAGGTCTTGCCGAAGCCGAGCTGCGACCAGCGCATCGCGACCTTGCCGAAGCCGATGCGGGCCAGGTTGCGGATGGCGTGCACCGCCACCTGCGGGTCGTCGGCGCAGGCCTGCACGCACAGGTCCCCGCCGCTGCGGCCCGCGTCCAGGTTGTCGCCGGGGAACTTCGGCAGGTCCACCAGGGCCTCGGGACGCTTCCCGGCGAGCCCGAAGCGGTCCTTGCCGTCCGCGCCCCGGAAGAGCGAGGGCCCGAACCCGATGGTGAGGGTGAGCCGTGACGGCTGCAGGCCCAGCGCCTCGCCGGTGTCGTCCGGCGGGGCCTCGGCGAGACCGCCGACCGCGCCCTCGCCGACCGGCCGGCCCTGCGTCATCCTGCGCGCGGCCTCGGTCCACTCCTTGAGGAGCGCGACCAGCTCCTCGCGGTCCTCGGTCGTGACGTCGAAGGCCGCGAAGTGCAGCCGGTCCTGGACCGGGGTGGTGATACCGGCCTGATGCGCGCCGTGGAAGGCGATCGCGCTGCCCGCGGAGGCCGCGGGCACCGCGTCGTTCCCGGAGCGCACGGCGGCCACGGCGCTGCCGGCCGCGGCGGCGCCGAGAACGACCCCGGCGCCGGTCCAGCCGAGCAACGTGCGCCGCGAGGTGGTGGTTTCCTCGGACATGCTCCCCAGTCCTCTGCGATTACTTGGCGACGGCTGCGGCGAGCTTGGACAGCGGCTCGGCGAGCGCGTTGACGCTGTCCGAGAGGTCCTTGCGGTCGGCCTTGCCCACGGTGTCGTACGAGACGAACGTGTCGCCCTTGCGGTACTTGGCCAGCAGGCCGTTCAGGGCGGTGAACTGCTTGTCCAGCTCGGTGGTGAGCGCCGCGTCGTTCTCGGCGGCGACCGGCTTCAGCAGCTCGTACGCCTTCTGCGCGCCCTCGACGTTGGCCTGGAAGTCCGACAGGTCGGTGTGGGAGTAGCGGTCCTCCTCACCGGTGATCTTGCCGGTGGCGACCTCGTCCAGCAGCTCCTTGGCGCCGTTGGCCATGCTGGTGGCGGTGATGTCGGCCTTGCCGACCCGGGTCTGCCAGTCCTTCAGGTCGGTGACGAGCTGGTCGGCGAGGGTGCCCTCCTCGGCGCCGGCCTTCTTGTCCTTCCACAGGGACTTCTCCAGGCGGTGCCAGCCGGTCCACTTCTGGCCGTCCTCCAGACCGTCCTCACGGGTGTCGGTCAGGGGGTCGATGTCGCCGAAGGACTCGGCGACCGGCTCGGTGCGCTCCCAGCCGACGCGCGAGGGCGCGAAGAGCGACTTGGCCTTCTCCACGTCGCCGGCCTTGACGGCGTCGGCGAACTGCTGGACCACCGGGATGGTCTGGTCGGCCTGCTCCTGGGCGTACTTGCGGTAGGCGGCGACGGCCGCGTCCAGGCGCGGGTCGGACGTCACGGCGCCCTTGCCGGTCACGGTGATCTTCTGGCGGATGCCGTCGCCCTGCATGCCGGGCTTGCAGGCGATCTCGTACGAGCCGGCCTTGATCTCGGCGGTGATGGTGGCCTTGGTGCCGGGGCCGATGTTCTCCCGCTCGGTCACGATCTTGTCGCTGGGCGTGTAGACGTAGACCTCGGTGACCTTGGAGCCCTTGTTCTCCACGGCGAGCTGCACGTGCCCGGCCGGGAAGGTGGCCTTGGAGATGTCGCAGGCGGTGTCCGAGGCGGTCACCGTGATCGCGTCCGAGGAGGCGCTGTCCGCTTTCTTCGCACAGCCGGTCACGGCGGTGACGGCGACCACTATGCCGGCGGCGGCTACTGCGGACATGCGGACGGCGGACATACAGGCTCCTGGCGATCGGTGCGGCGAGGACTTAGGCATGCCTTCCTGTGGAAAGGCTTGCCTAACCTATCCGAGCCTCATCTCGCCTTGCCCACTTTAGGGTAAAGAAAAGGTAATGAAGGGCGTGGCGGTGCCCGGTGCGCTTCAGGGCGTCACGGCAGGGTCAGCACCTCGGCGCCCGTGTCGGTGACCACCAGGGTGTGCTCGAACTGCGCCGTGCGTTTGCGGTCCTTGGTGACCACCGTCCAGCCGTCGTCCCAGATCTCGTACTCGTGGGTGCCGAGCGTCAGCATGGGCTCGATGGTGAAGGTCATGCCCGGCTTCATTACCGTGGTGGCGCGAGGGTCGTCGTAGTGCGGAACGATCAGACCCGAGTGGAACGCCGTGTTGATGCCGTGGCCGGTGAAGTCGCGCACCACTCCGTACCCGAAGCGCTTGGCGTACGACTCGATCACCCGGCCGATCACATTGATCTGCCGGCCCGGCTTGACGGCCTTGATCGCGCGATTCAGCGACTCCCGGGTGCGGTCCACCAACTGCCGTGAGGTCTCGTCGACTTCTCCGACGAAGTAGGTGGCGTTGGTGTCGCCGTGCACGCCGTGGACGAAGGCGGTGACATCGAGGTTGACGATGTCGCCGTCGCGCAGCAGGGTCGAGTCGGGGATGCCGTGGCAGATCACCTCGTTGATCGAGGCGCACAGCGACTTGGGGAAGCCGCGGTAGCCCAGGTCCGAGGGGTAGGCCTGGTGGTCGCACATGTACTCGTGGGCGATCCGGTCCAGTTCGTCGGTGGTGACGCCGGGCGCGATGGCCTTCGCAGCCTCCTCCATCGCCCGCGCGGCGATCCGGGACGCGACGCGCATCTTCTCGACGGTCTCCGCCGACTGCACCTCCGGCCCGTCGTACGGCCGCGGGGCCGGACGGCCCACGTACTCGGGCCGCGGGATCGAGGCGGGGACGTGACGCGTGGGGGAGAGCTTGCCGGGCACCAGGACAGACATGTCAGCGAGTGTATCGGCGGCCGGTCGGGCAGCATGGCGGCAGGACGTCGTAGGAGGAGGAGCGATGGCGCCGTTCAGGAGGGTCCGCAAGCCGGCGGGCAAGCCCGGTGAGTGGTTCTACTGCATCGAGCACAGAAAGGTGGAGGAGGGGCCGGAGTGCCCGGCCAAGGACCGCATGGGGCCGTACCCCAGCCGGGCCGACGCCGAGCGCGCGATGGAGACCGCCGCCGAGCGCAACCTGCAGTGGGAGAACGACCCGCGGTGGAAGGACCAGCCGCGCGAGGGCGAGGGCGGCTGAACCGCCCGGTGGTGACCAGGCGCACGCCGCGGGGCTGAGGCCCGCGCCGGCCGGGGTCCCGGCCGGCGCGCGGCGGCCTGTTCCCTCGCGTTCCCACCGCGCGCCCGGCGCTTCACCCGATTGGCCAGTCGCGGGCAGCCGGCCCGGAGGTCCGCCGGCTACCCGTGCGTAGCACACCACCCCCTTTTCTGTCCGAGGTTCCGAACGTATTGAGGTTCGGACCGAGGACGCTCCGTTTCTCAGGACATGCGGACCGGATCCGACCACGACAGGTCGGACGGAGCCGGAGGAGACCGGAAGACCAGGAAGACCCGGGAAAGCCGGAGAACCTGAGGAACCGAGAAACCCGAGAAACCCGAGAAACCCGAGAAACCCGAGAAAAGGGGCCCCATGTCCAGGAAACGCAGGCTCGGGACCAAGCAGAAGATCGCGCTGATGACGGGTGCGGCGACGCTCGCCGGCGGCTTCGCCGCGGCGACGATGGCCAGCGGCCACGCCTCCGTGGTGTGCGACGGCCTCGACCAGGCGATACGCAACAACCAGGCCTTCATCGCGGGCCAGCGGGCGAATCCCGACGCGCAGTCGGCGGCCCGCATCGCCAACCGCGAGGCGGTCATCCAGCAGATCAACGTGCAGCGCCAGGCCTCGGGATGCGGTGCGGCCCCGGGGGCTCCCGCGGCCGCGGCCCCGGCGGCGCCGCCCGCCGCGCCCGCGGCGCCCGCGGGCCAGAACCAGGGCCAGAACGCGGCGCAGCCGCCCGCCGCGCCGCCCGCGGGAGCCGTGAACGGCCAGGTCGTCTGCCCGGGTTCGACGGTGACGCTGTCCGGCGAGGCGGGCGCTCCGGCCGCGTCCAGCAACCAGTTCCCGATGGGCACCAGGCTCAAGGTGACGAACCTGGACAACGGCACGTCGACGACGGTCGCCGTGACATCGACGTCCGGAAGCTGCGTACTGCTCAACAACGCGGCCTTCGAGCAGGTCCGCGAGCCGGGCAAGTTCCTGATCCGGAAGGCGCGCATCGAGCGCGTCGGCTGATCGGCGCCCACCCCGCGCCGCTCTCCGGCGACCACCCAGCCGTCCGGGCCACCGCCGAACCAGGAAGCGGCGGTGGCCCGGACCTCTTGACGGGGGCACGACACTCCGCTTCAATCCGGCGTGATGGTCCAGACCAACGGTCCAGACCACTTGCCCGGCACCGTCTGAACCCCCCGCCCCCCACTGGGAGGTCACGTGCTCTTCCGTCGTCATGTCCCGCGCACCGGATCGCGCAGATCCCGCATCCTCTCCGTCGTCACCGCCGCCTTCCTGGCCGCCGCCGGCAGCCTGATCGCCCTGCCCGGCACCGCCCAGGCGGCCAACCTCGTCAGCAACCCCGGCTTCGAGAGCGGCAGCCTGTCGGGCTGGTCCTGCTCGGGCGGATCCGTCGTCAGCAGCCCGGTGCACAGCGGCACCAAGGCGCTGGCCGGAGCCGTCAGCAGCAGTGACACCGCCCAGTGCACCCAGACCGTCTCGGTGCAGCCCAACACCGCCTACTCGCTGACCGGTTGGGTGCGCGGAGCGTACGTCTACCTCGGTGTCACCGGCGGCGCCTCCACCTGGACGCCGTCCGCCGCCTCGTACACCCAGCTCACGGTGCCCTTCACCACCGGTGCCTCGCAGACCAGCGTGCAGCTGTACGTCCACGGCTGGTACGCCCAGGGCACCTACAACGCCGACGACATCAGCCTCGACGGGCCGGGCGGCGGGGGCGGCGGCGACACCCAGGCGCCCACCGCGCCCAGCGGCCTGACCTCCACGGGCAAGACCTCCTCCAGCGTCTCGCTGTCCTGGAACGCCTCCTCCGACAACGTCGGCGTCACCAGCTACGACGTCTACCGCGGCAGCACCCTGGCCACCACCGTGACCGGCACCTCCGCCACCGTCACCGGCCTGGCCGCCAGCACCGCGTACACCTTCACCGTCAAGGCGCGGGACGCCGCGGGCAACACCTCGGCGGCCTCCAACGCGGTGAGCGTCACCACCAGCGCGGGCGGTGGCGGCGGCACCGGCTTCAAGCAGGCCGCGCCCTACCTCTACCTCGGCTGGGGCGACCCGCCGAGCCCGTCCACGGTGATGAGCGCCACCGGCGTCAAGTGGTTCACGATGGCCTTCATCCTCTCCTCGGGCGGCTGCAACCCCGCCTGGGACGGCTCCCGTCCGCTGACCGGCGGCACCGACCAGTCCACCATCAACGCCATCCGCGCGGCCGGCGGCGACATCGTCCCGTCCATCGGCGGTTGGAGCGGCAACAAGCTCGGGCCCAACTGCGCGACCCCCGAGGCGCTGGCCGGCGCCTACCAGCAGGTGATCAACGCGTACGGGCTCAAGGCGATCGACGTCGACATCGAGAACACCGACGAGTTCGAGAGCGAGGTCGTCCAGGACCGGGTCCTGAACGCGCTGAAGATCGTCAAGCAGAACAACCCCGGCATCCGGACGATCCTCACCTTCGGCACCTCGACGACCGGCCCGACCTACTGGGGCGGCCGGCTCATCGACCGGGCCAACGCGCTGGGCGCCAACATCGACGTCTTCACGATCATGCCGTTCGACTTCGGCGGCGGCGCCGACATGTACGGCAACACCGTGAACGCCGCCGAGGGGCTGAAGACCAAGCTGAAGTCCGCCTTCGGCTGGGACGACGCCACCGCCTACGCCCACATCGGCATCTCCGGCATGAACGGTCTGAGCGACCAGCAGGAGAACACCACCCCGGCCATCTGGACCCAGATCCGGGACTGGGCCAACTCCCACCACATCGCCCGGCTCGCCTACTGGGCCGTCAACCGTGACCGCCCCTGCGCGGGCGGCGGCGTGACCAGCAACTGCTCCGGCATCAACCAGAGCACCTGGCAGTTCACCTCGATCACCGCCGGCTTCACCGGCTGATCCCCGGCCCGGCCGGTGACCCGGCCGGGCCCAGCGACCGCCCCACGGGTCAGGCGGCGGGGGACACCGCGTCCTCCGCCGCCGTCCGCATGCTCACCGCGTGCTCGTTGGTCCGCGCGTCGTACGCCATCAGGGTCGGCAGGCACACCGCCAGCGTCCCGACCGCCGCCACGCACGCCAGGCCGCCGGTCCACACCGAGGTCCGCAGCCCCAGCGCCGCCGCCGCGCCACCGGCCCGCACCTGGCCCAGCTGAGGGCCTGTCATGAACGACAGCAGCTCGATGCCGGCCAGCCGGCCGCGCAGGGTGTCGGGGATGGTCTGGTTCCAGATCGTCGAGCGGAACACCCCGCTGATCATGTCCAGCGCTCCCGCCAGCACCAGGAAGAGCAGCACCAGCCACACGTCGCGGGTCAGTCCGGCCGCCGCCATGCACAGCCCGAAGCCCGACGCGGCCAGCACGATCGCCACACCGTGCCGGTGCACCCGGCTGGACCAGCCGCTCGTCAGGCTCATCAGCATCGCCCCGGCCGGCAGCGCCGCGTACATCAGGCCCAGTGACCACGGGGCGCCGAGGTCGTCCGCCATGAAGGGGAACACGGCGATCGGGAACGCCAGGCCCATCGCCGCGATGTCCACCACGTACGTGCCCAGCAGTTCCTTGCGGCTCCACGCGTAGCGCGCGCCCTCGCCGATCGAGCGCAGCGACGGGCGTTCCGCGTCGCGCGAGGGCGGGGACGGTCGCAGCCGCAGGCCCAGCAGCAGCGACACGGCGAAGGTCAGGGTGTCGATGGCGTACGCCCAGCGCAGGCCCGCGTAGGCGATCAGCACACCGGCCAGCGCGGGTGCCGCGATGGCGCCGAGCTGCCAGCGCAGCGCGTTCAGCGAGGCCGCCGCGGTGAGCTGGTCGTGCGGCACGATGCGGGGCACGATCGCCTCCAGCGCGGGGCGTTGCAGGCCCCCGAGCGCGCTCGTCAGCGCCGCCACCACGTACAGCGGCCAGAGCAGCGGACGCGGGAGCAGGGTGTTGGCCAGCAGCAGGGCCGACATCAGGCCGAGCGCCGCCTCCGTCCACAGGATCAGCTTCCGCCGGTCGAGGGCGTCGGCCAAGGCGCCCCCGTAGAGCCCGAACACCACCAGCGGGACCAGTTCCACCGCGCCCAGGGCGCCGACCGCCAGGGTCGAACCGGTCAGGTTCTTGATCTGGACCGGGAGCGCCACGAAGGTCAGGAAGCTGCCGAAGCTGGTGATCAGTCCGGCGCACCACATCAGGCGGAAGTCGCGGGAACTGCGCCACGGAGCGAGGTCGGGGAGGAGATTGCGCACCATGGCATGTTTGGCGGGCGGGCGCCGGGGCGCAACGCATTTTCCGCCGCCCTCCCGGCCGTTCCGGTGCGTGCCGGAACGGCCGGGACAGGGGTCACGCCATCAGGCCGGCCGCCTCCAGGCGCTCCCCGATGGCCTTCACCGCGGTGTCGTCCAGCGGGGTCTGCGGCGCGGCCGTGGCCGGGCAGGGGATGACACCCCGCAGGTGCAGCGCCGCCTTGAAGGCGCCCAGCGCCGAGGCGCTCGCGCTCATCGGGGCGGCCGCCGCGCCGATGTCGACGATGGAGAACAGCGCCGCGAGCCGGTCCTGCTCCGCGGCGGCCTCCCGCCAGCGCCCGGCCAGCGCGTGCTCGTAGAGCCGCACATAGCCGTGCGGGTCGACGTTGCCGAGTCCCGGCACGACGCCATGGGCCCCGGCCAGCAGAGCGGCGTCGACGGTGAGTTCGGAACCGGTGAGCAGCGAGAAGGAGCCGGCCAGACCGCGCCGGCGGAGCTCCACGAGCAGCCGCCGCATGCCGCCGTCGGCGCCGCTGCTGTCCTTGAGACCGGCCAGCGTGCCGTTCTCCGCCAGCGCCAGTACCGTCGCCGCGGGCAGCTTGGTGTGCACGGCGGAGGGGATGTCGTACGCGAACAGCGGCAGGCCGTCGGCGCCGTCCCGCACCCGGCGGAAGTGGTCGGCGATCTCGACCGGGTGCGTGGTGGTGTAGAAGGGCGCGGTCGCCACCAGACCGTCCGCGCCCGCCGCGACGGCCGCGCGGACATGGTCCAGCACCCGCGCCGTGCTCATGTCGACGACCCCGGCGAGCACGGGGACGCGCCCGCCGACCGCCTCGACGACGGTGGTGAGCGCGAGCCGGCGTTGCGCGTCGGACAGATAGGCCGTCTCGCCGCTCGACCCGAGCGCGAAGACGCCGTGGACGCCCGCCGACAGCACATGGCCGACCAGGGCGCGCAGCCCGTCGGTGTCCACGTCGCCCGCGGGAGTGAGAGGAGTGCACAGAGGAGGTACGACGCCACGCAGAGGGGCGTGCATAACGGTCATAACGCCCACTTCTACCAGCTTGCCGGGGGCGGCGACACGAACTGCTCGGCGAGCCGCGCGAGCCGCGGCAGCCGGTCCCGCAGCCGCACCCGCCGCCCCGCGGCGGCACTGACGAGGTGCTGCAGCAGATCCAGCCCGACCTCGCCCGGCTCCGGCGGCACGGACAGCGCCTCATGGGCGAGGCCGGCGAGCTCCCGGTCGCCCGCGTCCATCGCCAGCACCGTCGCCCCGGCCCGGCGGGCGCCGTCCACCCGCTCCAGCAGCGCCGCCTCCGCCCGCTGGGGCGTGACCACCAGCACCGTCTCGCCGCGCCGCACGGCCTCCAGCCGCGCCGTGCCGACCGCGAGATGCGCGGGCGCGCCCGGCGGCACGCGCTGCCGCACCAGCGTGGGGGAGAGCTCCGGCAGCCCGCTCCAGGCCGCCTCGTCGTCCAGATGGGCGGCCATGTGCCACGGTTCGTACCCGCCGCCGCCCACCAGCAGCAGCCCGCCCGGGGACCCGCGGCCGACCGCGCCCCGCAACGCCCCCGCGAACGTCCGGGCCCGCTCCGGCCACTCGCTGCCGGCCAGCAGTTCACGGACGACCTCGACCCGTACGGCATCCATGCCACGGCATCCTGGCGCAGGCCCGCGCCGTCCGGCGGGGCTTCCCGCCCGGCTCACCCGAAGGGGGTCAGTGCGCGGGAACGGCCCGCGCGACCCTGGCCCGCACGTCGGTGAAGTGCCGGCGCATCGCCGCCCGCGCCGCGCCCGCGTCCCCGGTGCGCAGGGCGCCGACGACCGCGCGGTGGTTGGCGATGATGCGCTCGACGGGGTCGTCGGCGGGCGCGAGGGCGGAGCCGACGTCCTGGTAGACGCTCCAGAACAGATCGATGAGCTGGAGCACCAGTTCGTTGTCGCAGGTCGCGTACAACAGCGCGTGGAAGGTGCGGTCGGCGTCCGGATCGGTGACCATCCGCGAGGCGAGCGCGTCGAGTTCGTCCAGCCGCTCCGCCGGTATCGTGCCGGCCACCTCGCCGATCAGCCCGACCTCCAGCAGTTCGCGCACCGCCACCAGGTCGGCCAGCGCCCGTACCCGGGAGCGGATGTGGAAGGTGAGCGAGGGCAGCAGCACCCGCAGCGGCGCGTCGGCCACGAAGGTGCCGGTGCCGTGGCGTATCTCGACGATGCCCAGCGCCTGCAGCGCGCGCACCGCCTCGCGCACGCTGTTGCGGCCGGCGCCCAGCAGATCCATCAGCTGGGGCTCGGTGGGCAAAGTGGCGCCGGGGGCGAGTCGCTGCTCGTGGATGAGCTCGATGATGCGATCCTGGAGCGTCGGGCCGCGGCCCCCGCCGGCGGTTCTGGTCACAAGTGGCCGCCTTTCCCTCGTGCTGTCGTGCTTTCTTGACGTGCCGTCAGTGTCTTGTCTACCGTCCCTTGACGACAAGGGACGTCCTACGTCTGCCATGCAAGGGCGCATCGGAGGCAACACCGATGTCATACCTCACATCCGTCCCCTACCGAGCCGGTACCCGGGGAACCTCCGGGGAAGACCCGGGGGCCGTCTACGCCAGCTTCCGCATCCCCGCGGTCGTCGTGACGGGCACCGGCACCGTGCTCGCCTTCGCCGAGGGCCGGCACGAGTCGGCGGCGGACACCGGGCGCATCGACCTCGTCCTGCGGCGGTCGGCGGACGGCGGCCGCACCTGGGACGACCTGCGGGTGGTGACGTCCAACGGCTCCGGCACGGCGGGCAACCCGGCCCCGGTCGTCACCGCGGAGGGCCGGCTCGTCCTGGTCCACGTGCGCAACGCCGGGACCGCCGAGGAACGGGCCATCATCCGCGGCAAGGTGCCCGACGAGGACGGCCGCCGGGTCTGGGTCCAGTACAGCGACGACGACGGGGTCACCTGGTCGGTGCCGCGCGAGATCACCGCCGCCGTCAAGCGCCCCGGCTGGCGCTGGTACGCCACCACCCCGGGCCACGCACTCCAGTTGCGCGCGGGCCGGCACGCCGGCCGGATCGTCGTCGCCGGCAACCACACCTGCCCGCCCGAGGGTCCCGACACCGGCGCCGAGCCCCGCTACAACGGCGGTCACTGCCTGTACAGCGACGACCTCGGGGAGACCTGGCAACTCGGCTACGTCGACGACACGTCCGACGACTACGTCAACCCCAACGAGACCACGGCCGCGGAACTGCCCGACGGCACGGTCTACTTCAACACCCGCACCGACTCCCGCAGCCCCGGCAACCGCGCCGACGCGGTCTCGGCCGACGGCGGCGCCACGCTGGAGCGCCGCTTCCGCCCGCAGGCCGGCCTGGTCGCCCCCGTCGTGCAGTGCAGCGTCCTGCACCTCGGCACACCCGACGTACTGCTCTTCTCCGGCCCCGGGCATCCCACCGCACGGGCCGGGATGACCATCCGGGCCAGCCACGACCGCGGCGTCACCTGGCGGACCGCGCACACCGTGGACGGCCTGCCCGCCGCCTACTCCGACCTGGTGCGGCTGGACGAGGACACCGTCGGACTGCTGTACGAGACCGGCGACTTCGGCCCCTACGAGACGATCACCTTCCGCCGCGTCCCCCTCGCGGAGCTGGTCTCTTGATCGGCCGGCGCGGCGTGCTGGCGGCGGCCGGGGGCACGGCGGCGGCGCTCGCCCTGCCCGGCTGCGCCCCCTCCACCGGCGCGACGGGGCAGGGCACCACGACCCTCACCTTCTGGTCCTGGGTGCCCGGCATCGAGCGCAACGTCGCGCTGTGGAACCGGCTGCACCCCGGGGTCCGCGTCGAACTGGAGAAGGTGGCCGCGAGCGGCGGCGCCCAGTACGCCAAGATGCACGCCGCGCTCAAGGCCGGCAGCCCGCCCGACCTCGCCCAGGTCGAGTACCAGATGGTGCCCGGATTCCTGCTCGACCAGGGCCTGGTGGACCTGGCCCGGCACGGCGCCGACCGCTACCGCGCCCGGTTCGCCGACTGGCTCTGGCAGCAGACCGTGTACGCCGGCGGCGTCTACGCCATCCCGCAGGACTCCGGGCCGATGGTGCTGTTCCAGCGCCAGGACCTGCTCGACCGGTGGGGCATCGAGACCCCCGCCACCTGGGACGACTTCGCGGCCGCCGCCCGCGTCGTACGCCGCCGCGGAGCGCACCTCACCTCCTTCTCGCCGTCCAACCCCGGCTGGTTCACCGCCCTGGCCTGGCAGGCCGGCGCCCGCTGGTTCCGGGCCGGCGGCGACACCTGGCTGGTCTCCGTCGACGACGAGCCCACCCGCCGCGTCACCCGCTACTGGGACCGGCTCATCAAGGACCGGCTGGTCACCACCCAGCCCATGATGCAGAGCGCCTGGTACGCCGGCCTCCAGTCCGGCGACCTCGTCAGCTGGACCGGCGGCAGTTGGGGCGACGCGCTGCTCACCGGCAACGCCCCCGGGGGCGCGGGCAAGTGGCGGGTCCGGCCGATGCCGCAGTGGCACACCCCCGGCTCCGGCGCCGCCCCGTCCTCGGGGAACTGGGGCGGCTCCACCACCGCCGTCTTCACCGGCACCCGCAACCCCCGCGCCGCGCTGGACTTCGCGGTGTGGCTCAACAGCGACCCCGCCAGCGTCCGCCTGCTCATCCGGGGCGGCTACGGCTACCCCGCCCCGGTCTCCGGCTTCACCCCGGCCGAACTCGACAACCGCGCGGCCTACTTCGGCGGCCAGGACTACGGCGCGGTGGTCGCCGCCTCCGGCGCCGCGGTGGACCGCGCCTGGACCTGGGGGCCCACCATGGACACCTTCTTCCAACGGCTCACCGACGCCCTCAGCGGCGCCGTCAGCGACGGCACCCCGCTCACCGCCACCCTGCCGGGCCTCCAGGCCCGCACCCTCGCCGACCTGCGCGACAAGGGCCTGAAGGCGGAGGCCGCGTGACCGCGCGGGCGGACGTCGTGCCGCCGGCCGTGCCCGGTTCCGCCCCGGTGCCCGGGGCCCGGCCCGGCCGGGCCGGCCCCACCCGCCCCCGGAGCCGTTCCCGCACCCGCTCCCGCGAGGCGCGCACCGCGGCCGCGTTCCTCCTGCCGTTCTGCGCACTGTTCCTGCTCTGCTTCGTCGTGCCCATCGGCTACGCCGTGCAGCAGAGCCTGCTGCGGACCGTACGCACCGGGCCGCTCGGCTTCGGCGGCTCGCACGACGTGTTCGCGGGCCTCGGCAACTACGCCCACGCGCTGCGTGACGGCTCGTTCCTCGCGGGCTTCGGGCGGGTGCTGCTCTTCGGGGTCGTGCAGGTGCCGCTCATGCTCGCGCTGGCCGCCGGACTCGCCCTGCTCCTGGACAGCGCCTCCGCCCGCGGCATCGGCTTCTTCCGCACCGCGTACTTCCTGCCCTACGGCGTGCCCGGGGTGATCGCGTCGATCCTGTGGGGCTTCCTGTACGTCCCCGGCATCAGCCCCATCGTGCAGATCCTGCACTCGGCCGGCTGGCAGGTCGACTTCCTGTCCCGCTCCACCGTGCTGTGGTCCATCGCCAACATCGTGACCTGGCAGTTCACCGGCTACAACATGCTGGTGCTGATCGCCCAGCTCAAGGCCGTGCCCGCCGAGCTGTACGAGGCGGCCCGCCTCGACGGCGCGAACGCGGCGCGGATCGCCTGGCACATCAAGCTGCCGCTGATCCGGCCGGCCCTCGTGCTGACCGCCGTCTTCAGCATCATCGGCACGCTGCAACTGTTCTCGGAGCCGCTCGTGCTGCGTCCGCTCTCCCCGGCCATCGACTCCGGCTACACGCCCAACCTGCACGCCTACAACGAGGCGTTCTCGGCCAACGACTACCACGTGGCCGCCGCCGAGGCCGTGCTGCTCGCGCTCGTCGCGTGCGCGCTGTCCTTCGGTTTCCTCAGCCTGGTCGGCCGGCGCGGCGGGGACGGGGCGCTGCGATGACCGTCCCCCTCCGCCACCGCGTCCTCACCGCGACCGCGCTGACGCTGGCCGCCGTCTACTTCCTCGTCCCCGTCTACTGGCTCGCGGTCTCCGCGACCAAGTCCAGCGCCGACCTCTTCGGCAGCTTCGGCCTCTGGTTCGCGCACCCGCACCCCGTCGACTACCTGGGCCGGGTGCTGACCTACGACGGCGGCGTGTACGTCCGCTGGTTCGGCAACAGCCTGCTGTACGCCGGAGTCGGCGCCCTCGGGGCGACCTGGCTGTCGGCCGCCGCGGGCTACGCCCTCGCGCAGTACCGCTTCGCGGGGCGCGAGGCGGTGCTGACCGCCGTCGTCGCGGGCGTCCTCGTGCCGTCCACGGCGCTGGCCCTCCCGCTGTACCTGCTCTTCACCGACCTCGGATTCGCCAACACCTACTGGTCGGTCCTCGTCCCGGGCATGGTCAGCCCGTTCGGGGTGTACCTGTGCCGGATCTACGCCACGGCGGCGATCCCGCGCTCCCTGCTGGAGGCCGCCCGGCTCGACGGGGCGGGGGAGTGGCGGATCTTCCACGGGCTCGGCCTGCGCCTGATGTCACCGGCGCTGGTCACCGTCTTCCTGTTCCAATTCGTCCACATCTGGAACAACTTCTTCCTGCCCCTGGTCATGCTCTCCGACAGCGACCTGTACCCGGTGACGCTCGGGCTGACGTCCTGGCAGGGCTACGCCGACCGGCAGCCCGAGCTCTACCAGTACACGGTCGGCGGCGCGCTGCTGTCCGTCCTGCCGCTGATGCTGCTCATGGTGGTGCTCCAGCGCCACTGGCGGGGCGGCCTCAGCGAGGGGAGCGTCACAGCCTGACCGGCACGCCGCGGGCCGCCGCTTGCTGGCAGGATCACGTACATGACTGTTGACAGTGGCAATGACACCCCCGCCGCGAAGGCTCCCGCCAAGGACCCCTGGGACCTGCCCGATGTGTCCGGCCTCGTCGTCGGCGTCCTCGGCGGCACCGGGCCGCAGGGCCGCGGCCTGGCCTACCGGCTCGCCAGGGCGGGCCAGCAGGTGATCATCGGCTCCCGCGCCGCCGAGCGTGCGCAGGCCACGGCGGACGAGCTGGGTCACGGCGTCCAGGGCGCGGACAACGCGGAGACCGCCCGGCGCAGCGACGTCGTCATCGTCGCGGTGCCGTGGGAGGGCCACGCCAAGACGCTGGAGTCGCTGCGCGAGGAACTCGCCGGGAAGCTGGTCGTCGACTGCGTCAACCCGCTCGGCTTCGACAAGAAGGGCGCCTTCGCGCTGAAGCCCGAGGAGGGCAGCGCCGCCGAGCAGGCCGCCGTCCTGCTGCCCGACTCCCGGGTCGCCGCCGCCTTCCACCACCTGTCGGCGGTGACGCTGGAGGACCCGGAGGTCGAGACGATCGACACCGACGTGCTGGTCCTCGGCGAGTCCCGCGCCGACACCGATGTGGTGCAGGCGCTGGCCGCGCGCATCCCCGGCGTCCGCGGGGTCTTCGCGGGCCGGCTGCGGGGCGCCCACCAGGTCGAGGCGCTGGTCGCCAACCTGATCTCGGTCAACCGCCGCTACAAGGCCCACGCCGGGGTGCGCATGACGGACCTCTGACCGGCGTCCGACCGGTGCGCGCGGCCGCCGTGGGGCCGCGCGAGGGCATGGGGGACAATGAGCGGGTTCGTGACCGATCCGACAGGAGCCGCCCCCATGCCCCGCCTCGCCGTCTACGCGCTCATCGTGTGCGTCCTGTCCGCGGTCGCCGCCGTCGTCTCCTTCGTCGAGGGCAGCTGGCTCGGCGTCCTCTGGATCGCGATCACCGGCCTGACCAGCAACATGTGCTGGTACTACGCGCGCAAGGCCAGGATCGAGAGGGCGGCGGCCGTCTCCGCGGCCGGCTCCGGGGACTAGAGGGCGCTGTCCCAGAAGCGGAAGAGCTGGTAGCCCAGGCCCGACAGGCCGTCCGGCAGACCGAAGGCGTGCGTCACGGAGTCGATGAAGCCGAAGAAGGCCGCGTTGACCTCCGGGATCCACAGCACGCCGAAGACGGCCAGCAGGCCGAAGGACGCGAACGGCTCCATCTGGCGCCGCACCTTGTACGAGAGCCAGGGCTCGATGACCCCGTAACCGTCCAGCCCCGGCACCGGCAGCAGGTTCAGGATCGCCGCCGTCACCTGGAGCATGGCCAGGAACGCGAGCGCCGCGGCGAAGGGTGTCTGCCCCGGGTCGAAGGGGTCCACGAGGTGGAGCGTGAACGGCAGCATCAGCGCGATCGCGAAGAGGATGTTCGTCAGCGGGCCCGCCGCCGAGATCAGGCTGTGCTTCCATCGGCCGCTGATCCGGCCGCGCTCGATGAACACCGCGCCGCCGGGGAGGCCGATGCCGCCCAGGATCACGAAGACCACCGGCAGCACGATGCTGAGCAGCGCGTGCGTGTACTTCAGCGGGTTGAGGGTCAGATAGCCCTTCGCGCCGATCGAGATGTCGCCGCCGTGCAGGGCGGTGCGCGCGTGCGCGTACTCGTGCAGGCACAGGGAGACGATCCAGCCGGACACGACGAACAGGAAGACGGCGAAGCCGGTGTTCGAGGAGAAGCCGGTCCACACCGCCCACCCGGAGACTGCCATGATCGCGACCAGCCCCAGGAAAATCGGACTGATCTGCCGCTCACTGCGGGTTGCTGCGGTGGTCATCGTGCGGGCTCCTGCGGAGGGCGGTACGGGGGCGGTCGTGGTGGCCGCCCGATCATGCCACTCGGCTGGCGCCGGGCACACCCATCGGGGCGATAACGTCCTGCGAACGCGAGACGTTCCATGGGGGGCCGTGGGGGTTGTTCCCCCGCCCGCCCTCCCGTGTGCCCCAGGAAGTCTGGGCGCCCCGACGCGCGTGCGGGGTGGGCCGGGTGCGGGGCCTCCGGGGCTGGGCATTCTGGACAGCACATTTAGGTGCCTCGGGCACGATCTGTTGATCACCCCGGGTCATGCACCCAAATATGCTCCACAGTCCAGAACGCCCACCCCTACGACCCCGCCCCCTCCGTAGTTGCGAGCGCCTGATCCCCGGTGGGGGGTGGAGACGGCACCGTGCTCGGGCCACCGTTGGCGCGGCGCTGTCCAAGGGCGCAGCCGTCACCGCCCACACACCGGGGGGATTCAGGCAACTGCGGTCACCCGGACCGCTTCATCCCCCACTGGGGATCAGGCGGGACAGCTCACGGAGGGGGCGGGGGAGGTGGGGGCACCGGAGGCTGGGGGAGGGTGGATGTTCTGGACGGTGCGGGATATTTGTGCGCGCCATCCGGGCAGGGACGGGATGAGCAGGTGCTGGAAACGCGCCCCGCACGCGCGCCGGGGTCACTGACTTCACGGGGCACCCGGCAGGGCGGGCGGGGAACAAAAGCTGCCCGGAGGGCAAGCGGCGCGCGGGACTCGGACACAATGGGGGCGTGCGCTACGGCATCCTCGGGACCACACAGGCCCACCGCGACGACGGCACCGCCGTACCCCTGGCCGGGAACCGGCTGCGCGCCCTGCTGGCGGCGCTGGCCCTCCGCCCCGGGCGGGTGCGCACGACGGAGGCGCTGATCGACGAGGTGTGGGAGGGCGAGCCGCCCGCCGACGCGACCGGGGCGCTCCAGGCGCTGGTGGCGCGGCTGCGCCGGACGCTCGGGCACGAGGCGGTCGCGTCCGTGGACGGCGGTTACCGGCTGGCCGCGGCGCCGGACGCCGTGGACCTGTTCCGGTTCGAGCGCCTGGTGGAGGACGGCGGGCGGGCGCTGGCCGACGGCGACGCCGCCAAGGCGGCCGACGCGCTGGACGGCGCGCTCGCGCTGTGGCGCGGACCCGTGCTGGCCGATCTCCCGGACCGGGCCTCCGTCGCGTCCCGCTACGACGCGCTGCGGCTCGACGCCCGCCGTCTGCGGATCACGGCCGAGGTCGCGCTCGGCCGCGCCGAGCAGGTGCTGCCGGAGATCACGGAGCTGGCGGCCGCCCATCCGCTCAACGAGCCGGTGCAGGCCCTGCGGCTGCGGGCGCTGCGCGGGGCGGGGCGGGCGGCGGACGCCCTGGTCGCGTACGAGGACGTGCGCCGGGAGCTCGCGGACACGCTCGGCACCGATCCGGGCCCGGAATTGCGCGCGCTCCACGCCGAACTGCTCATGCCGGCCGCGCCGGCCCCCGCGCCCGTCCCGCCGCCGCGTCAGGGCAACGCACGCGCCCGGCTGACCAGCTTCGTCGGGCGGGAGGCGGACCTGTCGGCGCTGGCGTCCGACCTGTCCGCCTCCCGGCTGGTGACGATCACCGGGCCCGGCGGTACCGGCAAGACCCGGCTGTCGCAGGAGGTCGGGGACGCGGTCGCCGGTCAGTGGCCGGACGGCGTGTGGTTCGCCGAACTCGCCCCCGTCGAGGACCCGCGCACGGTGGCCGTCGCCGTGGTCAACGCGCTGGGTCTGCGCGAGACCCTGCTGCACCCGGGCTCGGCCGCCGAGGCCGCGTTCGCCGCGGAGGCGAAGGGCGCGGTCGCCAAGGACCCGCTGCTCCAGTTGACCGAGTACTGCGCCGATCGCCGGCTGCTGCTGGTCATGGACAACTGCGAGCACGTGATCGGCGCCGCCGCCGAGCTGGCCGAGCGGCTGCTCGCGCACTGCCCGGACCTGGCGGTGCTCGCGACCAGCCGTGAACCGCTGGGCATACCGGGGGAGTCGATCCGGCCGCTGGACCCGCTGCCCGAGTCGCCCGCGCTGCGGCTGCTGGCCGACCGCGGCGCCGCGGCCCGCCCCGGCTTCACCCCGGACGAGGACCCGGAGGCGTGCGCGGAACTGTGCCGCCGTCTGGACGGCCTGCCGCTGGCCATCGAACTCGCGGCGGCCCGGCTGCGGATGATGACCCCGCGTCAGCTCGCCGACCGGCTCGACGACCGCTTCCGCATCCTGACCGCGGGCAGCCGCACCGTGCTGCCCCGCCAGCAGACGCTGCGCGCCGTCGTGGACTGGAGCTGGGGCCTGCTCAGCGAGGCCGAAAGGACCGTGCTGCGCCGCCTCGCGGTCTTCGCCGGCGGCTGGGACCTGGCCGCCGCCGAGGCCGTGAGCGGCGGGGACGGCGGTGACTTCGTGGACGCGCGCGACGTCGCGCATCTGCTGGCCTCGCTGGTCGACAAGTCGCTGGTGGTCGCCGACCTCACCGAGGACGGCGCCCGCTACCGCATGCTGGAGACCATCGGCGAGTACGCCGCCGAACGGCTCGACGAGGCAGGCGAGCGCGGCACGGTGGGGCGCCGCCACACCTCGTACTTCCGCGAGTACGTCCGCACCGCCGACCCCGAACTGCGCGGTTCGCGCCAACTGCTGTGGCTGGACCGCCTGGAGCGCGAGCACGAGAATCTGCGGGCGGCCATCCGCCGGGCGGTGGAGACGGACGACGAGCAGGAGGCGCTCTGCCTGGTCCTGGCCTCCAGCTGGTTCTGGGAGATGCGCAACTACCGCAGCGAGATGGGCTACTGGCCCGGCGTCGTGGCGAAGATGAGTCCGGTGGACGCCTTCGCGGGACCCCACGCGCTGCCGCCGCTGGACCGCGGGCCGCTGGACGACCCGCTGCCGATGACGCCCCATCTGCTCACCGAGGCCCGGCGCTGGGTGCGCACCGCCGAGGTGTTCGCCCACATGGAGGAGACGGACGCCTGGAGCGAGCCGCGGTTCGTCGCGCTCGGCGAGGCGATCATCGAGGCCTACCCGCCGGAGCTGCCGCAGTCCAGCCGGCGGCCCGGGCTGTTCCGCATGCTGGGCGCCATGCTGACCGGCCGCTTCGACCTGATGCCCGAGCTGATCGACTCCACGGTGAGCAGTTGCCGGCAGCACGGCCGGACGTGGGAGCTGGCGTTCGCGCTGCAGTTGCGGGCCAAGGTCATGAACGATGTCGAGGACCGGTTCGCCCAGTCCATGGAGGACATCCGTGAGGCCCGGGCCCTGTTCGGCCGGGCCGGCGACGACTGGGGCCTGGCGGAAGTGCTCGCGGCGGAGGCCGAGGCGACCGCCAACTCCGGCGACTGGGCCCGCGCCGCGGAGAGCTGCCGCGAGGCCATCGGCCTCGCGCTCAAGCTCGGTGCCCACCAGCAGGTCCCGATGATGACGGTCCGCCTCGGCGACGCCCTGGCCAACAGCGGCCAGGAGGAGGAGGGCGAGCGGCTGGTCCGGGAGGGGATCGCCGACGCCCAGCGGTTCCGTCCGGTCGGCGACGACG
The DNA here is from genome assembly GCF_044753585.1 of Streptomyces sp. NPDC088354. Taxonomy (NCBI): domain Bacteria; kingdom Bacillati; phylum Actinomycetota; class Actinomycetes; order Kitasatosporales; family Streptomycetaceae; genus Streptomyces; species Streptomyces sp. NPDC088354. Next base: position 11,241 of record NZ_JBIVNJ010000013.1, on the reverse strand, counting down.
CGAGCTACTACGGCAAGGTGCTGCTCGTCGCGATGCTCTCCCGGCGCGGCGAACTGGACGAGGGCTTCGAGCTGCTCGACGCCATGCAGGCCGATCCCCCGCGGGGCATGCCCTCGTTCATCTTCGGGCTGCTCGCCGCGATCCGCGGCTGGCTGACCGGCATGGCCGGAGACCCGTACGGCGGACTGCCGCATCTGCGCGAGGCGGTCGACTACATGGAGGCCCATCCGCTGAGCCCGGTCATCGGGCCGCGCATGGGCGTCCTGCTCTTCCCGCCCGCCGTCACGCTCTTCACCGGCATCGCCGGACTGCGCGACGACGGTGACGCGCGGGAGCCGGCGCGCCGAGCCGCGGTGGTGCTCGGCGCCCACGACAACCTGCGGCAGACCGCCTGCACCCCGTGGGAGCGTCACAGCCTCGACGAGGACGCGGTCCGGCTGCGCGCGCACCTGGGGGAGGAGGCGTACGACGACGCCTACCGCGAGGGCGGGACCCTCACCTTCCCCGAGGCGGTCGGGCTGCTGCGAGAACCCGTGTGACACCGGCCGGTGGTCAGCCGGCCTTCTTGCGGGCCGCCGTCTTCTTGGCGGCCGTCTTCTTCGCGGTGGTCTTCTTGGCCGCCGCCTTCTTCGCGGGGGCCTTCTTCGCGGCCGTCTTCTTCGCCGCGGTCGTCTTCCTGGGAGACTGCGACTTCCCGCCGCGGGCGTCGATGCTGGCCTGAAGCGCCGCCATCAGGTCCACCACGTTGTCGGGGGCAGAGGTCACCTCGGCCGTCTCGGGCACGGGCTCACCCTCCAGACGGGCGGCGACCAGGGCGTCCAGCGCCTTCTGGTACTCGTCGTGCTGGGACTCCAGGTCGAAGTCCTCGGAAAGGGTCTCCATCAGGCTCTGCGCCATCTTCAGTTCCTGCGGCCGCACGACGACGTTCTCCGGCGGTGCCAGGCCCCCCGCGTCACGTACCTCGTCGGGCCAGTACATGGTGTGCAGGACCAGGAGCTCCTCGTGGACGCGCAGCAGCGCCAGCGACTCGCGGGTCCGCAGGGCGATCTTCGTCACGGCTGCCTTGCCGCTGGTGGCCAGCGCCTCGCGCAGCAGGACGTACGGCTTGGACGCGGCGGCCTCGGCCCCCACGTAGTAGGCGCGGGACAGCGACAGCGGGTCGATCTCGTCGGTGTCGACGAAGGCGAGGACGTCGATGAGCTTGCGGCTCGGCAGCGGCAGCTCCGCCAGGTCCGCGTCGCTGAGGACCGCCGTGCGGCCGCTCTCGTCCTCGTACCCCTTGGCGATCTCCGAGTAGGGGACCTCCTTGCCCTCCTTCTCGCAGAACCGCTTCATGCGGATGCGGCCGCCGTCCTCGGCGTGCACCTGGTGCAGGGAGACGCCGTGCTCCTCGGTGGCCGCGTAGAGCTTGACGGGAATGGAGACCAGCCCGAAGCCGATCGCACCCTTCCACATGGATCGCATACTTTCGTCCCTTTCCGGGGACTTTCCACACTATGCCCGCCCCGTCAGCCTCGCCCGACCGGCAGCCGGCCGAGGTGGACGGCCGCCAGGTGGTCCTCACCCACCTGGACAAGGTCGTCTTCCCGGCGACCGGTCACACCAAGGCGCAGTTGCTGCGGTACTACGCCCAGGTCGCCGCGGTGATGGTGCCGCACGCCACCGGCCGTCTCGCCTCGTTCGTCCGGGCCCCGGAGGGGCCGCACGGGCAGGCGTGGTTCGCCAAACGGCCCCCCGCCGGCACGCCCTCCTGGGTGACCACGGCCGGCGACCCGAAGGAGCCGCACGTCGTCGTCGACTCCACCGCCACCCTGGTCACCATGGCCAACCTCGGCGGCTGGGAGGTGCACGTCCCCCAGTGGACGGCGGCCGCGGGACGCGACGCCCACGACCGGCTCGTGCTCGACCTCGACCCCGGGGAGGGCGCCGACCTCGTCCTGTGCTGCCGGGTCGCCGAACGGCTCCGCCAGATGATGGACGACGACGGGCTCACGGCCTTCCCCGTCACCTCCGGCAGCAAGGGGCTGCACCTGTACGCGCCGATCGAGCGCGCGAGCGGGCGGGCGGTCAGCGGTTACGCCAAGGCGCTGGCCGGGCGGATGCGCGACGAGCACCCCGGGCTCGTCCTGGTCTCCATGACTCGCAGCCTGCGCCCCGGCAAGATCTTCATCGACTGGTCGCAGAACGCCTCGGCCAAGACCACCGCGTGCCCCTACACCCTGCGGCTGCGGGACCGCCCCGGTGCGGCCGCCCCCGTGACCTGGGACGAGGTCGCCGCCTGCCGCGCGCCGGGGGACCTGGTCTTCGGCCCCGAGGACGTGCTCGGCCGCGTCGACCGGTTCGGCGACCTGCTGGCCGGCCTCGACGACGGCGCCGCCCGGGGCCGGCTGCCGTGACCGACCCCGTCCCGCTGCCCGTGGTGGTGATGCTCGCCCGGCGGGTGGAGACCGTCCCGGAGGCGGACGCGCTGCCCGGCGGCTGCGCGTACGAGCCGAAGTTCGACGGCCACCGCATGGTCGTCCTCACCGACCCGGTGCGCCTGCAGACCCGTTCCGGAAGGATCGTCACCGACACCTTCCCCGAACTCGCCCAGGCCGCGCGGGCGTTGCCGCCCGGCACCGTCGTGGACGGCGAGGTCGTCATCTGGCGCGACGGGCGGCTCGACTTCGGCGCCCTCCAGCGCCGAGCCCTCGGCAGCACCCGGCGGCGCCTGTCCGCACCACCGGCCAACTACGCCGCCTTCGACCTCCTCGCCGCCGCCGGCACCGACCTGCGCGGCCGCCCCTACGACGAGCGCCGAGCCGCCCTGATCGCCCTGCTCACCCCGCTCGGCCCGCCGCTGCAGCCCGTCCCCGCGACCACCGACCGGGCCGAAGCGCTGCACTGGTACGCCTCCCTGGCCGACTCGGGCATCGAGGGCCTGGTCGTCAAGGGGCGTGCCCAGCGCTACCGGCCCGGCCGCCGCGACTGGCTCAAGCTCCGGCACTCCGTCCCGCAGGACGCCGTCGCCATCGGCTTCACCGGCACCCCCCGTACCCCGCGCGCGCTCGTCCTCGACCTCGGCGACGGCCCGCTGGCCTCCGCCCCGCTCGACGCCCCCCTGCGCGCCCAACTCGCCACCCTGCTCACCCCCGCTCGCCCCGCCACGGCGGCCCTCGACGACGGCACCCCCTACCGCCCGCTGCCCGCCCCCCTCCCCGTCGAGATCCTCCAGGGCGCCGGCCGCCACGCCCTCACCACGGTGCTGCGCCTGCGCCCGCCGTGACCTCGCCGAAGAGGACCGGCACTCCGTGGGGAAAGGCCGTTGAGCGGCGGCCGGTGCCCGCATACGATGGCGCGTCGCCACTCGGCCGCCACCGCCCGTGATTCCCCGCTCCTCAGGAGATCCCTTCCGCCATGCGCGCGTTCCTGCACGCCCTCCGGCTGCTCGCGTTCCTGCTCGGCTTCTACGCCATGAGCCTCGGCCTGCTCGCGGCGATCGTCACCGTGAACGTCGCCCTCGCCGGGGCCGCGATGAAGCAGGGGTACGCGGTGGTCGTCTTCCTGGGCGTCAGCGTCGCCTTCGCCTCACCGGTGGTGTCGGGACTGGTCGCCTCCGTCCGGGGTGCCAACCGTCACCGGCCCGCGGGCGTGCGGGTGACCGAGGACGAGCAACCGGAGCTGTGGGCGCGGATCCGTGCGGTGGCCGCGGCCGTGGGCACGGTGGCCCCCGTCGAGCTCTGGCTCGTGGCGGAGCCGGTGGCCGCGGTCTGGCAGAGTTCCTGGGTGCTCGGGCTCGTTCCCGGACAGCGGCGTATGGCGCTGGGCGTCCCGTACCTGGTCGGCTTGACGGAGCGTCAACTCGACACGGTCGTCGCCCATGAACTCGGCCACTTCGCCCGGGGTGACACCCTCCTGTCGGGCCTGGCCGCCCGCAACCGCGTGGGCCTGCTGCGGATCATGGAACGGTACGCCGAGGACGGCCACTCCATCGGCCACGCGATGGGCTCGCTGTTCGCCGGGTACGCGCGCTTCTGCCTGCGGATGACCCAGGCCGAGGCACGCCTCGGCGAACTTGCCGCGGACCGCGCCGCCGCGCGCTTCGCCGGGCGGGACACCACCGCCGCCGCGCTCCGCCGCATCCCGCTGCTCGCCGCCGCGCACACCCGCTACATCCGCGAGTACGCCGGCATCGGCATCGACGCGGGGCTCGGGCTCCTCCCCCCGGTCGAGGAGGTGCACTCCGGGTTCGCCGCGTTCCTGGACAGCGACACCTGGCGCGAGGAGGAGGGGCGCCTGCTCGCGGACCCGCCGCGTGAGAAGAGCTCGCCCTACGACTCGCACCCGCCGATGCGCGAACGGGTCGCGGCGATCGAGGCGCTGCCCGCCGACCTCGGCGGGTCACGCCCCGAGGAGACGCGGCGCGCGGCGATCGGCCTCCTCGTGGATCCCGCCGGCACCGCCGCGCAGACGGTGCGGGCGCTGCCCTGGGCGGTGGGAATGCGTCAGCTGCCCTGGCGGGAACTGGCCGTGGCGGTGGGATCGGCGGAACTCGACGCCGAGACGGCTCCGTTGCTGCGGGCCGCCCGCGCGGCCCTGCGGGGACCGGCGGACCTCGGGGCACTTCTGGACGCCGTCGACGCCTCGAAGTGGCCGGAGATCGTCGACTGCATGCCGCGCCCCGGCTACGGGGGCCACATGCTGCTCGACGACTCCCTGCGGGCCAGGGCCCGCGCCGACGCCGCCGACGCGCTGTACTCCCTCGCCCTCGCGGCGCTGGCCGAGGACGGCCGGGTCCGCTGGGAGCTGGACTGGGAGCGCGGCAGGCACCTGGAGTTCGACGAGGGCCTGCACGCCGCCCTGGACCGCGCGGTGGACGCCGCCATCGACCCGCAGGACGGGGCGGGGCCGGACACCAGCGCTCTGCGGGGTCTCGTCGGGAGCCCCGCCGAGCGGACCCCGGCTCAGGCCTGAGCCGCCCCGGCCGGCACCTGCCGGGTGCGGGTCCAGCGCAACAGGGTGTCCGCGTCCCACGTGGTGACCACCCGCTCCGGCGGGACGCCGCACTCCTCGGCACGGGCGCAGCCGAAGATCTGCCAGTCGAGCTGGCCGGGCGCGTGGGCGTCGCTGTCGACGGCGAACAGGACGCCGGCGTCCACCGCCTTGCGCAGGAGCCGGCGGGGCGGGTCGAGGCGGTCGGGGCGGCTGTTGATCTCCACCGCCACACCGAAGCGCTCGCAGGCGGCGAAGACCAGGTCCGCGTCGAACTCCGACTCGGGGCGGGACTTGCCGCGCACCAGGCGGCCCGTGCAGTGGCCGAGCACGTCCACCAGCGGGTTGCTGACGGCGGAGACCAGGCGCCGGGTCATCTCGTCGCGTTCCATGCGCAGTTTGGAGTGGGCGGAGGCGACCACCACGTCCAGCCGGTCCAGCAGGTCCGCGCTCTGGTCGAGTGATCCGTCCGCGAGGATGTCGCACTCGATGCCGGTCAGCAGCCGGAAGGGCGGGGGCAGCCGCTCGTTCAGTTCGGCGACGACCGCGAGTTGGGCCCGGAGCCGGTCCGCGGTCAGGCCGCGGGCGACGGTCAGCCGCGGGGAGTGGTCGGTGAGCACCGCCCACTCGTGGCCGAGCGCGGCCGCCGTGCGGGCCATGGTCTCGATCGGGCTGCCGCCGTCGGACCAGTCGGAGTGCAGATGGCAGTCGCCGCGCAGCGCCGCCCGCAGCCGCTGCCCCGCGTTCCCCTCGGGCCGGGGCACGGCATCCGTTCCGCCGCCCTCCTCCAGCCGGGTGAGATAGCCGGGCCGGGCGCCCGCGAGCGCCTCCCGCACGGCGGCGGCGGTCTTCGGGCCGAGCCCCTTGATCTCCTCCAGGCCGCCGGGAACGGCCGCGCGCCGCCGGAGCTCGTCCGGCGGCAACGCGGCGACCGCGGCGGCGGCGCCCCTGAAGGCCCGTACCCGGTACGTCGGGGCGCCGTCCCGCTCCAGCAGGAAGGCGATCCGGTCCAGCGCCTCGACGGGGTCCATGTCTCCAGGATCAGGTCTTGTTGCGGAACCTCGCCACCGCCAGCGGCGCGCTGATCACCGTGATGCCCACCGCCCACATCAGCGTCATCATCACCGAGTGCGCCACCGCGCCCCCGTTGATGAGGTTGCGGGAGGCGTCCGCGAGGTTGGACAGCGGGTTGTAGCGGGTGAAGGCCTCCAGCCAGCCCGGCATGGTCGTGGGCTTGGCGAAGATCGAGCTTCCGAACTGCAGCGGCAGGACGACGATCATGGACAGCCCCTGGACGGACTGGGGGGTCCGGGCGACCAGACCCAGGAGGATGAAGACCCACATCAGCGAGGCACCGAAGGTCAGGGAGAGCGCCACCGCGCTCACCAGGCCGAAGACGCCGTTGTCCACGTGCAGGCCCAGAATGAAGCCCATCGCGAGCAGGATGACCGTGGCGACCAGGGCCCGGCCGATCTCGACGACGATCTTCGCTATCAGCACGGAGGAGCGGGCGATCGGCATGGTCCGGAAGCGGTCCATGACCCCGGTCTTGAAGTCCGAGTTGACGCCCGTGCCGACGGCCATCGCGATGTTCATGCCCATCATGGCCATCAGGCCCGGCACCATGTAGTTGACGTACTTCTCCTGGCTGCCCTCCAGCGCGCCGCCGAAGACGTACACGAACAGCAGCGTGAAGACGATCGGCATCAGCAGCGCGTCGAACATCGACTCCGGGTCCTGCCGGATCTGCAGGACGTTGCGCCGCACGAGGGCGCCGACGTGCCGGAGGTTGGCCCGCAGCCCGATCCGCGGATCGGCGTCCACGGCCGCGGCGGTGGGCGCGGCGGGGGCGGTGATGGCGGTCATGCGGCGAGTTCCTCTCGGTCCTTGGCGGTGCCGCTGCCGTGCGTGACGGCCAGGAACACCTCGTCCAGGCTGGGCAGATGGGTGTCGATGCCGGCGATCGCGAAGCCGTGCGTGCCGAGTGCGGCCACGATCCCGGTCAGCTGCTCGTCGCTGATGATCGGCACGTTGAGCACGCCGCGCGCGTGGTCCGGGACGGCCTGCGCCCCCGTGCCGAGGGCGGTCGCCATGGCGTCCAGCGTGCCCGGGTCGACCGGCCGCACCTGCAGGGTGCGGCCGCCGACCTTGGCCTTGAGCTCCTCGACCCGGCCGCCGGCGATGACCCGGCCGCGGTCGATGACCGTCAGCTCGTGGGCGAGCTTCTCGGCCTCCTCCATGTACTGCGTGGTCAGCAGCACGGTCGACCCTTCCGCGACCATGTTCTGCACCTCGTCCCACACCTCGTTGCGGGTGCGGGGGTCCAGGCCGGTCGTCGGCTCGTCCAGGTAGAGCACGGCCGGGCGGCCGATCATGGACGCCGCCAGGTCCAGGCGGCGGCGCATACCGCCGGAGTACTCCTTGGCGGGCTTGCGGGCCGCCTCGGTGAGCGAGAACCGCTCCAGCAGCTCGTCGGCCCGCGACCGGGCCTCGCGGCGCGGCAGGTCGAGCAGCCGGCCGATCATGTACAGGTTCTCGCGGCCCGACAGCGACTCGTCCACCGAGGCGTACTGCCCGGTGAGCCCGATCACCCGCCGCAGCTGCCGCGGCTGCGTCAACACGTCGTACCCCGCCACCATCGCCGTGCCCGCGTCGGGCCGGATCAGCGTGGACAGGATGCGCACCAGCGTCGTCTTCCCGGCCCCGTTCGGTCCCAGCACCCCGAGCACGGTCCCCTGCCGCACCTCCAGGTCCACTCCGTCGAGGGCTTTCGTCTCCCCGTAGCGCTTCACGAGTCCCCGCACCCTCACGGCGGCGTCCGCGCTCTTCACGTCTCGCTGTGTCATGCCCCCACTGTCGCCGGGTCCGCTGACATGACACCGATATCGTGCCGACGCGGCGCCGACGGGCGGTCGGCGCGTACCCCGGAAGTCCGCCGGCGTCGGCATCCCGCCGCAGCGCCCGCGTCCGCCGGCGCCGCCGCCCGATCGTGTGGCCGGACTCTTCGGTCTCGCGGTCGCGGCAGGGCGGCCGGGTTCGGCCCGGCCCGCGGTCGTCGACGGCGGCTCCGCCCCGTCCTCACCGGCGCCCGGGCAGCGAACGGCCGGAGGGGGACGCGCGCCGCGCGTTCCCCTCCGGCCGTCGGCCCCGTGGGGCTCAGACGTTCACCGACACCAGCCGCTGCCCCTGCGCCGTGATGACGTCGAAGCGCGCGATGTCGTCCGGCTGCATCCCCGCCGACCCGTCGAGCGTCAGCGGCTGCGGCTGGGCGGAGGTGCCGTAGCCCGCCGTGGGGACGCTCCAGGTGGAGACGGTCTGCTGGGAGCCGTCCTTGCCGATGGCGACGAGGCGGCAGGTGAGCGGGCCCTGGACGCCGGAGAGGTTGAGCCCGACCTCGCTGCCCCACTTCTTCTCGTTGACGCCGACCGTGGCCTTGACGCCCGTGGAGCTGTCGGAGCTCTTGAACTCCTGGGCGTAGGCGTGCGTCGCCGGGGTGTCCGAGCCGCCGGAGGCCAGCACCGCCACCGTCGGGCCGCCGATGATCAGGGCGACCGATGCGGCGAGGGCGAACATCCTGCGCCGGGCGCGGGTCCTGCGCTCGTCGGAGACCTTGCCGAGCAGCTTGCCGAGGACCGCGTCGTCGCTGGACGGCAGCGGTGCGCCGGCCCCTGCGGGGGCGAGTTCGGCGAGCACGGGCACGAGCCCGCTCAGCTCGTCGAGCTGCTGCCCGCACTGGTGGCAGATGGCGAGATGTTCCTCGAAGCGCGCCATGTCGGCGTCGTCGAGCACGCCGAGGACGTAGGCCCCGACGTCGACGTGCGGGTCGTGAGGCGTACCCGCCCCGGAACCGTAACCGTAGACCGTCACGAGGTGGTCACACCCCTTTCCTCAAGAGCGATTTTCAGCGAGCGGAGGGCATAGAAGACCCGCGAGCGCACGGTGCCGGGCGGTACCCCCAGCGCCGCCGCGGCCTCGTTGACCGTCCGGCCCTTGAAGTACGTTTCGATCAGCACCTGGCGGTGGGCCTCGGTGAGATCTTCCAGTGCGTCGGAGATCGTCATCAGCCTCAGGGAGCGTTCGAGTTCGTCCTCGGCCGGGAGCTGGTCGAGGGCGGCCGGGGAGGCCTCCGGGGGCCGTGCCTGACGGCTGCGGTGGCCGTCTATCACGATCCTTCGGGCGACCGTCACCAACCAGGGCCGCAATGACCGGGCGCCGGGGTCGAGCCGGGACGCACTCTTCCACGCGCGCAGGAGGGTTTCCTGCACGACGTCCTCGGCGAGGTATCGGTCACCGCCGACCAGCCGAAGGACGTATGCGAAGAGCGCGCCCGCGTGTTCGCGGTAGAGCGCCCGCATGAGGTCCTCTTCGGGGACCCCACCTGAGCGATGGTCGGCCACTAGCGCATCCTGCCCTACTGATCGCTGCGGGTCGAGTCCTCGCAATGCCTGCTGTCCCATCAGTATCCGTCCGACCCGTTCTGGGTGGTGGCGCTCTTCGCCCGTGCACCGGGCACGGCCTTCCCGCCTTGGATGTCGGCCGCGAACCAGACCCTGTCCAGGCCCTGGCCCCTGGTGTCGCCCGGGTTCTTGTCGCCCGTGAAGCGGTAGAGCGGCCAGCCGTTGAGCGTGAGCTGGAGGGAACCGTCAGGACGCTTGACGCTGCCGACCAGGTTCTGGTCCACGCCCTGCACCTGGGTGTCCGAGACCGCGGCGGCCGGCTGCCACCGGGTCGCGCACGGGCCGGCGCAGGTCGAGGTCGGCGGGACGTTCTTGTCCTGGTCGAAGCGGTAGAGGACCCAACCCTGGTTGTCGGTGACGAGGGTGCCCAGCTGGGCGTTGTCCACGGTCCGCAGTCCCACCGCCGACTGCGGGGCGGAGGGGAGGGGAAGGACCGCGTCCACCGGGGGGCCGCTGCCGCCGCTCGCGTTGCAGGCGGTGGCAGCGATCAGCATCGCGGCGGCGAAGGCCCCCGCGATCACTGATCGGTGCAGCTTGCTAAGGCTCATGCCAAGGCCCCCGGCATTCCTGGTCGGTGCAACCGCCCCCTGGTGGGCGGTTGCCCACTCATACGCGCGGGGGGCCGGGTGTACTCAACCGTCCCGGAAAAAACTTCCGCCCCGGGGAGGGGGATTCCCGGGGCGGAAGCAGGCGGCAGGGCGCACCGCCGCACAGGGGGGTCCTCGGTGGGCCGGACCTCGGTGGCGGACCTCAGTGGAAGCTGTGCTCCGCGGCGGGGTAGGCGCCGCCGGTCACGTCCTCCGCAAAGGCCTTCGCGGCGTCGCCGAGCGTCTCGCGCAGGGCGGCGTACTGCTTGACGAAGCGCGGCACGCGGCCGCCCGTCATCCCCGCCATGTCGGTCCACACCAGCACCTGGGCGTCGCACTCCGCGCCGGCGCCGATGCCGACCGTCGGGATGTGCAGACTGCGGGTGACCTCCGCGGCCAGCTCCGCCGGGACCAGCTCCAGGACGACGGCGAAGGCGCCCGCGTCCTGCACGGCCTTGGCGTCGCGCAGCAGCTGCTGCGCCGCCTCCTCGCCGCGGCCCTGGACGGTGTAGCCGCCGAAGGCGTTGACCGACTGCGGGGTGAGGCCGATGTGGGCCATCACGGGGATGCCGGCCTGGACCAGCAGCTCGATCTGGTGGGCGGAACGCTCGCCGCCCTCCAGTTTCACGGCGCCGACACCGGCCTCCTTCAGCAGGCGGGTCGCGGTGCGCAGTGCCTGCGTCGGGCCCTCCTGGTACGAGCCGAAGGGCAGGTCGCCGATCACCATCGCGCGCTTGGTGCCGCGCACGACGGCGGCGGCGAGCATCGTCATCTCGTCCAGCGTGACCGGGACGGTGCTGTCGTAGCCGAGGTGGCAGTTGCCCATCGAGTCGCCGACCAGCAGAACGGGGATGCCGACCTCGTCGAAGACGGAGGCGGTCATCGCGTCGTAGGCGGTGAGCATGGGCCACTTCTCGCCGCGCTCCTTGGCGGCGGCGATGTCCCGGACCGTGATGCGGCGGGTCCCCTTGCCCCCGTACAGCGCCCTGCTGCTGTCGGACGCGGGCTGGGCAGGCGCCTGGGCAGCCGAAACGGCGTGCGTCATCGCAACGCTCCTTGTGTTCATCTCGAGGCGCCCTGACGGCGTCCCCGGACCGTTTCCATGCTGACACGACCTGCCGTCCGCGCAAAGGTGCCCCTATGGGTTTCGTCAAGGGAATCGGGCTGCGTTTCGGTGAGTGGCAAGGCAGCATGGCGTGATGCCTGACCTGCTGTGGGATGACGTC